>NZ_JAJPWB010000008.1:0-449653 GCF_046549295.1 Micromonospora sp. 067-2 | reverse complement strand
GGGTTGCCGGGGTGTTGGGGCGCCGGGTGTCGGGTTGCCGGGGTGTTGGGGCGCCGGGTGTCGGGTTGCCGGGGTGTTGGGGCGCCGGGTGTCGGGTTGCCGGGGTGTTGGGGCGCCGGGTGTCGGGCCGCCGGGGTGTCGGGCCGCCGGCTCTGGTTTGGCGGGCGTCGTTCGCCTCTGGTGTGCCGGCCGTCAGCGACCGGCGGGCGTGAGGTCGGCCTCGACCGGCGGTACCAGGGCGGCCGCGTCCGCGTTGCGGCGGCGGCGCAGCTCGATGGGGAGCACGACCAGGGTGACCAGCGCGCCCAGCGCGCCGGTCACGACGAAACCCCAGAGTGGCGCGCTGGCGTCGATCACCGCGCCGGCGAGAGGCGCGCCGATCGCGATGCCTACGGTGACGGCCGACCCGTGCAGGCCCATGGCCTCACCGCGTACCTCGGGTGGGGCCAGCCGACTGACCGCGTCCGAGGCCGCCGCGATGGTCGGCGCGCAGAGCGCCCCCGCAGGGATCAGAGCCAGGCTGAGCAGCCACCAGTGTGCGCCGCCCAACCCGACCGGGATGGTGCAGAGACCGAGCGCCGCAGTCAGCGCCAGGGGGGAGAGCGAGCGGTGCACGGCACCGTAGGCGAACCCGCCGGCCAGCGAGGCGACCGCCCAGATGGCCAGCACCGCTCCGGTCCAGCCGACCTCGCCGCTGGCACGCAGCACGGCGACCACCGCCACGTCGGTGCCACCGAGCACCAGGGTGGCGGCGGTACTGACGGCCAGCACGGCGAGCAGTCGGGGAGTCAACCATTCTCGGCGGGGCACCCGACGCCGTGGGCCGGTCGGCTCGGCGGCGCTCCGGGTGGGCGGGTTGAGTAGCCACAGGCCGATTCCGGCGGCGACGATGCCGGCGCCGACCAGGTACAGGGTCGTCCGCGCGGAGATCGCGGTGACCAGCGCCACCGCCAGCGCGGGGCCGATCATGAAGGACAGCTCCACCGACATCGAGTCCAGCGCGTACGCCGGGCGGCGTTGGTCCTCCGGGACCAGCGCGGCAATGGACTGGCGGACCATCGAGAAGATGGGCAGCGCCAGCGAGCCGGCCACGAAGGCGGCGGGCAGCAGCAGCGGGTACGACAGCGAGGGCGCCGTGGCCCAGAACAGCGCCTCGGCGATCGCGGTGAGCACCAGAACCGGACGCAGGCCGCGCCGATCCACCAGCCGACCGAGCAGCGGGCCGCCGATCGCCGCGCCGACCGTGATGGCCGCACCGACCAGGCCGGCGGCCCCGTAGCCCCGATCGAGGTCGAGCACCACGTAGAAGGTCAGCGTCACACCGGTCGCGGTCAGCGGGATGCGGGCGAGGACTGCGAGCAGCAGCAGTGACCGCAGGCCGGGCAGGGCGAGCGCATCCCGGTAAGGCTTCATGTTCACGTGGGTCCGTACCTCCGGCGACATCCTCGACCGGCGACGGGCGGATGACCAACGAATTACCGGTTCATGCGGCCCTCATCACAGGCTCGCCGTGCAGCGTCACGCCGGCGCCGTCCATCGCTCGTAGCGCCACGTCGGTGGTCGCCGGGGCGACCGCGGCGGTCAGTTCGAGCAGCACGGTAGTGGCGAAACCCTCGCGGGCGGCGTCCAGCGCGGTCGCCCGGACGCAGTGGTCGGTGGCGATGCCGACCACATCCACCCGGTCGACGTCGTGCCGGCGCAGCCAATCCGCCAGGCACTCACCGTCGTCGGCATGCCCCTCGAACCCGGAGTACGCCGCCGCGTGCTCGCCCTTGTGGAAGATCGCCTCGACCCGCCCGGTCTCCAGGTCGGGGTGGAACTCCGAGCCGCTGGTGCCGACCACGCAGTGCCGCGGCCAGGACTCCACGAAGTCCGGCGGGTCGCCGAAATGGGAGCCGGGGTCGACGTGGTAGTCCTTGGTCGCGACCACGTGCGCCCAGCGGTCCGGCTCGGCACCGAGGAGTCGGGAGATGCCGGCGGCCACCCCTGCGCCGCCCCCGACGGCCAGCGAGCCGCCCTCGCAGAAGTCGTTCTGCACGTCCACGATGATCAGCGCGTTGGCCATCGGGGTCTCCCTCTCCTCATGATCGGGTCTGCGGTGATCGTCCTGGATGAGCTTCAGTCGGCGGGAACGACGCTGACCGGCACGGCAGGGTCGCCGGCGGACAGCTTCAGCCCCTCCCAGGGGATGGAGATCAGGCATTCGCGCAGGTGCTCCCGCGACTCGTCAAGTGTCGGCAGCGCCACCGGCTCACCATCGACCACGTACGAGCGCTGGAGCATCCGGTCGTTGGGTTGCCGGTCCGGTACGCCCTGCGGAACGATGATCTCCTCGGTGGCGGTGCCCGTCGGCTTGTGTCGGCGGACGGCGACCTTCCGGCCACCAATGGTCGCCTTGTGCTCGGAGCGCTTCACCACCGGCCGTCCCTCGACCTCGACGAGCTTGTAGACCAGCCCGGCGGTCGGCGCCCCGGAACCGGTGACCACGGCGGTGCCCGCGCCGTACATGTCCACGGGTTCGGCGGCCAGCGCGGCGATGGAGTACTCGTCCAGGTCGCCGGAGACGATGATCTTCGTTTCGGTGGCGCCCAGCGAGTCCAGCAGTTCCCTGGACTGCTGGGCGATCACCGCCAGATCACCGGAGTCGATCCGTACCGCCCGCAGTTCCGGCCCGGCCACCGCGATCGCGTTGCGGATGCCCTGGCTGATGTCGTACGTGTCGACCAGCAGCGTCGTGTCCCTGCCCAGCGTGGCGACCTGCGAGGCGAACGCCGCCCGCTCGTCGTGGTGCAGCAGCGTGAACGCGTGCGCGGCCGTGCCCGCCGTCGGGATGCCGTAGCGCGCGCCGGCGGCGAGGTTGGAGGTGAACCGGAACCCGGCCAGGTACGCGGCACGGGCCGCAGCCACGGCGGCCTCCTCGTGCGCTCGCCGCGACCCCATCTCGATCAGCGCCCGACCCCGCGCCGCGGTCACCATCCGGGCCGCCGCGGCAGCCACCGCGCTGTCGTGGTTGAGCACGGAGAGCACCAGCGTCTCCAGCACCACGCACTCGGCGAAGCCGCCGGAGACGGTGAGGATCGGCGAACCGGGAAAGAAGAGCTCACCCTCGGCGTACCCCTCGATGTCGCCGGTGAAGCGGTAGTCGGCGAGCCAGGCGGCCGCCGCCTCGTCGGCCACTCCGGTCCGACGCAGGAAGTCGATCTCCGTCGGGTCGAAGCGGAAGTCGCGGACCAGCTCGACGAGGCGGGCCGTACCGGCGACCACGCCGTACCGGCGGCCGCTGGGCAGTCGGCGGCTGAACACCTCGAACACGCAGCGGCGATCGGCGGTGCCGTCCTTCAGTGCCGCGCTGACCATCGTCAGCTCGTAGTGGTCAGTCAGCAGCGCGGGGCGGAGGGTGCTCACCACGCAAGCCTAAGGTTCAGCCCGCGTCGCCGCCCTCGTGGCCCGGGATCGATCGCAGCGCGGCCCACAGTTCGGCACGGCCGGTCACGCCGAGCTTGGTGTAGATCCGCTGGAGGTGGTTCTCCACCGTCCGGGCGGAGAGGTAGAGCCGCTCGGCGATGGCCTTGCTGGTCGCGCCATGGGCGGCGAGGCGGGCCACCTGCCATTCGCGTTCGGTCAGCACCGGCGCCCCGGCGTGCAGCGCTGGCGTACGGATCAGGTCGCAACGGCCGAGCAGCCCGGCCAGCCGCTCCCGGGCCTCGCCGGCCGCCGGCGAGTGCTGCTGGCGCAGCCGGTGCAGGGCCTGGGCGGTGGCCTCGGCGGCGTACACGTGCAGTTCCAGTGCGGCGTAGTCGTCGGCGACCGCGAGCAGGTCCGGGGCGGAGTCGGTCACCGCGGCCCGGGCGTGCCGGGCCAGCAGCGGCGGAAGCACCCCGTCGACCTGCTCGGAGAGCTCCGCGAGGCGCTGTGCGACGGTGCGTCGGCCACCGTCGGAGCAGGTCGGGCCGACCGGCGCCCCCGCCTGGTCCAGTCGGACCAGATCGTGCAGCGCGTGCACCTCGTGCCCGGCGAAGCCGTCCGCGCGCAACCGCTCCACCAGGTCGGTGAGCTGCTTGACGGCGCCGGGCAGGTCGCCCGACGCGGCGAGCACCGCTCCCCGGGCCTGCTCCAGCCAGGGATAGAGCACCGCCATGCCCGGCGCGTGGGTGCGGTCCGCCTCGGCCATCGCCTCGGCGGCCTGCGCCGCGTCGCCGCGCAGCGCCGCCGCCTGGGCTCGTTCGGCCTGGGCCAGACCGGCGTAGACCCGACTGGTGGCCAGCACCGCGCAGGCGCCCAGCGACGTCCGCATCGCCGCGTCGCTCTGCCCGCGCAGCCGGGCCGCGCACGCCTGGAGGATGGCCAGGTAGCCGGTGCCGAGCCGGAAGTCGCCGGCGCCCGCGAGGTCGGCGAACTCGTCGGCCACGATCGCGTCGATGCCGGCCAGGTCGCCGGTGAGCATGAGTCGGGTGCCCCGGGCCAGCTCCAGGGCCAGTTGCAGGTACGGCATGTCGGTGCGCCAGTTGGCCGCCGCGGAGTGCACCTGGGCGATCGCCGTACCGCTGCGGGCGAGCTGGCCCTGCGCGGCCTGGAGGTACGCGATGGTGCTGCGGGCGAGCTCGCGGGCGGCGACGCTGGCCGCCGGTCGGTCCAGCACCCGCCGGCTGAGTCGCACCGCGGCGGCGGTGTCCAGTCGATGCAGTCGCATGATCGCTTCGAAGGCGTGCACCCGGGCACGGTCGGCGGAATCGCTGAGCTGTGCGGCGCGGATCGCGATCTCCTCCACCGTGGAGTCCCGGCTCAGCCCCCAGTAGCTGACCATCCCCCGCACGGTGAGCCACCGGCAGAGCCGCCGCTCGTCGTCGGGATCGGGAGTCACCGCGTCGAGGACGTCGACCGCCTCCTCCGGCCGGTCGGCGAACATCAGGATGGTGGCCAGCAGCTCCGCCGCGTCCGAGCCACCGTCGGCGTTCAGCGCGGCGCGGGCCAGCCTCGTCGCCAGGGGCACGTCGTAGCGGGTGAACGCCTGCACGGCCGCGTCCAGCAGCAGGGCAGCGTCCTGGGCGGTGCCCGAGTCGAGTCGCCACACCGCCACCCGCAGGAGGTCGTCGCGGCGGCGCTTACCGGCCTGCTCCAACAGCTCCGCGAGGTGCGCCTGGAGTCGTCGGGTGCGGCTCACCGGGCAGCGGCGGCGCATCACCTCGCCGTACAGCGGGTGGGCCAGCCGGACGTTGGTCCGGCGGTCGCTCTGCACGACGGTGATCAGCCCGCGTTCCTCGGCCATCTCCACGTCGGCCGACGCGGCGGCCTGGTTGAGCAGGTGCAGGCCCATCGGTTCGCCGAAGGCGACCAGCTCGACGACCGCGCGGACGCCGTCGGTGAGCTGCCCGACCCGGGTGTCGATCAGGTCGGTCAGGTTGGGTGCCAACTCCAGGCGTCCGGTCCACTTCCAGATGCCGTAGGTGCGCTTCAGCTCCGCGCTGCCGTTGGCGGCGTGCACCAGCTCACGCAGCAGCAGGGGGTTGCCGGACGACAGCCGGCCGAGTCGGTCGGCGGAGCCGGCGTCGACCGGGCCGCCGAGGATCGCCGCCAGCAGGCCGGCGGTCTCGGCATGCGGCATCGGGGTCAGCTCGACGTGCTCGACCAGATCGTCGGTCCAGAGTGCCCGGATCGGCAGCGGGATCTGCTCACCGTCGCGCAGGGTGCCGATCACGGTGGCGTTGTCCGCGCGGGCGACCAGGTGTACCAGCGCCGCCGACGGCGGGTCGAGCAGGTGCGCGTCGTCGATGGCGAGCACGATCCGCCGGCCGGCCGCCTGTTGTTGCAGCACGTTCAGCGCCCAGCGCAGGATGCCGGCGGGGGAGAGCCCCTGGGGTTGCTCGGCGGGGAGGACCTGCACCAGCCCGCCGAACGGGAGCGCGGCGGTGGTGGCGCTGGCCGCGATGGACCAGATCGCGTACCGGTCGGTGGGCAGGGTGCTCACGCACTCGCGCAACAGTCGGCTCTTTCCGACGCCCGCGCTGCCGCTGAAGAAGAGCCCCCGGCCGGCCTCGCCGGTCACCGCCGCCAGCAGGCGGTTGAGCTCATCGGTTCGGCCGACGAACTTCCATCGACTCATCCGCGCAGCATATCCATCGAAACCTGTCCGCGCGCGTACCGTCACGCACCGAAGTTGAGTAGTCTCCTGATTACCGGTGAGTATCCGAAGTGGCTCTCCCGGTCCTGGCCCACACGTACTGTTCCGACATCCGGGTGGTGTCACCGGATTCTCCACCCGACCGGCGCGCCGGTCGCCTGCCCTGGGAGGCCACCCGATGAAGCAGGGCCCTCTCCCCTCGGTCGACGTGCCGAACGACATGGCCGGCCCGACCGACCTGCCGCGCTGCGGTCCGCTGCCCACCCGGGTCGGCGTGACCGGTCCCGCTCCGGAGGAGCCGCTCGGCGTGGTAGCCGTCGGCCCGCCCGGCGCCGGGCGGCGCGCGGTGCTGGCCACCCTGCTGGGGCTCGATCCGGTCATGCTCACCGTGCCGGCGGGCAGTTGGCTGGTGGTGCGGCACGCCAAGGTGCCCACCCGGGCGGCGTACGTGCCGGGCTACCGTCAGCCGCACTCGTACGGCGCGGACTCCGACGCCGCGGGCCCGGCGCTGGCCCGCCCGCCCCGGCGGGTCGAGCTGGGTGTGCCCGAGCCGCTGCTGCGGCACTTCACCCTGATCGACACGCCGGACAGCGGCACGCTCGGTGTGGCCGGTGGTCGGGTGTTGCTCGACGCGGTTGGCCGGGCCGGCGCGCTGCTCTTCGTGATCGCTGCCGACCAGGCGTTCACCGCCGCCGAGTTGAACCTGCTCGCCGAGGTGGCCCCGGCCCCGGTGCGGGTCGTCTTCGCGGTCACTCCCGGCACTGCGGGCTGGGCCCCGCTGACCGACGGCGCGGCGATGACGGAGGACGCGGGGGCGTCCGTCCCGCCGGCCGGCGGTGTGCCGGGCGAGGTCGACCCGGTGGCGGTGACCGTGGCGGCGCACCGGGCTGCGCTGCTGGCCGCCGTGCCCGCGTTGGCCGGCGCGCGGTGGTTCCCGGTCGCCGACGCCGACTCCGCCGCCGACCTGCGCCGCGCGCTCGTGGGTTGGGCGGCCGACGAGGGGCTGCTCCGGGCCAGCGTGGAACCGCCGGTGCTGCCGGGCCAGCACGACCGGGTGCCCGTGGTCGCCGACCCGGGGGACTGGTCGGAGCAGCTCGACCGACAGACCCGTTCCTGTGCCCAACGGATCCGCCAGCACCTCGCGCTGGAGCTGGCGAACATCCACCTGCGGGCGGTCCAGGAGATCGTCTTCGGGGTTGGCTGCGCCGGTCTGCCGGAGCTGCTGGACCGGGAGATGGCGGCGTTGTCGCTGTTGGCGACCGTGCAGTGTGACCACGCCCTGCGGGGCATCGTGGCCGACGCCGCGGCCCGGGTGCTCGGCGCGCCGCCGGCCGAGGGCGTACGCCGCCGGATCGCCACCGCGATGCGGTACGGGCTGGCCGATCACGGGACCGGCCGGGATCTGGACCGGGTGTTGTTGATCACCAGCACGGCCGGAGTGGCCGGCCTGACCGGCCCGGAGGCGATCGACGCGCTCGCCGGCTATCCCACGGCAGTCCGCGACGAGGTGCTCCCGCCGGTCGCGGTGGCGCTCTCCGGCGGCTGCTGGCAGACGTGGCGTACGCCCGGCAACGACGACCACAACGCCGCGCGGGCGTGGTCCCAGCGGGCGCTGCGGGAGGTCGAGCTGGGGCTGTCCAGGGAAATCTCCCGACGGTTCGAGGTGATCCGGCTCTCGCTGGGCGCGGTGCTGGCGGACGCCGTCGACCACGGCATCCTGCTCGCCTGACGGCATGGCCGTACCCCGAGCCGGGTCCGCACCGCACCTCGCGTCCGACGACGTCCAGGGTGGGTTCGGCGCGACCGAGGTGGGCGATCCTCGCCGGGCCGGCGTTCCGGTTCCTCGGTTCCGGGAAACCGGTGGCACGATGGGGGGCATGGCGGCTCCGCAGGTTGCACCGGTCGAGACGCCGGACACTGACGAGGTGCCGGCGTCCGACCGGCAGTGGGTGACGATCGTGTGGGACGACCCGGTCAACCTGATGACGTACGTGACCTGGGTCTTCCAGAAGCTTTTCGGCTACAGCCGGGAGAGGGCCGAGCAGCTCATGCTGGACGTGCACCACAAGGGCCGGGCGGTGGTC
The DNA here is from genome assembly GCF_046549295.1 of Micromonospora sp. 067-2. Classification (NCBI taxonomy): domain Bacteria; kingdom Bacillati; phylum Actinomycetota; class Actinomycetes; order Micromonosporales; family Micromonosporaceae; genus Micromonospora; species Micromonospora sp. 067-2. Next base: position 441,451 of record NZ_JAJPWB010000008.1, on the reverse strand, counting down.
TCCACCGGCGCCCGGGAACGGATGGAGCACGACGCGTCGCAGCTGCACGCGTACGGGCTGTGGGCGACGGTGGACCGCTCGTGAGCGCGAGGAGTGAGCCGGTGTTGCGAGCCCCGCAGTCGCGAACAGGGCTGGCACCGTGAGCGCGAGGAGTGAGCCGGTGTTGCGAGCCCCGCAGTCGCGAACAGGGCTGGCGCTATGAGCATGTTCCGACGCCAGGCCGACCGCTATGTCGCCACCTTCGCCGTCGACGAGGTGCGGGTGCTACGCAAGGTCGCCTCCGAGGTGGTCGGCCTGCTCACCGACGGCTTCGACCACACCGACCCGGTTGTCGGCCGGCTGTTCCCGGCCGTCTATCCGGAGGACGCAGCCGGCTCCGCCGAGTTCCGCCGTTACACCGAGGGCGACCTGAAGACCGCGAAGATCGATCAGGCCGGGGCCATCCTGGCCGCGCTGCCCGACGAGGCCGGCGGCGAGGTGCGGCTGGACACCGAGGCGGCGGAGGCCTGGCTGAAGGCGTTGAACGACGCCCGGCTGGCGATGGGCGTCCGGCTGGAGATCAAGGACGGCACGGACCTGGGTGAGGAGCTGGACGACGCGGTGGCCGAGGATCCGGCCTCCAGTCGGGTGTTCCAGTTGTCGGTCTACGCGTACCTCGGTTATCTGCAGGAGTCGCTGCTCAACGCCTTGATCGACTAGTGGTGACCGGCACCACTTCGGCCCGTGCCCGGCAGGCGTTAGGCTGGTGCACGTGCTGAGCATCGACCGGTCGATCGTCGACGCGATCGTCGCCCACGCGCGCCGGGACCACCCCGACGAGGCGTGCGGCGTGGTCGCCGGTCCCGTCGGCAGCGACACCCCCACCCGGCACATCCAGATGGACAATGCCGCGCGCTCGATGACCTTCTACGAGTTCGACTCTATGGAGCACCTGCGGGTGTGGCGGGAGATGGACGACAGGGACGAGGAGCCCGTCGTCATCTACCACTCGCACACCGCCACCGAGGCGTACCCGTCGCGGACCGACGTCTCCTTCGCCGGTGAGCCGGGCGCGCACTACCTGCTCGTCTCGACCCGTGAGCCCGACTCGGACGAGATCCGGTCTTTCCGGATCGTCGACGGGGTGGTCGCCGAGGAGCCGGTCCGGATCGTGGAGGCAGGCGTCGACCCGCACGCCGTCCAGTCGTACATGTTCGGGCAGAGCCCGGCGACGGTCGACTACGAGTGTTCCGGCCGCTGACCCGTTCAGCGTCCGCACCCGTTTTCGTCCCGTCACCGTAGGCACACCCGAACGAGGAGTACGACATCATGGCCATTGAGGTTCGCATCCCCACCATCCTGCGCAGCTACACCGGCGGCGCCAAGGTCGTCGAAGGCGCTGGCGACACCCTGAGCGACCTGCTCGCCGACCTGGACTCCCGGCACGGCGGGTTGCGGGGCCGGCTGGTCACCGAGGCCGGCACGCTGCACCGTTTCGTCAACGTCTACGTCAACGACGAGGACGTCCGCTTCCTCGGCGCCCTGGACGCCAAGCTCGCCGACCGCGACAGTGTCACCATCCTGCCGGCCGTGGCCGGTGGCGCGTTCGGCTTCGCCGCCGCCGCGGCGATCAGCTCGCACAGCGCCGCCGCCGCGGCGATCAGCTCGCACAGCGCCGCCGCCGCGGCGATCAGCTCGCACAGCGCCGCGTCGGCGGTGGCACGCGGCGCCGTCGCCGCCCGCTGAGGGCAGCCGTCATGGCGCGGTACGACAGCCTGCTCGACGCCTGCGGGGGCACGCCGCTGGTCGGCCTGCCCCGGCTCTCCCCGACGGTGCCCGACGGTGCTCCGCCGGTGCGGCTCTGGGCCAAGCTGGAGGACCGCAACCCGACCGGCAGCATCAAGGACCGGGCGGCGCTGTTCATGGTCCGCGCGGCGGAGGAGGCTGGCCGGCTCCGGACGGGTGACACCATCCTCGAGCCGACCAGCGGCAACACCGGGATCTCGCTGGCCATGGTGGCCAAGCTGCGCGGCTACCGCCTGGTCTGTGTGATGCCGGAGAACGTGTCCACCGAGCGGGTCCAGATGCTCCGGATGTACGGCGCTGAGATCATTTTCTCGCCGGCGGCGGGTGGTTCCAACCAGGCAGTCGCCACCGCCAAGCAGATCTCCGCCGAGCATCCCGACTGGGTGATGCTCTACCAGTACGGCAACGAGGCGAACGCCCGGGCGCACTACGAGACGACCGGGCCGGAGTTGCTGCGCGACCTGCCCACCGTCACGCACTTCGTGGCCGGGCTGGGCACCACCGGGACCCTGATGGGCACCGGTCGGTACCTGCGGGAGAAGGTCGACGGCATCCAGGTCGTGGCCGCCGAGCCGCGCTACGGCGAGGTGGTCTACGGCCTGCGCAACATCGACGAGGGGTACGTGCCGGAGCTCTACGACGCCTCGGTGCTCTCCCGGCGCTTCTCGGTCGGTACGCGGGACGCGGTGCTGCGTACCCGGCAGCTCGTCGACGTGGAGGGCATCTTCGCCGGCTTCTCCACCGGAGCGATCCTGCACGCCGCGCTCGCGGTGGCGCATGAGGCGGTCCGCGACGGCCGCCGTGCCGATGTGGCGTTCGTGGTCTGCGACGGCGGCTGGAAATACCTGTCCACCGGCGCGTACGGCGGCACGCTCGCCGACGCGGAGGACGCCCTGGAGGGGCAGCTCTGGGCCTGAGGTGACGTGGTCGGTCCTGTCCGCGGGCCGTCGACGCGTGCGCCGACGGCCCGCGGGCTGCTCTGGGCGGCGTGAACAGGTGTCACGTTCGTGACAACTTCCAGTGGATGATTCTTGCTGACCGGTGGGCCAGCGTAGGCTGCGCAGCGTGGCGTACGCGTCGGTAGAGATCATGGCCCGGGCAATGGCCGGCACGGATGCTACTGACAGTGACAGTGAGACAACCCGATGCGACTAACCGTTCTGGGGTGCGCCGGTAGCTTCCCCGGTCCCGAGTCGCCCTGTTCGGCCTATCTCGTCGAGGCCGACGGTTTCCGGCTCCTGGTCGACTTCGGCCCGGGCTCCCTGTCGAGCCTCCAGCGGTACGTGGGGCTGCACGCCCCGGACGCGATCCTGCTGACCCACCTGCACTGCGACCACATCCTCGACGCCGTGTCCTACGTGGTCGTCCGCCGGTACGCCCCGAACGGCGCCTACCCGGCGCTGCCGGTGTACGCGCCGTCCGGCGCACCGGACCGGCTCAGCGCCGCGTACGGCGACGACGGCACCGTCGAGGACGTATACCAGTTCTACGCCCTCCAACCGGGCACCTTCCCGATCGGGCCGTTCACGGTGACCGTGGACCGCGTCAACCACCCCGTCGAGACGTACGGCGTGCGGTTGGAGCACGGTGGCCGGTCGCTCTGCTACTCCTCGGACACGGCGCCCTGCGACGCGCTGCTGCGACTGGCCCAAAATGCCGACGTCTTCCTCTGCGAGGCCAGCTACCTCGACGGGATGGACAATCCGCCGGATCTGCACCTCACGGGCCGGGAGGCCGGCGAGGCGGCCACCAAGGCCGTGGTGGGTCGGCTGCTGCTCACCCACCTGGTGGCCGCGTGGGGTAGCGAGGCGCACACGGTGGAGTCGGCCGCCGCCGCGTACACCGGGCCACTCGAGGTGGTCCGGGCCGGCGCCAGTTACGACATCTGACCCACCGCGTCCGGTCCCGCCGATCAACCGACGGTCTTGTGCCGTACTGTTCGCCGGCCGGTCAGCGGGCGGTCGTCTGGCGCACCCGTGACGCCCGCACGGTGTGGGCATGCGGATCGCCATCGTGACCGAGTCGTTCCCGCCGGACGTGAACGGCGTCGCGCACTCCGTGGTGCGGACGGCGGAACACCTGCTCGCCCGGGGCCACGAGCCGGTCGTCATCGCTCCCGCCCCGCCGGTCGCCGGCGGGCACGTCACCGACCGGTTGCCGTACCCGGTGGTGCGCATCCCCAGCGTGCCGTTGCCCGGCTATCAGGGCTTTCGGCTGGGTGTGCCCACCACCACCCGACTGGCCGGTGCGTTGCTGTCGGCCGCGCCCGACGTGGTCCACCTGGCGAGCCCGTTCATCCTGGGCGGCCGGGCGGCCACGCTTGCCAGCCGGCACGGGCTGCCCACGGTGGCGGTCTACCAGACCGACGTCGCGGCGTACGCCCGTGCCTACCGGGTCAGTTGGGGTGAGGCGGCGGCCTGGCGGCGACTTCGGGAGATCCACAACTCGGCGCAGCGCACGCTCGCCCCGTCCACCCGGGCCGCCGCCGACCTGATCGCAAACGGGGTGCAGCGGATCTGGCTGTGGCGTCGGGGCGTCGACGCCGTTCGGTTCGACCCGGCGAAACGGTGCCCGGCGCTGCGGCGCCAACTGGCACCCGGCGGTGAGCTGCTGATCGGGTACGTCGGCCGGCTGGCACCGGAGAAGCGGGTGGAGCTGCTGGCGGCGACCTCCCGGCTGCCCGGCGTCCGGGTGGTCGTGGCCGGCGACGGGCCGGCCCGCCGCCAACTGGCGCGGGCGTTGCCCGAGGTGAACTTCCTGGGTGTGCAGCACGGCGAGGATCTGGCCCGGCTCTACGCCAGCCTGGACCTGTTCGTGCACACCGGGCCGCACGAGACCTTCGGCCAGACTCTGCAGGAAGCGTTGGCGTCCGGAGTGCCGGTGGTGGCGCCGGCCAGCGGCGGACCGGTGGACCTCGTCGACACGGGGGTGACGGGGTTGCTGGTGCCGCCGAACGACGGGGACGCGCTGGCCGCCGCCGTTGTCGAGCTGACCGGCGACTCCGACCGGCGGCGGGCGTACGGCCTGGCGGCCCGGACCGCGGTCAGCCGACGCAGTTGGGCGGCGGTCGGTGACGAGCTGATCGGCCACTACCACGCCGTACGCGCCGTCGCCGCCACCGTCGGCCTGCCAGCCGCGTCGTGAGCGGGACGGCCGGCGGGCTGCGGATCGTACGGCTCGCCAACTTCGTGACCGCGCGCTCCGGTGGCTTGCGGACCGCGCTGCGGCACCTGGGCGAGGGTTACCGGGCGGCCGGACACCATCCGGTGCTGGTGATACCCGGGCGGCGAACCGCTGACGAGTGGCACCCGTGGGGTCGGGTGGTCACCCTGGTCGGGCCGGAGCTGCCCGGCAGCGGCGGCTACCGGCTGCTCGCCGGCCGGCGTCGACTGGCCCGGGTGCTCGCCGAGCTGGCGCCGGACCGGTTGGAGGTCTCCGACCGGTCGTCGCTGCGCTGGACGGGACGGTGGGCGAGGGCGAACGGGGTGCCGTCCGTGATGGTCTCGCACGAGTCGTTGACCGGGTTGCTCGGCCAGTGGGGCGTACCGGACGCGCTGCGCCGGCCGACCGCCGACCGGCTCAACCGAGCGACCAGCCGGGCGTACGACCGGATCGTGTGCACCACCCGGTGGGCGGCCGAGGAGTTCCACCGGATCGGTGCCGACAACGTGCACCTGGTGCCCCTCGGCGTCGACCTGGACACCTTCCACCCGGGTCGGGCCGACCCGCGACTGCGTGAGCGGTACGCCGATCCGACCGAGCTGTTGCTGGTGCACTGTGCCCGGCTGTCTCCGGAGAAGCGGCCGGAGTTGGCCGTCCAGGCGCTGGCCGAGCTGCGCCGGGCCGGCGTGCCGGCGGTGCTGGTGATGGCCGGCGACGGCCCGCTGCGCACCGCGCTGGCCCGCCGCGCCGCCGGCCTGCCGGTCACGTTCACCGGTTTCCTACCCGACCGCGCCGCCGTGGCCGCGCTGCTCGCCAGCGCGGACGTGGTGCTGGCTCCCGGCCCGGTGGAGACCTTCGGCCTAGCCGGGCTGGAGGCGCTGGCCTGCGGCACACCGGTGGTGGTGAACGCGGCCAGCGCCCTGCCCGAGGTGGTCGGCGGCGCGGGGCTGGCGGCGTACGGCTCGGCGGCGTCGATGGCGGCGGCGGTGACCGCGCTGGCGGCCCGGCCGGAGGCGGAGCGGAGGCGGGCCGCCCGGGCACGAGCCGAGGAGTTCGGCTGGCCGGCCGCCGTCGCCGGATTCCTCCGGGTGCACGGCGCGGAAACCGGTCGGGGCACCCCGGGGCGGGGAGATCACGGCACCGCATAGGGTGCAGGGCATGGCGCGACCTGATGGGCGAGAGCCCGATCACCTTCGACCGGTGACCCTGACCCGAGGCTGGAGCACCCATCCGGAGGGCTCGGTGCTCGTCGAGTTCGGCGGCACCCGGGTGCTCTGCACGGCCAGCGTCACCGAGGGGGTGCCCCGCTGGCGCAAGGGCTCCGGGCTCGGCTGGGTGACCGCCGAGTACGCGATGCTGCCCCGGGCCACCAACACCCGCTCGGATCGCGAGAGCGTCAAGGGTCGGGTCGGTGGCCGTACCCACGAGATCTCCCGGCTGATCGGCCGCAGCCTGCGTGCCAGCATCGACCTCAAGGCGCTCGGCGAGAACTCGGTGGTGCTCGACTGCGACGTGCTACAGGCCGACGGCGGCACCCGGACCGCCGCGATCACCGGCGCCTACGTGGCGCTGCACGACGCGGTGACCTGGCTGGCCGCCCGCAAGTCGCTCGCGGGTAGGCCGGAGAATGTGATGCACCGCTCGGTGGCCGCGGTCAGCGTGGGGATCATCGCCGGTGAGGCGCGGCTCGACCTCTGCTACACCGAGGACGTGGCCGCCGAGGTGGACATGAACGTGGTGTGCACCGGTGCGGGCGACTTCGTGGAGGTGCAGGGCACCGGCGAGGCGGGCGTGTTCGCCCGGGAGCAGCTCGACGCCCTGCTCGACCTGGCCGTCACGGGTTGTGCCGAGTTGGCCGAAGCCCAGCGAAAGGCACTGTCGTGAGCGCGAGGAGTGAGCTTGCGAGCCCCGCAGTCGCGAACAAAGGTGACTCAGTGAGCGCGAGGAGTGAGCTTGCGAGCCCCGCAGTCGCGAACAAAGGTGGCTCAGTGAGCGCGAGGAGTGAGCTTGCGAGCCCCGCAGTCGCGAACGGAGGTGACTCAGTGAGCGCGAGGAGTGAGCTTGCGAGCCCCGCAGTCGCGAACGGAGGTGACTCAGTATGAACAAGGTTCTGCTCGCCACGCGTAACCGCAAGAAGTTGGTGGAACTCCAGCGGATCCTGGACGGCGCGCTCGGCGCGCACCGGATCGCCCTGCTCGGGCTCGATGACGTCGAGCAGTACGCGGAGTTGCCGGAGACCGGCCTCACCTTCGGCGAGAACGCGCTGATCAAGGCACGGGAGGGTTTCCGACGGACCGGGCTGCCGACCATCGCCGACGATTCCGGGCTCGCGGTGGACGCGCTCAACGGCATGCCGGGTGTGTTCAGCGCCCGCTGGTCCGGCCGGCACGGTGACGACCGGGCCAACCTGCAGTTGGTGCTGGATCAGATCGGTGACGTGCCTGACGAGCAGCGGGCCGCGTCCTTCGTCTGCACGGTGGCGCTGGTGCTGCCCGGCGGCAAGGAGCACCTGGTCGACGGTCGGCAGTCCGGGCGGGTGCTGCGGGACCCGCGGGGCGACGGTGGGTTCGGCTACGACCCGATCTTCCTGGGCGACGGGCAGGCCCGGACCAACGCCGAGTTGACCCCGGCGGAGAAGGACGCGATCAGTCACCGCGGCAAGGCGCTGCGCGAGCTGGCCAAGCTGGTCGCGAAGGTGCTGCCGCCCGCCGCCTGACCCGCGGCGGACGACAGCGACCCCGCGGAGATCAGCCCAGCGGGCCGACCTCCCGTTCGATGGCGGCGCGCAGTTCCGGGCCGGCCAGCACCGCGCGGGCCGCCTCCATGACCGGAGCGAGGAACACGTCCGGCCCGGGCGCACCGGCCGCACCGCCGAGCGCGGCGACGGCGGCCCGGCCGGCCGGCGACGGCTCCAGCGGCGCGCGCAGTTGGAGGCCGCGTACGCCGGCCAGCAGCTCCACCGCGAGCAGGCTGGTCAGGTTGTCCAGCACGGTGCGCAGCTTCTTGGCCGCCGCCCAGCCCATCGAGACGTGGTCCTCCTGCATGCCGCTGGTGGGCAGCGAGTCCACCGAGGCCGGGGCGGCCAGCCGCCGGTTCTCCGCGACGATGCCGGCCGCCGTGTACTGGGCGATCATCAACCCGGAGTTCACGCCGGCGTCGGGGGACAGGAACGCCGGCAACTCGCGGGAGCGGGTGACATCGAGCAGCCGGTCCACCCGCCGTTCGGCGATCGCGCCCACCTCGGCGGCGGCGATGGCGAGGAAATCCGCGGCGAAGCCGAGTGGCGCGCCGTGGAAGTTGCCGGTCGACTCGACCCGGCCGTCCGGCAGCACCACCGGGTTGTCCACCACGGAGACCAGCTCCCGGCCCGCGACCGTCCGGACGAAGTCCAGGGTGTCCCGGGCAGCGCCGGCCACCTGCGGCGCACACCGCATCGAGTACGCGTCCTGCACGGCGTGCGCCAGGTCGTCGCGGTGCGAGTCCATCACCCGGGAGTCCTGCAGCAGCCGGGAGATGTTCGCCGCCGACGCCGCCTGGCCGGGGTGCGGCCGGATCGCGTGCAGCTCGGGCAGGAACGGCCGCTCCGAGCCGAGCATCGCCTCGATGGCCAGCGCGGCGGTCACGTCGGCCATGGCGAACAGGTGCGCCGCGTCGTGGATGGCCAGCAGCAGCATGCCGAGCATGCCGTCCGTGCCGTTGATCAGCGCGAGCCCCTCCTTGGCGGCCAGCTCGATCGGCTTGAGCCCCGCGGTGTGCAGCACGTCGGCCGCGTCCTGCCGGTCACCGGTCGGGCCGAGCACCCAGCCCTCGCCGAGCAGCACCAGCGCGCAGTGCGCCAGCGGCGCCAGATCCCCGGAGGCACCCAGTGAGCCGTGCTCCGGCACCCACGGGGTGATGTCGTGGTTGAGCAGGTCGACCAGCGCCTCGGCAACCAGCGGGCGGACCCCGGAGCGGCCCAGGGCGAGCGACCGGACCCGCAGCAGCATCATGGCCCGGACCACCTCGCGCGGCATCGGGGCGCCCACGCCGGCGGCGTGCGAGCGGATCAGCGCGTGTTGCAGCTCGGCCCGTCGCTCCGGAGCGATGAAGGTGTTGGCCAGCGCCCCGAACCCGGTGGAGACCCCGTAGACGGGTCGTCCGGACGACTCGATGCCGTCCACGATGGCCCGGCTGGTCGCCATCGCGTCGATGGTGGCCGGGTCGAGGACGACCTCTGCGGTGCCGCGGGCGACCGCGAGCACGTCGTCGGCGGAAACTCCGGTGGGCTGGATGGTCACGGTCGTCATTGCGATACTCCGTTGAGCAGGACCTGGCGGATCAGTGGAACACCGGGCCGGTAGGCCAGGTGCAGGTACGAAGGGGCGTCCAGGACGACCAGGTCGGCCCGGGCGCCGGGGGTGAGCACGCCGATGTCGTCGCGGCGCAGCGCCCGCGCGCCGCCCAGCGTCGCGGCCCGGACCGCCTCCGCCGGGGTCATCCGCATCTCGCGGACGGCGAGGGCCACGCAGAAGGGCATCGACGAGGTGTACGACGAGCCGGGGTTGCAGTCGGTGGCCAGTGCCACGGTGACGCCGGCGTCGAGCAGCCGGCGGGCGTCCGGGTAGGGCGAGCGGGTGGAGAACTCGGCACCGGGCAGCAGGGTGGCCACGGTGGTCGTCGAGGCCAGCGCATCCACGTCGGCGTCACTGAGGTGGGTGCAGTGGTCGACGCTGGCCGCGCCCAGTTCCACGCCGAGCTGGACACCGGGGCCGGGGCCCAGTTGGTTGGCGTGCACCCGTACGCCCAGCCCGGCGGCCTGTCCGCAGGCGAGGATGGCCCGGGCGTGGTCGACGTCGAAGGCGCCCCGCTCGCAGAACACGTCGATCCACTTCGCGTACGGCGCGGCGGCGGCCAGCATCGGGCCGCAGACCAGCCCGACGTAGTCGTCGGGGCGGTCGGCGTACTCGGCGGGCACCACGTGCGCGCCCAGGAAGGTGGTCTCGGTGCTGGTCTCGGCCGCGATCCGCAGCGAGCGGGCCTCGTCGGCGACGGTCAGCCCGTACCCACTCTTGATCTCCATGGTGGTGGTGCCCTGGCGCAGCGCCTCCCCGCGCAGCCGGCGCACGGTGGCCCGCAGCTCGTCGTCGGTGGCGGCCCGGGTGGCACCGACCGTGGTTCGGATGCCGCCACCGGTGTACGGCTGGCCGGCCATCCGGGCGGCGAACTCGGCGGCCCGGTCCCCGGCGAAGACCAGGTGGGCGTGGCTGTCCACGAAGCCGGGCAGCACGGCGGCCCCGGCGGCGTCGACCCGCCGGTCGGCGGCCGGCGCGTACGCGGCCGGCCCGACCCAGGCCACCCTGCCCTCCTCGACGAGCACGGCCGCGTCGCGGCGGATGCCCAGCGGGCCCTCGCCGGCGCCGTTGGTGACCAGCTCCCCGATGTTGTCCACCAGCAGACTGCTCATGAGGCCGTCACCGCCTCGATCGCGGCGGACAGCTCCGCCGGCACGTCGACGGTCAGGTGCCGCCCCTCGGCCACCACCACCCGGCCGTCCACCACGACCTGCTCGACGTCCGCCGCCCCGGCCGCGAAGAACGCGCCCACCGGCGGCACCCCGGCGGTGCGGGCGCTGTCCAGCCGTACCGTGACCAGGTCGGCGCGGGCACCGACGGCGATCCGGCCGGCGTCGGCCCAGCCGAGCGCGCCGTGCCCGACGGCGGTGGCGGCGGTCACCAGCTCGACCGGGGTGAAATGGCCGCGCCGCCGGGTGCGCAGCCGCTCGTCGAGCTCCACCGCCCGGGCCTCCTCGAAGAGGTCGATCACGGCGTGGCTGTCGCTGCCCAGGCTCAGCCTGATGCCCACGTCGGCCATCCGGCGGGCCGGGCCGATTCCGTCGGCGAGGTCCCGTTCGGTGGTCGGGCAGAGGCACACCCCGGTCCGGCTCTCCCCGAGCAGTGCCAGGTCGCCGCTGGTCGGGTGCGTCACGTGTACGGCGGTGGTGTCCGGCCCGAGCACGCCGTGCTCGGCGAGCAGCGCGGTCGGGGTGCGGCCGTGTACGGCCCGGCACTCGTCGTTCTCGGCGGGTTGCTCGGACAGGTGCACGTGCAGCGGTGCCTGCCGGGCCCGGGCCCAGTCGGCGACCGTGCGGAGCTGGTCGGCGGGAACGGCCCGCACCGAGTGCACGGCCGCGCCCACCCGGGCGTGGGAGTCCGTCGGTTGGAACGCGGCGGCCCGTTCGGCCCACCGGGTCGCGTCGCCGTCGTCGAAGCGTCGCTGCGGCCCGGTCAGGGCGCGGCCGTCCACGCCGGCGCTCAGGTAGCAGGCGTCCAGCAGGGTGAGCCGGATCCCGGCGTGCGCGGCGGCCTCGACCAACGCCGCGCCCATCGCGTTCGGGTCGTCGTAGGCGCCGCCGTCGGGGCGATGGTGCAGGTAGTGGAACTCGCCGACGCAGGTGATCCCGGAGAGGGCCATCTCGGCGTAGACCGCCCGCGCCAGCGCCAGGTAGGTGTCCGGGTCCAGGCGGTCCGCGATGGCGTACATCGTCTCCCGCCAGCTCCAGAAGTCGCCCCTGCCGCCGTGGGTACGCCCGCGCAGCGCCCGGTGGAAGGCGTGCGAGTGCGCGTTGGCCAGCCCGGGCAGGGTCAACCCGGGTAGCCGCACGGCGTCGGCGTACACCTCGACCCCGGCGGGCGGCTGGCTTCCGGCGGTCAGCGGCGTGAGGGCGGTGATGCGGCCGGCCTCGACCTCGATGAGCACGTCGGGAGTGGGCTCGGCGTGGTCGGGCAGCCAGGCGTACTCCGCCAGCCAGCGGGTGGTGGTGGTCATGCCCCTCGCCTCCTTTGGAGCTGAATCGTCTGCGACATCAGCGGGTCAGCTCGTCGAGCACGCGGGCCAGCGCCCGTACCCCGGCGGCGCAGTCGTCGTCGCTGGCGGCCTCGGCGGGGGAGTGCGACACCCCGGTCGGGTTACGCACGAACAGCATCGCGGTGGGCAGGTGCGCGGCGAACACCCCGGCGTCGTGGCCCGCACCGGTGGGCAGCACCGGCGCGTCGAGCAGCGTGGCCAGCCGGCCGGCCAGCCCGCCGTCGAAGGCGACCAGCGGCGTCGTCGACTCTTCGCTCAGCGTCGCCACCGTACCGTCGCGGCGCGCCCGCTCGGCGAGCTTGCCCCGCAGCGCGTCGACCAGCCCGGCCAGGGTCTCCGGGTCGGCGGCCCGAGCGTCCAGCCAGCCGGTGACCTTCGACGGGATCGCGTTGGTGGCGTTCGGCTCGACGGCGACGCGGCCCACGGTGGCGTGCGCGCCGCGCAGCCGGGCCTCCTTGTTGGCCGCCAGCACGGTGAACGCATAGGTGAGCATCGGGTCGCGGCGGTCGGCCATCCGGGTCGTACCCGCGTGGTTGCCCTCACCGGCCACGTCGAAGCGCCACCGGCCGTGCGGCCAGATCGCGCTGGCCACCGCGACCGGCGCGTCCGCCTCGACCAGCGCGCGGCCCTGCTCGACGTGCAACTCCACGAAGGCGCCGAACCGGCCCAGCAGCTCCGGGCGGGCGCCCGCCGGCCGGTCGCCGAGCGCCTCGGCGAAGCTCACCCCGGCCGCGTCGCGCAACTCGGCCGCGCGGTCCGCCGCGAGCGCCCCGGTGAGCAGCCGCGAACCCAGACACGGTACGCCGAAACGCGCACCCTCCTCCTCGACGAAGGCGGCGAGCACCAGCGGCCGGATCGGGGTGACGCCGGCGGCGCGCAGCTCGTCCACGGCGAGGAACGCGCTGACGATGCCGAGCGGCCCGTCGTACGCCCCGCCGTGCGGCACCGAGTCGAAGTGGCTGCCGGTGAGCACCGCGTCGCCGGCCTCCGGGTCACCCCAGTGGGCGAAGAGGTTGCCGTTGCCGTCCTCGGTGACCGGCATGGCGCGGCGCTGCGCCTGCGACCGGAACCAGGCGCGCAGCTCCCGCTCCGGCTCGGTCAACGCGTGGCGCAGGTAACCGCCACTGCCGGCGTCCCGGCCGACCGGCGCGATCTCGTCCCACAGCGCCCGGAATCGGCCGGGAAGGTCGTCGCTCACGCGTCTCTCCCCTCGTTGTTCGCGGCTGCGGGGCTCCGCTGCGCTGCACTCCTCGCGCTCACGGGGTGCCCTCGGCCATCGGCACCCGGACGCCGGTGCGCGCCGCGACCTCACGGGCACTGTCGTAGCCGGCGTCGACGTGTCGGATGACGCCCATCGCCGGGTCGTTGGTGAGCACCCGCTCGATCTTCTGCCCCGCGAGGGCGGTGCCGTCGGCCACGCAGACCTGTCCGGCGTGGATGGATCGGCCGATGCCCACGCCGCCGCCGTGGTGGATCGACACCCACGACGCGCCACTGGCCGTGTTGACCAGGGCGTTGAGCAGCGGCCAGTCGGCGATCGCGTCGGAGCCGTCGGCCATCCCCTCGGTCTCCCGGTACGGGCTGGCCACGCTGCCGGTGTCCAGGTGGTCCCGGCCGATCACCAGTGGGGCGGAAAGCTCGCCGGAGGCGACCATCTCGTTGAACCGCACGCCAGCGCGGTCCCGCTCGCCCTGGCCGAGCCAGCAGATCCGCGCGGGCAGGCCCTGGAAGGCGACCCGCTCGCCGGCCAGCTTGATCCACCGTGCGAGGGACTCGTTCTCCGGGAACAGGTCCAGGATCGCCCGGTCGGTGGCGGCGATGTCGGCCGGGTCACCGGAGAGCGCCGCCCACCGGAACGGGCCCCTGCCCTCGCAGAACAACGGCCGGATGTACGCCGGCACGAAGCCGGGGAAGTCGAAGGCACGCTCGTAGCCGCCGAGCTGCGCCTCGCCCCGGATCGAGTTGCCGTAGTCGAAGACCTCGGCACCGGCGTCGAGGAAACCGACCATCGCCTCGACATGCCTCGCCATCGACGCCCGGGCCCGGTCGGTGAACTCGGCCGGCTTCGCTCTTGCGTACTCCGCGGCCTCGGTCAGCTCGACCCCGATCGGCAGGTACGACAGCGGATCGTGGGCACTGGTCTGGTCGGTCACGATGTCGATGTCGACACCGCGGGTCAGCAGCTCGGGAAACACCTCCGCCGCGTTGCCGACCACGCCCACGGAGAGCGCGCGCCGGTCCCGCTTCGCGGCCGACACCCGCGCGATCGCGTCGTCCAGGTCGTCGGCGACCTCGTCGAGGTAGCGGCCGTGCACCCGGCGGTCGAGGCGGGTCCGGTCCACGTCCACGATCAGGCAGACGCCGCCGTTCATGGTGACCGCGAGCGGCTGCGCGCCGCCCATCCCGCCGCACCCGGCGGTCAGCGTCAGCGTGCCCGCGAGAGTGCCTTCGCTCGACTGCTGCCCGGCGCCGGCGATCTTCGCGGCCACCGCCGCGAACGTCTCGTAGGTGCCCTGCAGGATGCCCTGCGTGCCGATGTAGATCCAGGAACCGGCGGTCATCTGCCCGTACATCGTCAGGCCGAGTTGCTCCAGCCGGCGGAACTCCGGCCAGGTCGCCCAGTCGCCGACCAGGTTGGAGTTGGCCAGCAGCACCCGGGGCGCCCACTCGTGGGTCCGCATGACGCCGACCGGGCGGCCGGACTGCACCAGCATCGTCTCGTCCTCGCGCAGGTCGGTCAGCGTCCGGACCAACGCGTGGTACGACGGCCAGTCCCGGGCGGCCTTGCCGGTGCCGCCGTAGACCACCAGGTCGTCGGGGCGTTCGGCCACCTCCGGGTCGAGGTTGTTCATGAGCATCCGCAGGGCGGCTTCCTGCGGCCACCCCCGGGCGGTGAGCTTGCTACCCCGTGCGGCACGAATGGGCTGGGTCATTCTCTGGTCTCCTCCGTTATCCGAGGAACAACTGTCGGCGGGCCGCAGAGGCTTCGAAAGCCTCCAGTCGGCGCTGGGTGTCGGCGGGCGCGGCGTCGCAGATCGCCTGCAACAGCACCATCGCCAGGGTCATCGGCGCGGTGTGCAGGTCGAAGACGAGCTGGGCGCCGACCGCGGCGGGCAGCACCACGTCGGCGTACTCGGCTGCCGGGCTGACCGGCGAGTCGGTGATCGCCACGACGGTCAGCCCGGCGGTACGCGCGTCGCGCAGCGCGTCGAGGGTCTCCCGGGGGTAGCGGGGCAGTACGAAGGCCAGCAGGGCGGACGCACCGGACGCCGCAGCCTGCTCCAGGCGGTCGGTGAGCAGGCTGCCGCCGTCGTCGAGCACCCGCACGTCCGGGTGCACCTTTGCGGCGAAGTAGGCGAAGTACGTGGCCAGCGGCGCGGCGGCGCGCAGACCGAGCACGGGCAGCGGGCGGCTGTCGGCGAGCAGCCGGCCGGTCTCGGCGATCCGGTCGGTGTCGGCGAGCTGACCGGACAGCCGGTCCAGGTTGTCCATCTCCGCGCGTACCGCCTGCTGGAGCTCGTTGCCGGCGTCCGGCGGTCCGCCGGGTACGGCGGTGGTGAGGTCGCGGAGTCGGCGTCGCAGTGCGGGGTAGCCGTCGTGCCCGAGCGCGACGGCGAACCGGGTGACCGACGGCTGGCTGACCCCGGCCAGCTCGGCCACCTCGGCTGCGGACAGGTACGCCACGGCGGGGGCGTGCTGCACCAGGCAGTGCGCGATGCGGCGCTGGGTCGGGGTGAGCCGCACGCCGTGGAAGAGGTCGAGCACCTGCTCGACCGACGCCTCGACAGCTCCTTCATTCACGCCGCGACTCTATGCATAAAAACTTTCAGGCGGAAGGGTTCGTGCCGATCAGACGTCCCACCGACCTGTCGGTCGGCTGACCGGCGGGACGCTGACGTGGCGCCGGCTCTGTAGGATCCGCACGGCGGTTGAGCGGAGGATTGGGATGCAGCCGGAAAGCCCCTACAGGTACACCCATTTGCTGGGCGCGTGCCAGGTTGGCAAGGCATGGGCGGCAATGGACGGGCAGGGTCAGTTCGCCACCGTGGCCGTGTTGGACGGGGTCGCCGCGTCCGACCAGCGGTGGCGCGAGGCCTTCGGCATCGCGGCCAACGCGCTCGCGCAGGCCAGTGGCGGTCACCAGTACGCGGCCGCCGACCTGTCGGCCGCCCACCCGTGGGTGGCCTACCGGGCCGAGGAGGGGCACGCGCCGCAGCGGCTCTTCCAGAGCCTCGGCATGGACTACCAGCCGGTGCCCGACCTGCCGGTCTCGGCACCACCCTTGTCGGCGCCCCCGTCGGCCCCGCCGGTGTCCGGTGTGCCGCAGCAGGTCAGCGGCCCGCCGAAGTCGGTCTCCGGGGTGCCCGAGCTGGTGGACCACATGCCGCAGCTGCCCTGGGCGGTGCACACCAACCCGGTCTCCGGGCAGCCGGTGTCCGCGTCCCCGCAGCCCGTCTCGGGTATGCCGGCCTCGCCGGCCGCCGTCATCCCACCGGCGGTGTACGGCTCCCCGCCGAGCAGTCCGGGCGCCGACGCGTTCGTCTCGCCGGTCCGCCGCATCGCCCCCTCGGCGCCGCCGCGTCGACGAACCGGCCTCTGGATCGGCATCGCGGCACTGGTGCTGGTGGTGCTGGCGGGTGCCGGCGGCCTCGTCGCCTGGGCCGGCTCGGGCGACGACGAACCGCCGGACACGTCGGCCAGCGCCAGTCCGGGCGGCAACGCCGCGCCGATGCCCGCAACGCCACCACAGTCGCCGGGCACCGAGCCGCCGCAGGGGGGCAAGTGGCCGACCCAGTGGCCGGGGTTCACCGAGCGGGACAATGTGCGCACGCTGACCAACCTCGAAGGGCTCGGCTTCCCGGTCAAGGTTCCGATGGACTGGACCTGCACACTCGCCGGAAAGGCCGAGGGCTACACCAAGTACAACTGCGCCCGGACGGCGTCCGGGGAGTCGACAATGGGCGGTGAGCTGATCGTCCGGAACTGCCCCCAGCCGTGCGACGAGCGCCGTCAGACCGCTATGCGGATGGCCGAGGAGGCGTGGGGCACGCGGTGGATTCGCAGCGGCCAGTCCGCCACCTACGGCGAGGCACTCATCAACGCCGACGGCGAGCAGCGACACGGTCTGGTCGTCGTCGCCTACTACCGTGGTGGTCCGGATGGTGTCACCGACCGGCAGCTCGTCCTGCGGCTGACCGGTCCGATGCAGGAGGCGAATCAGCTGCGTCGTATTGCCACCTACCTGCGGGACGTCCTCGTCTTCTGAGCTCGCGCGGGTGTGCGTGCCGGACCGCACGCACACCCGCGCCAGTGACGCTCAGAATCCGGCGTCGGCAATCCAGGCCGTCATTCGCGCGGCGAACTGCTGTTCCGAGAACCCATTGGCGTGTGACCGGACGCGGTCCTGCGACAGCTCCGACAGCCGGTGGACCAGCGGCACGAAGCTACGCGGGTCCTGGGAGTCGATGAGGAAACCGGTCTCCCCGTCGACGACGGTCTCCAGCAGACCACCGCGGCGCAGACCCACCACCGGGGTCCCGCAGGCCTGGGCCTCGACCGGGATGATGCCGAAGTCCTCGTGGACCGGAAACAGCAGAGCACGCGCACCCCAGTAGAGCTGGCGCAGACGCTCCTTCGACGGCCGGACCTCGAACGTCACCGGCACCTGGACCCGCTCGGCGGCACGCCGCAGCGCGGTCTCCTCCGGGCCGGAGCCAGCGATCACCACCGGCAGTCCGGCCGCCTCGGCGATCTGGATGATCAGGTCGAAGTTCTTGTACGGGATCCACCGCCCGACCCCGAGCAGGTACTCACGCGGCTGACTCTGGTCCGCCGCAGGCGCGGCCGCGAAGTAGTCGACGTCCACCGGAGGGTTGATGACGACCGCGTCTCGCCTCCAGTAACGGGCGATCCGGGCCCGCACCTCCTCCGAGTTCGCGGCGTAACCGTTCACGTGGCGACTGAGCCGGACGTCGGCGGTCTGCAGCACGCGCCGCGGCAGGGTCAGCATGGGGTTGGAGCCCCGCCCGTCGAAGTTCGGACTCCAGATGTACCGCGCGGGGGAGTGCACGTAGCTGAGGTACCGGGTGTCCTCAGACGAACCGAGCCGCACGGTGTGAGCGAACGCGTGGCTGGACGAGATGACGAGATCGAACCGTTCCTGGCTGAGGGTCCGCCACACCAGGGGCATCAACGGCAGCGCCCCTGCCTTCGTCCGGCGCAGCGGTGTCCGCGCCATCCACGACTCCCGCAGGTTGGGCTCGACGGCGTCATGGTCCTTCCAGAGAACGAAGCGCTCCGCGTCGGGCAGCAGACTGCTGATCTGCCGGAAGACGTTCTCCGAGCCGCCGGTGGCCCCGAACCACTCGTGGACGAGCGCAACTCTGGCGCTTGCCAGGCCGTCGAGGGGCCGCGTCGCGCCCGCCTGGGGGATGGCGGAAAGGTTGTCTACCACTGGTTGCTCCTCATGCCATGGGACTTCCGGCGTCCGACCGAACCGAGCCGCCGTGTTGATCACTTTCCGCCGTCCGGCGTTCGCCGGTGGCCTTGCTACTGCTCGACGATTGCGCGCGGATCTCCGTGAAGCTCCGCTGGAGCTGCCGGCGAAGGAACCGGGCGCCAGGCCGCTCCACGAAACGGTGGGCGAGGTAGGCGAGCAGCATTACGCCGGCGAGCAATGCGGCCAGCAACGCCCAGGGCGGCACCGATTCATGGAGGCGGCTCAATGCGACACGACTGATCTGCAGATGCAGCAGGTAGAGCGGATAGGTCAGCGAACCCAGGATGGTGAGCCCCCGCCACCGCACACCCGAGAAGAATCCGAGCGCGATCGCCGCCATGACCGCGAAGAAGGCCAGCATCACCGGTAGCGCCACCTCGAAGGAGACGACCGGCTTCGGTCGGTTCGCGTTCTGTTCCGCCACCCGCCTGCTCACCTCCAGGATCGCCAGGACCACCGAGACGCCGACGATGCCGGTCAGGAGGAGGTTCGGCCCGAAACGGTGGCAGAGGTAGAGGGCAATGCCGGCGATGAAGTAGGGGGCGAACTTGGGCTCGACGATCGACACCAGCAGCGGCGAGTCGGACCCCTGGGCGAACAGCGCGGCGACCGTCCAGAACACGCAGAAGAGGACGACCCGCCGGTAGGTGAGGCCGAACCAGACCACGACTGCGAAGAGTAGATAGAACTTCAGCTCGATGAAGAGGGTCCAGTAGACCGAGTCGATGTGCGGGATGCCGACGAAGGACTGCAGCATCGTCAGATTCATCAGGACGTGCGATGGCTGAGGCCGACCGCTCGCGAGTGGCCAGACCATGAGGACAGCAGAGGTGAACAGCACCGCGAAGAGGTACGCGGGAACGAGCCGGGTGACCCGCGACGTGAAGAAGTCGGCTACCGATTTGCCCCAGCAACTCATGCAGATGACGAAGCCGCTGATGACGAAGAAGAACTCGACCCCCATCCAGCCGTAGCGGGAGACGCTCACGATCCCTTCACCGAACAGTTCACCCGCGCTGGTGCCCCAGGCTCCCCGGTTGTCCACGAAAACGTGGTAGCAGAGGACCGCGGCGGCCGCGCAGAAGCGCAGCAGATCAAGAATGTAGAGGCGGTCGCCGCGAGGGCGGCGCGAGGGCCCAGCCGTTTCGCCGGGAGTTGCTGCCAACGGCGGGGCCGGACGGTGCGGCGCGCCCTCCACTGCGGTCACCAGACCGGTGTGCACGGTCATGGGGTCCTCACTTGATGTCCACCAGATCGGCCTGCGGAGTCTCGTCAGCACCGCGACCGAGCTTCTTCAGGACAAACGACAGGAAGGTACGCCGAAGCTGGGGCACGGCCGCCACGTAGCCGACCCAGATCAGCAGGATGGCCACGCAGGATGCGATGAGGCGCAGCAGCCCGGGGCCGGCCAACAGGTACCCGGCGGCAGCGGCGGTAGCCGCGCCGGGCAGCGCAATGGCGAGCAGGCGCATGCTGAAGCCCAGTACCGACAGCAACCGAGCCGAGATGAGGAACATCAGCACGCCGCCGACCGAGGAGGCGGCACCGATCGTGAAGGCGCCCCAGTGCTTGTACAGCAGCAGGTTGAAGGCGATGGGTATGCCGAAGGAGACCGCCATCACGATAGCGACCTTGACGTTGGCTCCTCGGGCGTTCAGCACCTTGACGAAGGTGTAACCGAGCACGTGTGCCCAGATCCCGAGCGCGAAGCCCAGCAGCAGCACCGACGAGACGTCCACCGCGCGGTTGTCGAACTCGCCTCGGGCGTACAGAAGCGTGACGATCCCTCTGCTGTTCAGCGAGAGGATCAGGGCGAGAGGGATGGCCACCAGGATCACCGGCGGGATCAGGCGACGAAGTCCGCCGCCCACCTCCTGGGGCTTCATGCGGGCGAACGAAGCCAGGCCGGCCAGGCCCAGCGGCGCGGCGAGCAGGGCCATGACCGAGTCGACCACGAAACGCGCGTACTCGGTGGCCGCGACGACCTCCACACCGAGCAGCGAGCCGACGGCCCGCTCGACACCGATCGACCCCTGAAGGATCACGGGAATCAGCAGCAGCGGCCGCAGTCGTCGCCAGAACATCTGGAGGGCCAGCTTGGTGGCGGCGCGGTCGGGACGGTGAGGACCTGATTCGTCACCCTCGCTCAGATAGCCCTGCCGCCGGAGCCAGTAGGCGCCCATGCACCACAGCACGATGTACGGAAGGGTGAAACCCCATGCCAGTACGGACACGTGCCCGGTCATCCAGGCGATGACCGTCGCGAGGATCAGCCCGATGCTCTGGCACGAGGGGCGCAGGTTGATCAGTCGGACGTCGTCGTTCGCAAGGCCAACCAGGGTGTACAGGTTGTACAGCACGTAGAACGGCACGCCCAGCGCGGCGATACCGAGCATGGTCGCGGCGATCTCCGCCGTGTGCGGATCGAGCCCTGGCCCGAGAAGGTCGACCCACAGGTCCCGACCGAAGATGAGCGCCACGGCCAGGACCACGGAGAAGGCAGCCAACAGCAGGTGCACCGCGCGGTAGAGCACCTGCGCCATCGCTGGCCGCTCCTGGCGGTACTGCACGTACAGCGGCAGGAAACCCGCGGAGAGCGCGTCGGCGGTGAAGAAGTTGATGGGGATCAACGTCGCCGTCAGCGCGATGCGGTTGGCAGCCACCACACGCCCCGCCCCGAAGAGCGCGGCCAGCAGGACCTCGCGGAGCAAGCCGAGGATCTTGCCGGCGATGCCGCCGATAACCAGACGGAAGAAGACCTTGCCCATTTCTCAGACCTGGCGCTGTGTGATCAGATGCGCGAAGTCGGCCAGGTAGTCCCGTGCGCAATAGTCGAGAAGGAAGGCGGGGGGCAGCAGATTGGCGCGCTGCCCCCGTTCCGCGGTCACCTTCTGCACCACGTCGGCGAGCGCATCGGCGTCCGGTGTGTCGACCTCGTGTAGCACTCGGCTCAGTGCCTCCGATCGGATCGACCCGGCGGTGACGACGCACGGCAGGCCGGACGCCAACGCCTCCAGAACCGCCATCGGAAGCCCCTCCAGACGCGCAGTGGTGAGCAGCGACACGTCAGCG
Source organism: Micromonospora sp. 067-2 (assembly GCF_046549295.1). Lineage (NCBI taxonomy): Bacteria > Bacillati > Actinomycetota > Actinomycetes > Micromonosporales > Micromonosporaceae > Micromonospora > Micromonospora sp. 067-2. The sequence continues at coordinate 420,090 of NZ_JAJPWB010000008.1, read as the reverse complement.
GCTGAGTAGTAGTCGCGCACCGCGTCGGCATCGACCCGTCCGGTGAACTGGACCATCTCCTCCAGCTGGAGCTTGCGGACCAGGCCTCGCAGCCGCCCCTCGTCCGGGCCGTCGCCGACGACCACGAACCGGAACCGGCCGCCGAGGCCGCGGTCGCGCAGAATCGCCGCCGCCTGCAGGGCTCGATCGACCCGCTTCTGCACGTGCAGGCGCCCGACGCACCCGACCACCACGGTCTCTTCGTCAATTCCCAGCTCGCGTCGGATCCGGCCTCGGGCGGCGCTGTCGAACGCGTGGTCCTCGGCCCGGACGCCGTTGGGGATCAGGCGCACCTTGCCCGGTGTCGCGGACCAATTCTGCGGTGCGGCGGTCAGCGACTCGACCACGTTCTCACCGACCGCGACGAGACGGTCGAAGTCCCTGTAGCGGGCCAGGTCGCGGACCAGAGAGAAGGCATTCTTGGGCGTGCCGGCCAGGGAACGTGCGCTGGGCGCCCGCAGCTTCGACCCAAGCTCCATGGCGGACGTGCCGTGCACCTGGAGCACGAACGGCGTGCGGGGGTGCTGGGCCCGCTCCCGGACCACGGAGTAGGAGCCAGCGCTCACCGAGAAGACCACGCTCGGCGCGGTTCCGGTCGCGGCCCAGTGTGCTCGGGACTCCTCCCACCAGGCGTGGGAGTAACGACCGGGACGGGTGCCCGCCAACGGCGTCACCTCGACGCCGTCCTGGGTGAAAGTCCCGGCACGGCCCGGGATAGCTGTGGTGACTATCTGCACCCGCGGCACGTGCAGCGCCCACTCGGCGGCCAGCCTCCAGGCGAGGGTCTCCATTCCCCCGGTGTGGTGGTGCGGCGTCGACCGAGAATGGATGAGAATTGACTCGATCACAGTTGGTTCCTATACAAGGCTTCGAGTTTGACGGTCTGCCGGCTCAGGTTGAACCGGTCTTCGACGGTTTGCCGTCCGACCTTGCCGAACCGGTCACAGAGGTTCTGGTCACGTAGTAGCTCGATCAGTCGGTCCGCGAGCGCGGCGACGTCTCGTTCGGGCACCAGGAAGCCGTTCGCCCCGTCCGTGACCGCCTCGGGAATCCCACCGTGACGGGTCCCGACCACCGGCTTGCCCGAGGCGGCCGCCTCCAGAAGGACCATTCCAAGCCCTTCCTGGTCACCGTCCTGTGCCGTCACGCTTGGCAGACAAAGCAGCGTCGACTGGCTCAGCCACCGGAGGGTGTCGCTGTGCTTCTGCGCTCCCAGGAAACGCACCCCCGCCTCAACCCCCAACTCGCGGGCGAGTGAACCGAGGGAGTCGCGCAGCGGGCCCTCGCCGATGAGCACCAGTTCGGCGGCGGGAACGGCCTTGCGTACCTCGGCGAATGCCCGCAGCAGGTACTGCGTCCCCTTCTTCTCGACCAGCCGCGCAACGTGCAGGATCCGGGGTGCCTCGGCTGGACCGGACGGCTGGATGGCATCGACGTCCACCCCGATGGGTAGGACCTGGCACTTCTCGGCGGGGTAACCCCATTCCACAGCGCGTCGTCGGATGTGCTCGGACACACAGATGAAAACCGCGCCGTCGGCGAAGAGGGAGTGACGCCAGGTGACGTAGTTCAACCAGGAAGGCTTCTTTGAAGTCACCATCTTTGCCCGACTGACCGTCACGTCGAAGCCGTGCAGGGTCGTGACCAGCGGTACCCCCAACGCCTTCGCGGTGGGAACCCCGTACACCCCCTCGACGCCGAAGTGGGCGTGCAGCAGTGCGGTGTCACGCTTCGCAAGGGCGCCGACCAATGCCTCGGAGCGGCGGGTCAACGTGTACGACAGAAGCGCGGGCCTGCCGAACTCGGCGACGCTAACCGACTCGGTTCCCGGCCGGGTCGGGACCGGGTCGCGGCCCACGAACAACGGCCGGAAGCTGCGCATCGCCAGGGCCTGGTTCGGAATGAACGTCTCCGACGGCAGGAACTGCTGATGTCGCAGGATCCCGATGGTGGGCATTTGCATCGTCGTTCGACTCCTCGCGGTCGCCCACGATGAGGTAGGCGACCAGCAGTGAAAGGATAGGAATGAGGTGGATGTCACCGAAGATCTCGGTGTTGTCGCCCATCCCGTGGATCAGCGTCCACGCGATCGCGGCGGTGGTCCAGAGCGCGAACGTCCGTTGCTGGTGCCCGCCAGCCGTCACGGCCCGGACGGCGAGCCGCAGTGCGAGCGCGAAGAACACGGCGGTCAGCACCATCCCGGCCAAACCTGTTGCGGCCCATGCCGCCAGGAGGACGTTGTGGGGCGGGAAACTACGGTAGATGCCGTGCTCCCGTGCGTACGCCCCGAAGCCGGCGTCCCAGCCACCGTAACCGAGGCCGAGGAGCGGATCCCGCAGGAACGCCTCGGCACCGAAGCCCCAGATAGCTGTGCGGTCGCCGAAGGATTTGACCAGCGCCTGCGCGAAGCCGAGGTCGGCGGCGAGCAGTACACCCCCGACGACGACGAGTAGACCCGCGCCAGCGAGCCCGAGCGACAGTGGGCGGTGGGCGCGTCCCGCCGGGCGGCGGTGGCTACCGTGCCGGGGCGGGCCTGACTCGGCAGCCCGTCGTGCTCGACCGAACCGCTGGACGGCGAGGACGGCCGCGGGCAGGGCGACCGCGAGGAGTGTGGCCGACTTGGAACCCGTGACCGGCACCGCCGCCAGAGCGACAAAGCCCACCAACCGAGTCCAGCGGGTGCCGGTGATCGTCGCGACGGCGAACGCGGCGACCGCGTTCACACCGAGGAACAAACCGGCGACGTTCGCATTGACGAAGACCCCGCCGGATTTTGCCTCGTCGAAGACGTTGTTCGGACTTCCCGTGAAGAGGGCGGCGACCGTGTTCTGCCCACTGACGAACCCGGCTATCGACCGAAGGAATGCGTCCTCCACGCCGGGCAGGACCCGGAAGACGAGGACGAGCACTGCCTCAGCCACCACCCAGGGCCAGTACCAGCGTTCGATCCGGCGCAGTAGGCCGGGACTCTGGCGAACGGCTTGGACCATCAGCATCAGGGTGACGATGAACTGGCCGAGCAGGGCGATAGCTGGCAGGCCGGCCCGCGGGTCCGGTGACCAGGCGAGTGCGAGCAGCCGCACCACGAGCAGGACGAGCAGGACGCGGAACAGGCCGAGGCGGAGCAGGTCGACACCTGAGCCGCGCCGGGCCGCCAACAGCACTCCCGGCACCAGCAGGATGGTGACCACCGTTGACGCCGCGATGTCGGTGCTGCCCTTGGGCAGCAGGTAGAACTGCGGCACGGCGAGGATGAGACACGCCGCAGCCCAGGGAACCGATCTGATCGCGATCGCCCCGGCAACGGCTGAGCGGACCCTAGCCACGAGGCCTTCCGGCGTCGCCCGCCGGCCGCGTCACCACCTCGTCGGCGCGCCGTGGCATTCGGTTCGCGATGGTGCGCAGGAGACCGCCACGGGAGCTCCAGCCGAAGCCGCTGGCGTACTGGACGCGGTCCGCGAGCACATCGTCCGCAGCGGGCCGGATCGTGGACAGCACATGGTCGACGAAGTCTTCGGTCGAGGTCGCGGCCGTGATGTGCTCGGTCGCCCGAGCCGCCTGCACGACGTCCGGGATCGGGGTGCTGATCACGTTCAGGCCGGACGAGAGATACTCGTAGCACTTGAGCGGGCTGACACCGGCGGTGTAGTCGTTCAGCGAGTACGGGATCAACCCCACGCTGCACGTGCCGGCCGCGGTGGCAAGTTGGTCGAGCGGGAGCATTCCCAGGTATCGGGCGCCGAGTCGTTCGAGCTCGGCCAGTTCGCGGTCGAACCCGCCCCCACCAGCCGCGATCGGGCCGGCGAGAAGAAGCTCGCCATGCCCCTGAAGGGCGATGGCCAGCGTACGCAGAAGCTCGAAGTCCAGCTTGTGAGGCGTGAGGTTGCCGGCGAACAGTGCGGCGGGCCGCCGCTGGGCCGCCGGCTGGCTGCCCGCGGAGAAGACGTCGACCTCGGCGACGTTCGGCAGGGTGAGGATCTCGCTGAACCCGACGTCGTTCAGGTGGGCGGTGACGGCCCCGCTGGTGCCGATCGTCAGGTCGGCCCGGTCCGCGAGGCTCCGCTCACCGGCGGCCACGGCCGAGCCGTCGATGCCGGGAAACGCTTGGAAGATGTCGACACAGTGGTAGAGGGTGTAGTCCGCGTACTGCTCGAGACCGTACGTGACGGGCGTGAAGGTCCAGAGGATCCGCGGACTCGGGCTGCGCCGCCACTCGGCCACGGCACGCTCCAGCAACAGCCGGTTCGGCAGCCGTGTCGGTGCCTGATGAATCGGCACGATGAGCGGCGAGATGACCCTGACCCGATCAGGAATGGGGCGGTAGGTAGCCGTCTTCTCGTGGCCGACAACCGAGTGCCGCAGTCGCTTCGCGATGCGGGTGACGTCCTTCGCGTCGAGCCGTACCCGCCGCAGGCCTAGGGACTCCACGAAATGGGCGTCGAAGTCACGGGCCAACTCCCGCACGACGTAGTGCTGGTTCGTGGCGATCGGAGAGTTCCACTCGGCGGTGCCCAGGATCAGAATCGTCGGTGCTGCCGATCCGGCTCCGGAGAGAGGATCCGGGGGCGAAGGGGGTGTTGTCACGTGTCTCTTCCGGATTCGTCCGGCCACTTGATTGCGCTGCGGCCGCAGGTGTGCAGACCGCGCGGCAGCGGTGGTGCGTGCATGACGGGACGCACCCCGTTACCTCCCGATCCCCGTTCGGTTTGGCGCGCTCCGCCAGCCCAACGGGGCTGTGCCGGGCGCACCGGCAGACGGGCGCCAACGAGGGCTGCCCGTCAGGCCCGGGTTAATAGACCCTAACGCCGACCCTCCTGTCAATGGTGGCCCGGCGCCCCGGCGGGCCGGTCGCCGCAGCAGGGGGCGAAAGCTCGTACTAAGTGCGTAGATTTGGGAGTCAATGGGGGGCCGGGTAACACGCATGAAATGGCTCTTCGGTCAGTTCATGCCGACAAGCAACTGGTTTCGGCCCGTCTGCAGGGAACACCCGGGCTCCTTTACTGTGGACGCATGACCGACGACATCGTCCTCCTGCTCCGGCGGGCCGGTTTCGGTCCCACCGCAGCGGAGGTAGGTGCCGCACGTCGACTCGGTTATGCATCGACATTGTCCGGTTTGGTAGCTCCAGCCGGCCCGGACGTCGGCGCAACCAGCGCACCGACGCCCGATCTGGGGCCTGATCCGTTCACGCTCCTGCCCCGGGCCACCGACGCCCAGCGAGCCCAGGGTGACCGGCGTCGCACGGAGCAGACCATCTCTCTGGCACGTTGGTGGCTCGAACGGATGACCGTGGCCGACCACCAAGCGGTCGAGAAACTGCTGTTCTTCTGGCACGGCCACTGGGCGACCTCGGTGGCGAAGGTCCGTAGCCCTCAGCTCATGCTCGGGCAGCTGCGCGCGTTCCGGGAGGCACGCGACTTTGCCGACCTCGCGCACCGGATGGTCCTCGACCGGGCGCTGGTCTACTGGCTGGACGGGCAGCACAACAAGAAGGCAGCGCCGAACGAGAATCTTGCCCGGGAGCTGTTCGAGTTGTTCATGCTCGGTGTCGGGCACTACACCGAACGGGACATCAAGGAAGCCGGGCGTGCGTTGGCGGGTTGGCGGGTCATCCTCGACCGTGAGACGCCGGTTTCCGATCCTCAACACCGCGACACGGGCCGCAAGACGATCCTCGGCACTGCCGCGAACTTCGACGCCAACAGCCTCGTCGATCTTCTGCTCCAACAGCCGACCTGCAGGCGGTTCATCGCGTCCCGACTGTGGTTTCGGTACGCCTCGGCCACCAAGCCGATCCCGGAACGCACCCGGGAGGCGATGGCGGCGGCATTTCCGGCGCCGATGTCGATGCTGAGGGTGCTCTTCGGCGATGAGGCGTTCCAGCAGACCCGCGGCACGATGGTCCAACAGCCAGTCGAGTGGCTCGTCGGCGCCATGCGTCACCTGGGGCTCCGGCCCGCTGCGATGCCCGACCAGGTCTTCACACAGATCTACTGGGCGATGGAGGCGCTAGGCCAGCGTCCGTTCGCTCCGCCCAGCGTGGGCGGGTGGCCGGCGGGTGCCGCCTGGCTCACCTCGGCCGCCGCCCAGGTACGGCTGACGATCGCCGGCATGCTCGTCGACCTGGTACGGCCGGGCCCTCTGACAGCGGAGGCCGTCGCGCACCTGCTCTGCATTGACGGATGGACCGACCGGACATACGCCGTGCTGCGCGACGCCCGCAACGACCGACTGAAGCTGACGCTCGGGTTGGTCAGCCCCGAGTATCTGGTGACCTGACCAGAGTAGGTGTGGAGACATGGATGCGTTGACTCGGCGGCGGTTCCTCATCTCGTCCGGGGTGATCGGCGGCAGCGCGTTGGCGGCCGGCGCGGGCGTAATGGGCTTCCACGAGCTGCTCGGGACCGCTGAGAAGGCCAAAACGGGCGACGTCGAGAAAGGCTTGCCAACGCTCGTCCTGGTCACCCTCTACGGCGGTAACGATGGGCTCAACACCGTCGTCCCGTACACGGAAGCGGCCTATTACCGCGCCCGGCCGGAGCTGGCGTACGCACCGGAGCAGGTGCTGCCGCTCGACCAGACCCTGGGCCTCAACCCGATGCTACGAGGAGTGAAGCGACTCTGGGACGCCAAGCAGGTGGCCATCGTTTCCGGTGTCGGTTACCCGAAACCGGACCGGAGCCACTTCAAGTCCATGGATATCTGGCAGACCGCGTCCCCCGGCACCCCCGCCCCTACCGGTTGGGTGGGGCGGTGGCTCGACGGAACGAAGGCTGCCACCGAGACGGCCGTGAGTTTCGAGCCGGCCCTGCCGCCGATGCTGGTGGGCAAGTCCCGCATCGGCGCCTGCGTGAGCTACCGGGGGCTCACCCTGCCGCCGGGCGTCCGACCCGAGGTGGTCTCGGCCCTCGGCCGGGTCGAGCCCGGTGAGTCGGAGATGCAGGCGCGGGCCGCGGCCGCCTACGCGGATCTCATCACCATGAACCGCGTGGTGATGAGATCCGCCGGCAGCGGATCCGATGAGCAGGACCACAGCGGCGAGGGTGTCCCGGCCACCGGAACGGGTGGGGACAACGCGCTCGCCGCCCAGCTGGCGCTCGTCGCCCGGTGCGTCGAATCCCAGGTCCCCACGAGGGTCTACTCAGTGAGTCTTGGCGGCTTCGACACCCACGCTGGCGAGCGTGTGTGGCAGGAGACGCTGCTGCGGCACCTGGATGAGGCGTTGAGCGGCTTCGTGGACCGGATGGGGCGTACCGACGCCGGCCGCAGGGTCACCGTCGTGGTCTACAGCGAGTTCGGCCGGCGGGTCCGGGCGAACGCCTCCGAGGGCACCGACCACGGCACGGCCGGCCCGGTGTTCATGCTCGGTCACGCCGTCGCTGGTGGGTTGTATGGCGAGCAGCCGAGCCTGACCGACCTGGACGACGGCGACCTGAAGGCGACCACGGACTTCCGCGACGTCTTCGGTACCGTCCTCGCCCATGTGTTGGTCGGAGACCCGGATCGCTACCTGGGTGGCTACCGCGCCCACCTGCTGCCACTGCTCACCTCTCGGTGACGCTGGCCCTCAGCGGCCACCGCCCCGGAAGACCTCGGCGACCGTCCGGAGCACGACCTTGCAATCCAGCCAGAGCGACCAGTTCTCGATGTAGTAGTTGTCGAACCGCGCCCGGTCGGAGATCGGCGTGTCGCCGCGCAAGCCGCTGACCTGGGCGAGCCCGGTCAGACCCACCGGGACCCGGTGCCGCATCGCGTAGTTCGGGTACTCCGCCGAGAACTTCTCGACGAAGTACGGGCGCTCGGGTCGCGGCCCGACGACGCTCATGTCGCCGCGCAAGATGTTCCACAGTTGGGGCAGCTCGTCCAGGGACGTGCGGCGCATGAACCGACCGATCGGGCCGACCCGCCGGTCGTTCGCGATCGACCAGTTCGTCTGCGACTCGGTCTCGTCGACCGGGCGCATCGACCGGAACTTGACGACCTTGAACGTCTGCCCGAACCGGCCGATCCGCTCCTGGTAGAAGAAGATGCCGCGCCCACCGTCGATGAACGTCGCGAGCGCGCACAACAGCAGCACCGGGCTCAGCATGATCAGGGCCAGGCCAGCGAACAGCATGTCCGACGCCCGCTTGATCGCCCAGCGTGGCCCGGAGAGCGAGATATCGCCGACCTTGACGATCGGGATGGCCCCGATGTGGTCGGGGTACCCGCCCTGAGACCGGGAACCCCACAGGCGTGGCACCTCCCACAGGTCGCAGCGTGAGCTGCGTGGCTGCAGCAGGGCCTCCATCAGCACGGACTCCGGGCAGTCCGGATCGGCGATGACCAGGACCTCGCACTTCAGCACCCGGACCAGCTTGTCCAGGTCGGTCAGGCCACCGAGGAGCGGGAGCGTGTCGGAGTCCTGCTGTGCCGACACGTCGACACAGCCCACGAACCGCAGGCCGTACTGCGGGTAGCGACGCAGCAGCCGGGCCAACTCCAGGGCGACCGGGCCGCTGCCGACGATGATGGCGTTGTGCTCCACCCAACGGCGCTTGCGCACCAGGATGGTGAGGGCTCGGCTGAGTGCCCGGCCCATGATGACGAAGCCGGCGGAGATGGCGACGCCGCGCATGAAGTTGCCGACGTACTCGACCGAAGCGTGGCGCTCCGCCGCGATGATGGCCACCACCGCGGCGGACGCCAGTAGACGCCCGGTGAGGCTCGGCAACTCGTCGAGGATGCTCACGTGCCGGCGGGCCTGGTAGAGCCCGCCGGCCGCGAAGATGGTCATGGTGAGCCCGGCGTTGACGAGTGTGCCGCGCCAGTAGGTCTGGGACACCAGCAGCGGGAAGAGTAGCGCCGCGATGTCGATCGGAACCGTCATCATCCAGACCCGCAGCAGGCGCGTCCGAGACGAGGCCCGGGACCCCGCGTACGGCAGGACCGCGGTCGTCTCCAGGCCGGGCCGCCGCGGTGCTGGCGCGGCTCCCGGCCCGTTCGCTGGCGGCTCCATCGAGCGCGGGGGCTGGGATTGCTCGCCTGCCCACGTCTCGGATGTGCTGGAACGGCTTCTCGTTGAATGACCTGACATGGTCGACCCTCCCCCGTGAGGCCTTCGGCCAGGCAGTCTCATGCCGAAGGGCCAAGGAAGGATACGACCAGGTCAGGCCCGTCGGTATAGACGAAGGGTTGATTCAAGTGCCTACTTGATTGCCGAGGCGATCCCATCAACGGAGTCGCGACGGACCGCGTCGAAGACTCTGTCAGCTTTGTCCTTGTTGACCAGGACGACACTCTCGGTGCCCTTCTGGCCAGTGCCGTCCGTGGGGCAGGTGTAGAAGCCGAGGTTGCCGCTGCGCAGGTGCCGCAGTTCCATCGCCAGGTCCACCAGGGACATCGACTGGTCCACGGCGACCGCATCTGCGGTGGCCCGGACGAAGGAGTTCAGCTTGGTGGGGCTGGCCAAAGTGCCGCCGCTGGCGGCCTTGTCCAGGATTGCCTTGATGACCTGCTGCTGGTGCTTGATCCGGGTGAAGTCGCCGTCGGCGAACGCGTACCGCTCGCGGGCGTAGTCCAGCGCGGTCGCCCCGTCCATGACCTGCGGACCCGCGACGAACTCCCGCCGGCCGTCCGGATTCAACGAGTGCTTCGACGTGAAGGCCTTGTCCACGGTGACGTCGATGCCACCGAGAGCGTCGACGATTTCCTTGAAGCCGGCGAAGTCGACCATCGCCACATGGTCGATGCGCACGCCGGTGAACTTTTCCAGGGTCTGCACCATCAGTGGAACGCCACCCCACGCGAACGCCGCGTTGATTTTCGCGTCCCGGCCGCCCCGCCCCTGCGGCGACTCCGGCACGCTGACCCAACTGTCGCGGGGGATCGCGATGAGCTGAGCGCTCTGTCGATCCTTCGGAAGGTGGGCCAGGATGATGGTGTCGGTCCGGGAGCCGGAGCTGCTGTCCGGATCGCGGGAGTCGCTGCCGAGGATCATGATGTTCATCGCGCCCGTGGCGACCACCTGCGGCCGGGACTCCTCGGGAACCCCCTCGAAGGCGTCGACACGTTCGATCCCGGAATTGATCGAGCGGAAGTAGAGTCCGCCCGCGACGAGACCGCCGCCACCCAGCAACGCAATGACCACGAAGGTGATCAGTGCGATCTTTCGCCACCGGCGACGTCGCGGACGCGCCGCCTCGGTCGGCTCCGGTGGCGGCTGCGCTTCGATGAACTGGGTTTCGGGCTCCACGTACTCCTGGCGATACTGCATGCCGCGATGCTACTGATTGCGGGTTACGGCCACGTACCCCCCATCCGGGCCATACGGGCTCCACATCCTGACCGAAAAATTTGTTCGCCGAACCTGGCCTGAAGCGGCGTTGGACGCCACTCCGCCACGGGAAGAGCCCGGCCAACCTCTGGTTCCCCGGCGACCCATCGACGTGGCATGGTGACCGGGTGCGGCTGACTTCGATCCACACGTACCCCGTCAAGGGTTGCCACCGCCTCGACCACGACGGCGCGTTCGTGCAGCCGTGGGGGCTGGCCGGCGACCGGCGGTGGATGGTGGTGGATGCCGACGGTGTCGGCGTCACACAGCGGGAGACCACCCGGCTGGTCGGCCTGCGCGCCGCCGTGCGTCCCGGGGGTCTCGTGCTGCGCGCCGACGGTCAGCCCGACCTGGACGTGCCCGAGCCGGCCGACGACGATCCGGTGGCGGTGCGCACCTTCCGCAACCGGAAACTCCCGGTCCCGGCGCTGCCGGCCGGCCCGGCCGCCGATGCCTGGCTCGGCGCGTTGCTCGCCCGGCCGGTCCGGCTGGTCTGGCTGGCGCGGCCGACCCGGCACCTGCCCGCCGAGGACCGCGGGTACGACACCGGCGACCAGGTCAGCTTCGCCGACGCCTATCCACTGCTGCTGGCGAACAACGCCTCCCTCGACGCGCTCAACGACTGGCTGACCGAGGCGGGGGAGGCGCCGGTGCCGATGGCCCGGTTCCGGCCCAACCTCGTGGTCGAGGGGGCAACGGCCTGGGCCGAGGACGACTGGGCCGGCCGGCCGGTCCGCATCGGCGACCGGCGGTTCCGCGCCGCCGGGCCGTGCGACCGTTGCGTGGTGACCACCACCGACCAGGAGACCGGTGTACGCGCGAAGGAGCCGCTGCGCACGCTCGGGCGGTATCGCAACGTCCGACAGAAGCTCCTCTTCGGACTGAATCTCGTGCCCGTCGACACTGGACCGTTGACCGTCGGCGCTCCGCTGGTCATCGAATCCTGACCGGTCGGTCTGCTTCGGGAACGCACCGGTCACCGTCCGTTGATGCTGTCTTAGCTTTGGCTTAGCCGGCTTGTCCGGTCCCGCACGGGTCCGGCAGCATCGCCGTCGTGACGGACGGAAGCGCTCCCGGCGGCGTCGACATCGAGCTCGACCTGGATCGGGCTCCGGACGAGCGGCCCGCGCCCCCGTCCGGCCCGCTGCCCTGGCTGGTCGCCGCCGGCGTCACCGTCCTCGCGGCGGCTCTCGGGCTCACCCTGACGCTGCGCTCCGGCTCCACGCCCGCCTGCGCCGCCGGCCGCACACTCGCCGCCGCGCCGCCCGCCGGCACCGCCACGCACAGTGGCAAGGCCACCTTCTACGACTCGAACGGCGCCGGCGGCAACTGCTCCAACCCGGCCGCGCCGGCCAACCGGCTCTACGTGGCGCTCGGTCCCACCGAGTACGCCGCAGGCGCCGCCTGCGGCGGGTTTCTCGACGTGACCGGCCCGAAGGGCACCATCCGCGTCCTGATCATGGATCAGTGCCCGGAGTGCGCCCCCGGGCATCTCGACCTGTCCCGGGAGGCGTTCGCCCGGATCGCCGACCCGGTCAAGGGTCTCGTCCCGGTCACCTACCGCGCGGTGGCCAACCCGCCGCTGCCCGGCCCGCTCACCTTCCGCATCAAGGAGGGCGCCTCACAGTGGTGGTTCGCCGTCCGGGTGGGCAACCACGGCAACCCGCTGCGCGCCGTCGAGGTCCGGCAGGGCGACAGCGGGCCGTGGCGGGCGGCCGTGCGGCAGGACTACAACTACTGGCTGATCGCCTCCGGCGCCGGTCCCGGCCCGTACGGCGTGCGGGTGACCGACGTGTACGGGCAGCGGGTCACCGTCGCCGGCATCCGGATGGCGCCCGGCCAGGTGCAGACCAGCGCGGCCCGGATGTACCCGGCCGGCGCCGTGGCGGCCACCCCGCGTCCGCCCGCCTCGGCGCGGCCGTCCCCGACCCGAGGTGGCGGTACGCCGACGCCGGCCCGCCGCCCGGCCGAGGTGGCCGGGACGAGCGCGCCGGTCCCGGCGAAGGCCGACCCGCCGGCCACCCGACCGGCCGGGGCGACGGCACGCTGGTGTGCCGGCTGACCGGTCGACGGTGCTGTGCCGGCTGGCCGATCAGTCGGGTGGTGTCAGATCCAGCCACATCAGGATCTCGTCCCGGTCGTCGCCGGCCGCCACCCGCAACGCCCCCGGCAGCCGGCCGATCTCCCGAAATCCCAGGCGGCGGTAGAACCCGTCCAACCCCAGCCCGTCCCGCACCGTCACGTGCAGCGCCTCGCGGCCCAACTCGCGGCCCAGCCGGGCGGCCTCGCGCATCAACGCCGAGCCGTACCCGGTGCCCTGGGCTTCCGGGTGGACCATCACCCGCTTCAGCACACACCAGTGGGCCTTGAGCGCGAACCGGTTGTCACAAAAGATCAGCACCGCCATGAGCCGGTCACCGGCGTACCCGACCAGCAGCCGGTCCGGCCCGTCGGTGATCCCCGCGAAGGTCGGGTCGGCGATGACGCGGACGTCGGTGGCGGTGACCGGGGCTACGAAGCCGACCGCGCCACCGGCGTTGGTGACCTCCACCCAGAGGGCGACGATCTCGGCGCGCATCTGCGGGCTCAGGTCGGGGTCGAGAACGAAGCGCAGGCTCACGCCCGCCATCCTGACCCGACGGCCGGCTCGCGGTCGCCGATCGTGACGCGTCCGACAGGGTCTATCGGCTTCTCTGTGCGGGAGAGGGGATTCGAACCCCCACATCCTTCCGGATACAGGTTCCTAAGACCTGCGCGGCTGCCGAGTTACGCCACTCCCGCGTACATCGGAGAGTCTAGAGCGTCGGGCTTCGGCGGTGTTGAGGCCCGCCTCCTTGAGGATGGTCGAGATCGTACCGTGACTCGCGTTGCATCCCCCGTACGGCAAGTTGCGGAGAATCGCTGATAGCCGCTTCGCTCCAACATCTGGATGTGCCAGCGCCTGTCTTATCACCGCGTCGCGATGAGCCCTTGAACGCCAACGACGATCGCCGTGCGGCGTCAGGATGCCCTCCTGCTCAAGTCTCCGTCGAACTTTGTAGAGATATGCCGGGTGGAAGCCCAGCTGCCGTGCCGCTTCCATGGCTGTCATCCGCTGCGCGTCGACCCGACCGAACAGGTCAACGAGTTCCTCCCGCGTTGCAGGTCGGCGACCGGCACCGGTTGTCTCGTGCAAGCGCTCCTCGACCCCGAGCGCCGGTCCTGCTGGGACGGTGAGATCAGGAGCGCTCTTCCGGCGGCCGGCGTAGGTCGCGGTCTGGCTGTGACAGTTCGGGCAGAGGAGCCGCAGATTGGGTGGCCGATTGTCGAGGAAGTCACCGTTGATGTGATCGACATGCAGGATGAGTGACGCGCCTCGCCAGACTGGTCCTATTCCGCACTCCTCGCACTCATCTGGCACCCCGAGCGTGGCCAGGGCCCACTTCAACCGCACGCCCGGCGTCCGGCGAGACCCTTCTGGCAGCTCAACGAGGAGCTGCGATGATGTGGTGCGCCGTGCGCCTCGGCACCCCTTGTTGTGAGCCTGCCCCGTGAAATGGGACATGTCGACGCCGAACCTCTTGAGTTGGCGACTGATGTGGGCGTGCGAGCCACCGCTGATGCGTACGCCGAGCAGTCGCATCACCTCGGTGATGTTGCGCGCGGCGGCGGCTGCTTCTGCCAGTGCCTCGGGTGTGTATTTGTATCGGACCACTGACGCACAGTAGCGGGCCGGTACGACAGCCTCAGTCCAGGCCGAGGTCGCGGCGGAGCTTGGCGACGTGCCCGGTGGCCTTGACGTTGTAGAACGCCCGCTCGATCTTGCCGTCGGCGTCGATGACGAAGGTCGAGCGGATCACGCCGGTGACGGTCTTGCCGTAGAGCTGCTTCTCGCCGTACGCGCCGTAGGCGTTGAGCACCGCCCTGTCGACGTCCGAGACGAGCGGAAAGGTGATCGCGTCGCGGTCACGGAACTTCGCCAGCTTCTCCGGCTTGTCGGGGGAGATGCCGACCACCTCGTAGCCGGCGACCTGGAGTGAGGCGAGTGAGTCGCGGAAGTCGCAGGCCTGCTTGGTGCAGCCGGGGGTCATGGCCGCCGGGTAGGCGTACAGGACCACCTTTCGGCCTCGCAGATCGGTCAGGGCGAGCTGGTCGCCGGTGTCGGTGGGCAGCACCCACTCGGGCGCGGGGTCACCGGGGGACAGGCGGTCGGGCGCGGTCATGGCCCGACCCTACCGCCGGCCGCGTCGATGTCGACCCGGGTGGAAGGCGCCGGAGTGGCGTGACCGTCGATCGCGGTGCCGGGGGTCCGGCGCCGGAGGAGAAAGGTGATCAAGGACATGCGTTGTTGCAATGGTCTGGCAACTACGAGGTATGGGAAATAGGCTGACCTCGCCGGCCCGGACGGGTCTGCTGACGCGTGGGAGGTCGCGTGGAAACCCTGGCGATGCACATCTCGAACGGGATCATCGATGGTCCCGTCGCAGCGGTCTTCGCGGCGCTCGCTCTCGCCGCGCTCACCGGCTGCGTCCTGCGCGGCCGCCGCGATCTGGATGACCGGCTGGCGCCGATGGCCGGCCTGGTGGCCGCGTTCATCTTCGCCGTCCAGATGCTCAACTTTCCGATCTTCACGGCCGGCGTGAGCGGCCACCTGCTCGGGGGCGCGCTCGCCGCGATGCTCGTCGGCCCGTGGGTCGGGGCGCTCTGCGTGGCCGTGGTGCTGGTCGTGCAGGCCCTGGTCTTCGGTGACGGCGGTGTCGCGATGCTCGGCCTCAACATCACCAACATGGCGCTGATCGGCACCGCCGCGGCCTACCTGCTGATCGCGGTGTTGTTGCGGGTGCTGCCGCGTACGCGGGTCGGCCTGGCCGTGACCGCGTTCCTCTCCGCGATGATCAGCGTGGTGGTCGCGTCGCAGGGCTTCGTCCTGGAGTACTGGCTGGGCGGCACCACCGACCTGGGCAGCAATCTGGCCGGCCTGGCGGGCACCATGGCCGGGGTCCACCTGCTGATCGGCATCGGCGAGGGCCTCATCACCGCGACGACCGTGCTCACGGTCGCGAAGGTCCGCCCCGATCTCGTCTACGCGTTGCGTGGGCTGCGGTCGACGTCCGCTCCCGCGGTCCCGGTCCTCGGAGGTGCCCGGTGAAGAACCGTTCCTGGGGTTTCCTGTTCGGCGGGCTCCTGGTCGCCCTGCTGCTGGCCGGGGTGGTCAGCAACTACGCCTCGTCCCACCCGGACGGGCTGGACTCCTCCCTGTTGAAGGGCTGCACCGTCGACGCCGACGACACCATCGTCGGTGGCAACTGCCCGGCCCAGCAGGCCCGGAAGCACGAGCTGGGCGACAGCCCGCTCGCCGACTACGGGGTGCGGGGGGTCGGCAACGACTTCCTCTCCACCGGTCTCTCCGGGGTGCTCGGGGTGCTGCTCACCTTCGCGATCGGCGTCGGCGGCTTCTGGCTGCTGCGCCGCCGCGGCACCTCGTCGACCACGGACGACACGGCGACGCTCACCGGGGACGCGACGCCCACCGAGGACGACGCGGCGACGTCCCGCGCCGGCGCGACCGGCTGAGCAGGGGACACGCGGATGGGTGCCGGTCACGGGCACGTGCTGTACCGGGAGACGGCGTCTCCCGTGCACCGGCTCCCGCCCGAGGTGAAGATCGTGGCGATGGTGGTGTTCACCATCGCCGTGGTGGCCACTCCGCGCGAGGCGTTCTGGGCCTTCGGGGCGTACGCCCTGCTGGTGGCCGCGGTGGCGGTGCTGGCCCGGGTGGGGCCGCGGTGGCTGCTCAGCCGGGCGCTCATCGAGCTGCCGTTCGTGCTCTTCGCGGTCGCGCTGCCGTTCCTCGGCGCCGGCCCACGGGTCGACGTGCTGGGCCTGCGGCTCTCCGAGGACGGCCTGCACGGCGCCTGGAACATCCTGGCCAAGGGCACGCTGGGTGTCCTCGCCTCGCTGCTGCTCGCCGCGACCACCACCACCCGGGACCTGATCGTGGGGTTGGACCGGCTGCGCTGCCCGCAGGTGCTCACCCAGATCGCCACGTTCATGCTGCGCTACCTCGACGTGCTGGTCGGCGAGGCGCGGCGGATGCGGGTGGCGCGCATCTCCCGCGGTGACGACCCGCGCTTCCTGTGGCAGTTGCGTGGCTTCGCCGCCGGGATCGGGGCGCTGTTCCTCCGGGCCTTCGAACGCGGCGAACGGGTGTACCTGGCGATGCTGTCGCGGGGCTACACCGGGCGGATGCCCGCGGTGTGGCAGGGCGACGGCGCGGCGACCACCGGCCAGTGGCTGGTCGCGGCGACCGTGCCCGTGTTGGCGGCCTCGATCGCCGCGGCCGCCGTCGTGCTGACATGATCGGTGCCGTGCAGACCGCTGTCTCGCTGGACGTTCGTGGTGTTCGGTACGCGTACCCGGACGGGCAGGTGGCCCTGCACGGGGTGGACCTGACGGTGCCGCGCGGCGCGCGGGTGGCGTTGCTCGGGCCGAACGGCGCCGGTAAGACCACGCTGGTGCTGCATCTCAACGGCATCCTCACCCCGGCCGAGGGCAGCGTGAGTGTCGGTGGGCTGACCGTGACGACGGCCCGGGCCACCCTGGCCGAGGTGCGTCGCCGGGTGGGGATCGTCTTCCAGGACCCGGACGACCAGCTGTTCCTGCCCACGGTTGCCGAGGACGTCGCGTTCGGGCCGGCCAACCTGGGCCTGCGGGGCGCGGAGTTGGCCGCCCGCGTCGACGAGGCGCTCGCCGCGGTGGGAATGGGTGAGCACCGGGACCGGGCGCCACAGCACCTTTCCTTCGGGCAGCGCCGTCGGGTGGCGGTCGCCACCGTGCTCGCCATGCACCCGGAGATCCTGGTGCTGGACGAGCCGTCGTCGAACCTGGACCCGGCGGCCCGACGTGAGCTGGCCGAGATCCTGCGCGGGCTGCCGGTGACCCTGCTGATGGTGACGCACGACCTGCCGTACGCGGCTGAGCTGTGCGAGCGTTCGGTGATCCTGGACGCCGGCAGGATCGTCGCCGATGCGCCGACCCTCGACCTGCTGGCCGATTCCACCCTGTTGGCCCGCCATCGCCTGGAACTTCCGTACGGCTTCGCTGCGCGCCCCTGACACGTCAGCGGGTCAGGTCCGGGCGGGAGCGGGGGTCCGGGAGGCGGCGTGCAGGCGCAGTACGCCGGCGGCCGTCGCTCCCGCACCGGTGATCAGCACGACTGCCACCATGATCCGGGCGATCTCGGCCGGCCAGGGCAGTGGTGCGACGGACCTGTT
The DNA here is from genome assembly GCF_046549295.1 of Micromonospora sp. 067-2. NCBI lineage: Bacteria > Bacillati > Actinomycetota > Actinomycetes > Micromonosporales > Micromonosporaceae > Micromonospora > Micromonospora sp. 067-2. The sequence continues at coordinate 402,483 of NZ_JAJPWB010000008.1, read as the reverse complement.
GAACACGGCGGCGTTCGCCACTCCGGCGAGGAGCGCCAGGCAGGCTCCGGCCAGCGCCACCGCGAAGTCGGCGGCCGGGCGTCGGGCCAGCGCGTAGCAGCCGGCGGCGATCGCGCCGAGGCCGGTGAGCAGCGACCAGACCTGCCCGGCCAGCAGCCCGACCAGCACCCCGCCCACCCCCTGCGCGCCGGCGTCCAGTTCCCGGCCGACCGGATACAGCACGGCGACCGCGCCGCCGGCGACAAGCAGCGCGCCCAGCACGGCCAGCGCCCGGGAGCCGGCCTGTGCGGCGGCGAGCAGCCCGAGCGCGCCCACCACGAGCACCCCCACGATGGTCACCGCCCACCAGGTGTACGTGTCCGGTCGCGGCACCCAGTCCAGCGTGCCGACGATCTGCACCGGGTCGTCACCGTCGCGCAGTGGGACCGTCCAGTCCCGGACCCGCTGCTCGCGCTCCGGGGCGGCGCGCACGGCGTCCGGTGGTGTCGACTCCCGCCAGAGCGCGCGCTGGTCGTGCCAGCGCACCGTGGTCCCGTCGGCGATGCGGCGCCAGGACGGCGGGGCCGCCGGGTCCGCCTCGGCGGGCAGCGTGGTGTCACCGGCGATCGTGCGGTTCAGGTAGGTGGCGGGGGACCGGCTGTTCTCGAACACCCCGTCCGGGCCGATCCGCAGGTAGGGCTCACCGGAGTAGCCGATCACCTCGATCGCGCGGCCGGTGCGGTTGGTCAGTTCCAGCCGGGCACCCGCCTCCACCACGCGTACCGCCAGCCCGGCTCGGGCGGGTGCGACCCCGCTGGTCCGGGTGCGGTAGTCGGTGCCGTCCGGGGCGTCGGCGCCGTGCGCGGCGGCGGGGGCCGCGGTCAGCAGGGTGGCCGCGCACGCGCCGGCGGCGACCAGGGCGGCACGGGCCAACAGGGTACGGATCACTAGCCGGCCGCCGCCACGGCGGAGGTGAGGCCCTGGGGGCTGCGGTCGGCGAGCGGCTGACCGTTGACCAGGACGGTCGGCGTGCCGGTGACGTTGCTCCGGCTGGCCTCGTCGGTGACGTGCTCGACCCACGTCCGGTACGTCTTGTCCTTGACGCAGCCTCCGAACGAGCCCCGGTCGAGCCCCACGCCGACGCCGATGTCGATCAGCTGGTCGTCGGGAAGCCCGGCGCTGCCCTCCGGGGGCTGCTGGTCGAAGAGCGCCTTGGCGTAGTCGCGGAACTTGCCGCCGGCCGCGGCGCAGCCGGAGGCGGCCGAGGAGCGGGTGGAGTATTCCGTGGTGGAGAAGCGGTTGAGGTACGCCACCGGGTGGTAGACCACCTTCGCCTTGTTGTCGGCCACCAACTGCGCCAGCGTCACCCCGGTGGTCTGCTCGAACTGCTTGCAGACCGGGCACTGGAAGTCCTCGTAGACGTCGACGGTGACCGGCCCGCCGCCGGCGGCGATGCCGGTGCCGTCCGCGTTGGCGCCGGGCGGGGTGGTGAAGTGGTCGGAACGCTGGCCGGACCAGACGCTCCAGCCCACCAGGCCGGCGATGATCAGCACGACCACCGCGGCCGTGGAGATCCAGAACGTGCGCTTGCGGCGCCGTTCGCGAGCCAGTTGCTGGCGGACCACCCGGGCCGCGTCCCGCTGCCCCTTGCGATTACTCATCCTCGTCCTCCTCGGCAGGTTCGGCGGACAACCACCCGTCCACCGAGACGGGCGTACGCGGCCAGATCAGGAGGAATCCGGCCAGCACCAAGAATCCCAGGTCACGTAGGATCTCCGGGAGGTAACTCGGTGCCTGTCCCTCGGCGAGCTGCCCGCCACTGCCGAAGCAGCCGCAGTCGATGGACAGGCCACGCGCCCAGGCCGACGAGATGCCCGCGACGAAGACGACCAGCAGTGCGACGGAGACCGCCGCGCTGAGCCGGGTGGCCAGCCCGAGCAGCAGGAGCACGCCGAGCGCCAGCTCGACGAAGGGCAGCGCGGCACCGACCACGGTCGCCACGTCGTACGGCAGCACCTGGTAGGCGTTGACGGCCCGGCCGGAGGCCGCCAGGTCACCGACCTTCGACGCGCCGGCGACCAGCCAGACGGCGGCGAGACCGAGTCGGGCCGCGACACCGAGCCAGGGACGGACGGCGGACCAGCGGGCTGCCCGGGTGGGAGGTCCTGTCACGGTCATTTGTCGTCCCGTCCTCGCCGGAAGTTCCGGGTTCAGCCGGTCATGGCGTCGCCGACCGCCTCGACCAGCTCGTTGCGGGCCCGGGCGACCCGGGAGCGGATGGTGCCCACCGGCACCCCTTCGACGGCGGCGGCCTCGGCGTACGACAGGCCGAGCAGTTGGGTGAGCACGAACGCGGCGCGCCGCTCGGCGCTCAACCGGCCGACCAGGTCGGCGGCCCCGAGCTGGCCCGCCGGGTCCGGGTGCGGTCGGTCGGTGTACGCGTTCGCCGCCAGCCGCTCGTCGAGTCGCCGACGGCGGACCACCGTACGCAGGTGGTCGGCGCAGGCCCGGCGGGCGATGCCGAGCAGCCACGTCCGGATGCTGGATCGACCCTCGAAACCGGGCAGGGCCCGGAACGCCCGCAGGTAGGTTTCCTGGGTCAGGTCGTCGGCGCTGTCCGGGTCGACCAGGGCGGCGGCGAAGCGCCAGACCTCGACCTGGGTCAGCCGGACGAACGCGGCCTGGGCGGTCGGGTCGCCGTCGCGCGCGGTCAGCGCCCATTCGGTGGCCGCGTCTCGGACGACGCCATCGGCCGGGTCGGCCGAAGCGGCGGCACCGGTGTCTCGCGGGACGGGGATCACGACAAGCCAGGTTACGCGGCGCGCGGCGCGACGGCAGGGCGCTTCGGCCCCGGATGGTCTGCGCCACGTCGGGAACTTTTCCCCGCCGTGAGCCGACTACCCGTTCATGAGTTGCGACCACGTACGCGCGGCGCTGTCGGCGGGCGACGGGTGAGCCACTCACCCCACTCGGGTGGCCGAGGTCGACTCCCGTCGGCGAGCATGGCCATCATGACTGTCGCCCTCCGCCGCTGGCTCGCCCGGTTGGCCGCCACCGCCGGCCTCCTGGTCACCGTCGTCGCCCTGCTGATCGCCCCGGCCACCCCTGCCAGCGCCCACGCGGTGCTGGAGAGCAGCAGCCCGGCAGCCTCGGCCGTGGTGCCGAACGAGCCGACCAAGGTGGTTCTCACCTTCAGCGAGTCGGTACGCAAGGTCCCTGGCAAGATCCGCGTGATCGGGCCGAGCGGTTCGCGGGCCGACCGGGGTGAGCCGAGCTTCGACGGCGCCACGGTGACCATTCCGGTGGACCCGGCCGGCGAGCGTGGCACCTACCTGGTCAGCTTCCGGGTGATCTCCGCCGACAGCCACCCGGTCTCCGGCGCGTTCACCTACTCGGTGGGCGCGCCGTCGACGCCACCGGTCGACAACGGCGACGACAGCCGAGCCAACCCGGTGGTCGAGACCGCGGTGAAGGTGGCCCGTTTCCTCGGCTACGCCGGCCTGGTGCTGCTGATCGGCCCGGCGCTGGTGCTCGCCGCGCTGTGGCCGCGCCGGCTGTCCCGGCGGGGGCCGGCCCGGCTGGCCTGGACCGGTCTCGGCCTGGTGGCCTTCGCCACCCTCGCCGACCTGTGGCTCCAGGTGCCCTACACCGCTGGCGGCGGCCTCTTCGACGTCACCGGCGAGGGGTTCGGCAGCGTGTTCGGCAGCACCTTCGGCGCCGCCCACCTGATCCGGCTCGGCCTGCTGGCGGCGTCGGCGTTCCTGCTCCGCCCGCTGCTGGACCGCCCGTCCGGCCGCACCGACGCGATCATCCTGGCCGTGATCGGCGGGGCCACCCTGCTGACCTGGCCGCTGGCCGGCCACCCGGCGGCGTCCCCGGCGCCGGCGGTCTCCGTGGTCGTCGACGCGATCCACCTGGGCAGCATGGCGGTCTGGCTGGGCGGCCTGCTGATGCTGGGCGGCTTCCTGCTGCGCCAGGCCGACGAGCGCGAGTTGAGCGCGATCCTGCCGATCTGGTCGCGCTGGGCGGCACTGGCCGTCTCGGCGCTGCTGCTGGCCGGCACCGTCCAGGGGTTGATCGAGGTGGCCACCCTGGACGCCCTGTTCGGCACCACGTACGGGCGGCTGCTGCTGGCGAAGATCGCGCTGTTCGCCGTGGTGATCGCCGTGGCCGCGTACTCCCGGCAGTTGGTGCGCCGACGCACCGCGGCGCAGCGGCCGGTGCCGGTGCGCCGGGCGGTCTGGGTGGAGCTGGCCGTCACCGTCGTGGTGCTGGGCCTGTCCGCGACGTTGGTGCAGACGACGCCCGCGCGGACCGCCGTGGCCGAGCCGGCCGGCACCCAGGCCGGTCTCTTCACCACCACCCTGTCCAGCCCGCTCTTCTCGATCCAGGTCGAGCTGGACCCGGCCGCGCGGGGCAACAACTCGCTGCACCTGTACGCGTACACCAAGGACAACAAGCCGCAGCCGGTGGTGGAATGGCGGGCGACCGCAGCGCTGCCCTCGGCCGGGATCGAGCCGATCGAGATCCCGTTGCTGCCGCTGACGGACAACCACGCCTACGGCGACGTCAGCCTGCCGGCCGCCGGTGACTGGCAACTGCAGATCACGGCGCGTACGACCGACATCGACCAGGCCACGGTGACCGCCACCGTGCCCATCCGTTAGAGAGGTTCCTCAATTCCATGATCCGTTTCCGGCGAACCGCAACCGCCGCTGCCGCCCTGGCGTTCACCGCCGTCGCCACCGCCGTACTCGGCTTCGCCGGCCCGGCGTCCGCGCACGTCACCGTGAACCCGAAGGAGGCGACCCAGGGCGGCTACGCCCGGGTGGCGTTCCGGGTGCCCACCGAGAGCGACACCGCGTCGACCACCAAGATCGAGGTGGTGCTGCCGGAGAACGCGCCGGTCGGCTCCGTGTCGACCATGCCGGTACCCGGCTGGACGGTCGCCGTGGAGAAGCGCAAGGTGGACCCGCCGATCGAGGTGCACGGCACTCCGATCACCGAGGCGGTGGCAAAGCTGACCTGGACGGCCACCGGCGACGCGGCGGTCAAGCCGGGGCAGTTCCAGGAGTTCCCGGTGTCGATGGGGCCGCTGCCGACGGTCGAGTCGATGGTCTTCAAGACGCTGCAGACCTACTCGGACGGCACCGTGGTGCGCTGGATCGACCCGCCGGCGGCCGGTGGCGCGGAGCCGGAGCACCCCGCGCCGGTGCTCGCGCTGACCGCGGCAGCACCGTCGGCCTCGGCGTCGGCGTCGGCCGCGCCGGCAGCCGCGGCCGCGGCGACGAACGACGACGACGAGGGTGACGGAACCGCGATCGGCCTCGGCATCGCCGGTCTCGTCGCCGGCCTGGCCGGTCTCGTGCTGGGTGGCCTCGCGTTCGCCCGGACGCGCCGGGAGCCGGTCGTCAGGTCCTGACCCCGCCGTACCCCGCTGGCCCGCCGGAGTGATCCGGTGGGCCAGCGCGCTTTCCGGTCCCGGATCCGGCCGTGCCGTGGATATCCCCTGATCAGCCCGCCTGCGTCGGTAAGGTCTGCCGGGTACCTGGCTACGGAGGGAGACGGAGCGGATGCGGTTCGTGCGGGCGATCGCCGGAGTGCTGTTGTTGGTCATCGGGATTCCGGCGCTGCTCGCCGGTGGTGCGCTCTGGCTGGTGACCCGGCACGCGGACCCCGGAGGGACCTTCGCCGCCCGGTTCGAGACGGTCCGCACGTCCGGCCACGCGGTCGTGGTCACCGACCTCGACCGACTGCTGCGGCAGGAGGCGCCGTTCGCCCGTACCGCGCAGACCCGGCTGCGGTTGGACGCCCGCACGCCGGACGGCCCGGCCTTCGTCGGCCTGGCGCCCACCGCCGAGGTGCGCCGCTGGCTGGAGCCGGTTCCGCACGCCTCGATCCGTCGGGTGGCGCTGGCCCGGGGGCCGCTGCCGGTCCGAACGGACCCGGCCGGCCCGGCCACCGAGGCTCCGGCCGCCGCCGGGTCGGTGACCCCGCTCGGTCGCCCGTTCTGGGTACGCGAGGGAATCGGCTCGCTGGAGTGGAGTGGCAGTGATCTGGCCGGCGAGCCGATGAGTCTGGTGGTGATGCGCCCCGACGGCGGTGGCGACCTGGCGCTGGATCTGCGCGCCGAGTTGCGGGCGGCCTGGGCCACTCCGACCACCTGGGGACTGCTCGCCGCGGGGGTGCTGCTGGTCGTGTGCGCGGTGCTGCTCCTGCTGCGGCCGTCGCGCCCCCGTGAGGTGGTCTTCGTGGTCGAGCCGGACCAGGTGCCGGTGCTCGCGGGGCGGCTCGGGGTCAGTTCGTTGACGGGTCTGGGTGCCCCGCCCGTCGGGGACGCCGGGGTGGCGCGGCCGCTGCCGGCCGAGCGGCAGCTCGCCAGGGTGGGGTCCGGCGTGGGAGAGCCGTCCCGGTCGGCGATCGGCGCCGTACCGGCCCGGCCGGCGACCCTCGCCGACCTGGACGCGCCGCCGCGACCGGAGGTGACGCTGAGCCTGGCCTGGCCGCCAGCCACCCCGGAGTCGACGGCCGAGCCGGTGCAGGTGCAGGTGCCGGCGGACGGAACGGCGGGTGGCCCGCCGCGCTGCCGACGCGGAGGGCCACCTTCACCGGGGGATCGGTGCTACCCGAGCGACGCTTGAGGTAGGTGAGACCAGATTAGCGCCGTTAGCGGCTACTGGGCAGCTCTGTCCATTTGGTGCGATTTTTGGGACCGCGCTCGGCCCGAATGGGCAGCACCACCAGCAGCAGCAGGCTGAGCAGCACGTAGCCGTTGCGCATCACGAAGTCCACCGGGTCGTCGGTGCGGACCGGGGCCACGCCCCAGTCCTGGAACGAGACCACGCCGTAGATGATCAAAGCGCTGGTGCCCACCGCGAGGCCGCCCAGCCACCGCCGTCGGCGTACCTCGTCCGGGTGGTCGGCGCTCAGCGCGGCGTCCGCGAGCAGCACGACCGCCGGCACGAACCAGTAGATGTGGTGGGTCCAGGTGATCGGACTGATCAGGGCGCCGACCAGGCCGGTCAGGGTCAGCCCGGTCAGGGCGTCGCCGGCCCGGGCGGCGCGGACCGCCCGCCACAACCCGTAGCCGGCCACCACGGCGACCAACGCCAGCCAGAGCAGCCGATCCGGCTTCTCCGGTGCGGTGAACCGGCTGAGCAGGCCGAACAGCGACTGGTTACCGGTGTAGTCGGTGCGGCCCACCCGGTCGTTGTCCCACAGCTCGCGGGTCCAGAACCGCCACGAGTCATCCGGCGCGATGGCCGCCGCGAGCAGGGTCGCCGCCGCAGCCGTCGCACTCGCCACCGCGGCCGCCCGCCAGCGACGGGTCACCAGCAGGTAGACGATGAAGATGCCCGGGAAGAGCTTGAGCGCCGTCGCCAGCCCGATGCCGACGCCGGCCCAGCGACGTGCCTGCGGTACGGCGAACAGCAGGTCGGCCAGGATCAGCACGACCAGGAGCATGTTGATCTGCCCGAAGGTGATCGTCTCGCGGGTGCTCTCCACCGCCAGCACCAGCAGCACGGCGACGGTCAGGGTGAACGTCCGCGGCAGGTCGTGCCTGGCGATCACCGGCGTCACCAACCACCGGGTCGTCAGCACCACGGCCAGCACCGTGAGCACCGTGAAGATGGTCACGGTGGCGCCGAGCCTGAGCAGACCGAACGGCCAGAGCAGCAACGCGCTGAACGGCGGGTAGGTGAAGTACAGCTCACCCTGCACCCGATCCGGCTGGACGTAGTCGTAGAGCGGGTTGCCGGCCGTCCACCAGTCCATGGCGGACATGTAGATCTTCAGGTCGAAGAAGTTGTGCACCAGGCCGGGCAGGTAGAGCGCCGGCAGCACGGCGAGCAGCGCCACGACGGCGACCAACCGACGGACCATCCGGCCGCCGGGATCGTCCTCGGTGACGGCTGGCGGTGCGACGGGTTCGGCTTGCACTTGAGAAACCCTAGCGGGCTGCCCGGTCGAGAGCGCGCAGCCGCGGGTCGTGGGCTGCGCGTAGGCTGTCCCGGTGGCTGATCTCCTCGTCTGGATCGACTGTGAGATGACCGGGTTGGACCTTGGCAGCGACAAGCTGATCGAGGTCGCGGCGCTGGTCACCGATCCCGACCTCAACGTTCTGGGTGACGGCGTCGACGTGGTGATCCACGCCGACGAGGCCGCACTGGAGGCGATGCCGGAGATCGTCCGGACGATGCACGCCAAGTCCGGCCTCACCGAGGAGGTGCGCCGCTCGGCGGTGACCCTGGCCGAGGCCGAGGACCGGGTTCTGGAGTACGTCGGCAGCTTCGTCAAGGATCCGCGTACCGCCCCGCTGTGCGGCAACTCGATCGCCACCGACCGGGGCTTCATCGCCCGGGACATGCCCCGCCTCGACGCGCACCTGCACTATCGCATGATCGATGTCTCGTCGATCAAGGAACTGTGCCGCCGGTGGTACCCCCGGGTGTACTTCGGCCAGCCGCAGAAGGGCCTGGCGCACCGGGCGCTGGCCGACATCCGGGAGAGCATCCGGGAGTTGGAGTACTACCGACGGACACTCTTCGTGCCGCTGCCCGGCCCGGATGTGGAGACAGCCAGGGGCATCGCCGCCGAGCTCTGACCCGGGCGTCGGCGTGGCGTTGGTCGCGGCTGTCCCACGCGGGACCCGGCAACCCGCTGGACGCGGTCCGCGGTGATGTGGCTATTATTGGTCCGCACCCCGCCCGGGGCGATCGACCGGGCGTCGGCGGCGTGGTGGCTGTAGCTCAGTTGGCAGAGCACCGGGTTGTGGTCCCGGTTGTCGGGGGTTCAATTCCCCTCAGTCACCCAGCGATATGACTCAGGCCCCCTCCAGCGAGGGGGCCTGACTCGTTGTGGGCGAACCCCCGGGTCGACGACATGCGGACGCCCCCTCCGACGGAGGGGGCGTCCGGCTTTGCGGGATTCTCAGGCGGTCGGGGTGGGCGTGGGGGTTTCCGCCGCGGGGGTCGGGGTGGCGTCCGGGTCGGCCGGCGGCTCGTACGGCAGGGCGCTGCCCTTGACGTACTCGTCCCAGCTCATGTTCCAGTCGGTCCAGCCGTTGCCGTTCTGCAGCTTGCGCTCGGTGCCCTTGACCGTGATCGGGTCGCCGACCTGGGTGTTCTTGAACAGCCAGTCACCGTTGGCCATCGACACGTTCACGCAGCCGTGCGACACGTTCACGCTGCCCTGCTGCCCCTCGGACCACGGAGCCGCGTGGATGAACTCCCCGCCCCAGGTGAGCCGCTGGGCAAAGTCGATCTTCGTGCGGTAGCCCTCCTCCGGGCCCAGCTCCTCCATGGTGTCGAAGACCGTCTTGCGCAGCTTCTCGATCACCACCATGGTCCCGCTGGACGACGGGGTGCTCTTCTTGCCCAGGCTGACCGGAATCGTCTTGATCACGGCGCCGTTCCTGGTCACCGTCATCCGCTTGGTCTTGTTGTCCACCGTCATGACCACCGCAGCGCCGATCTTGACGTCCACGCTGAGGTCGGCCCGGCCGTACCAGCCGCTGCCCAGCGGCAGGCCGCCAGCCTGCACCCGGTAGGAGACCTTGGTGTCGGCCTTCCAGAACGTCTTCGGCCGGTACCGGACCTCGGTGGGGCTGACCCAGTGCCAGATGCCCTCCTGGGCCGGCGTGGAGGTCACCGTCATCCGCCGCTGCACGTCGTCGCGGTAGTCCTCCGGGATGCCCCGGCTGAACTTCACGATCAGCGGCATTCCGACCCCGACCACCTGGTTGTCGCCGAGGAAGCTGCTGACCCGCACCTGGTTACCCGGCTTGGCCATGGTGGTGAAGGTGCTGGTCGCGGTGGCCGGACGATCGTCGTCGCCGGTGGCGGTCACCGTGGCCGTGTAGGTCGTCCCGTAGTCCAGCGCCCCGGCCGGCAGCCAGGTCTTGCCGTCGGCGGCGACGGCGCCCTCGACCGTCTTGCCGGCCGCGTCCTTGAGCTCGACGGCGGTCTGCACGGCGTCCTTCGAGCTGAACGTGATGCCGGTTGATGCCGGTACGTCCTTGGCGTCGGTTGCCGGTTCGCTGATGGTGGCCGCCGCCTTCGGCGCCGGGCTCTCGCCGCCGCCCTGCCACGAGGACGGCTTGCCGCCCTTGTCGTCGGTGCAGGCGGAGGTGAAGGCCAGCGCCACGGCGAGAAGCCCCGCCGCGAACACGCGGCGCCGCCCACCGGGCCGGTTCAGCTGGTGCTGGCTAGCTCGCATGATTTCCTCACAGTCGTGGTCCCGTGACCCATCGTCTCTTACAGACGCGTCAGAACCGGCCCCGGTTGCCGAGGGTGAACCGGAACACGCCGACAATTATGCCCGGATTTTGCTAGAATCCGGCGATTCGTGAGCCTGGCTCGTCTCCGTACCGGGGACTGAGGGGCTGCGGGCAGCGCCGCCGCGTCTTGAGCAGTGAAGGGTACGCGCCGACCCGCACCATCGCACGGGCCGGCGCGGACGCCGGGTCGCTCAGAGCGTGGGCCCGGACCCACCCTTGGGCACCGGCAGAGCGCTGCCCTTGACGAACTGTGACCAGCTCAAACTCCACGCCGTCCAGCCGTTGCCGGCGGCGAGCCTGCGCTCGGTGCCCTTCACCGTGATCGGATCACCGATCCGCGTCTTGTCGAACAGCCACCGGGCGTTCGCCGTCGACACGTTCACGCAGCCGTGCGAGACGTTCTCCCGTCCCTGCACGTGCTCCGACCAGGGCGCGGCGTGGATGTACTCACCACCCCAGGTCAGCCGCTGGGCGAAGTCGATATCAGTGACGTAGCGGTTGCTCGGGTCCGGGTCGTCACGGGTGTCGAAGACCGTGGACTCCTTCTTCTCCATCACCACCATGGTCCCGCTGGACGACGGGGTGCTCTTCTTGCCCAGACTCACCGGCACGGTACGGACCAGCGCGCCGTTCTCGTACACCGTCATCTTCTTGGTCGCGTTGTCGACCTTCATCACGAACGACCGGCCGATCTTGGCGGTGGCCCTGCGGTCCATGTCGCCGTACCTGCCGTTGCTGAGCGGCACCCCGGCCAGCGCGATCCGTACGGTGATCGTGGTGCCCGACTTCCAGTACTCCGGCGCCCGGTAGTAGGCCTGCGTGCCGTTGTCGACCCAGTGCCAGGCCCCCGGCTGCGGAGGGTCGGTGCGGACGAACATCCGCTTCTGCACCGCCGCCCTGTCCTTCTTCGGGATGCCCGGGTGGAACTCGGTGACCACCGGCATGGCCACCCCGTAGCTCTTGTCGTCGAACAGGTACAGGCCGGACCCGACGGTCGACTTCGGCTTGGCCATCGTGGTGAAGCTGCTGGTGCCCTGGCTGCTCGTGCCGTCGGCAGCGGACGCGGTCACCGTGGCCGTGTAGCGCGTGCCGTACTTCAGTGGGGCCGACGGTACCCAGGCGGAACCGTCAGTACGCAGCTTGCCCTCCACCGCGCCGCCGCCCTCGGCGGACAGGGTGACCTCGGAGACCTTCCCACCATCCGGCAGCTTCGCGCTGATCTCCGAGCTCACCGGTCGGTCCTTCGTGCCGTCGGCCGGGTTCAGCGCCAACGCGGGGCCGCTCGGCGCGGCCGACGTGCCGGGCTGGGCCGCGTCGGCATCGGCGCCGGCGCTCGCGCTCGACGCGGCGCCACCAACGAATTCCGGTTTCTTCTGCTCGTCGCCGCACCCGGTCAGTGCCAGCGACGCCACCAGGGTCAGAGCACACACCACCGCCCCGGCTCGCGTGAACCGTGCCATCCCCACCTCTGTTCTCGCGTACCTGGCGGACATCGTGCCGCATCAACGCCGCGACCCACGCCCCTGCACCTGCCGCAGTGGTCGGTTTGGCCCTTTCTGCCCGGTAAGCTCGACCGAAGGGGGGACCCGGGTAACCGGATTGGAGCCCCGCTCAGCGGGGTGCTAATGTTCTCTCCGTTGCCGAACGAGCGCCGCTAGCTCAACTGGCAGAGCAGCGGACTCTTAATCCGCGGGTTCGGGGTTCGAGTCCCTGGCGGCGCACCAACGATATCCAGAGGACATAGCCAATTGGCTATGTCCTCTGGATCATGAGTGGGGCGCGGGTGGGACCCCTGCTGCCCCACGTTCTCTGGGTCGAACCACGTCTCTGGCCTGCGGAAATATTGATCAAACCCTGCGGACTCTTGCTTGACATCGCGCGGCTGGGTGGAAAGCTTATTTACCGTGTCGATGTATGCGTTCGACGATGCGCGTCGTGAGCTAACCGTAATCTGGGCAGCGGCCAAGGGCTCCCGATCTTTACTGATCGGCCTGGAGTGTTAGACGAGCAGGCGGCTCGGCTGTCTGCGGAGCTCACCGGTCTGTCGCATGCGTTGTGGGAGACCTACGTGCGACCGGCGTCGTCGGTGTCGACGACGAACGCCAGCGGCGCGAGGAGGAAGGGGAACAGCTCAACGCGGTGACGTCCGCTCTGCGAAAGTCGAACCTGCCGGATCCTTCCGGGCTGTTGACCGTGTGGGATGACCGCCGTGCGGCCAACGCCTGCGGGCACCAACCACGCATCCACTCCCTTAAGAACCGCGCGTACGCGCGCCGAGTCCGCTGCCACCAGCACCGTCTCGTAACTGGTTCCCACCCTGCCTCCGACCCGACCCTCCGCCTGTGACGCCGATCGTAGACGATCATGGCCGAGCCATACCGCTGAACGGTCACCGACGCATCCGCTCATCGGCAAGACCGCGCGCCCAGCACGACCGCGCGCCCGTCACGCAAGGTGACGAGCGGATCGCGGCAGATGCGGATGCAGCCGCAAGTTTATTTCGGCTGGCGCTGGCGTCGGCGCGGAATCTCGGTTGAACAGTCGGGTCCGGATCGGTGACGATCGGGCTGTGGCCGTACCCATCCGTCAAGTCCGTGCCCGCTACTCCGCTGACACCATCACCGTGTACCAGGCCTATCCCCCGCAGATAGCGCTGCCGGCGGTAGCAGCCGGTCGTCTTGTGGCCCCCTTCAAGCGGGAGCGGATGACGTGGATCAAGCCGTCATTTCTGTGGACGATGTACCGCTGCGGCTGGGCCACCAAACCAGAGCAAGAACGCGTGCTGTCCATCGACATCACTCGTCAGGGATTCGAGTGGGCGCTTGCCCGAGCCAGCCTGAGCCACTACGACCGAGACCTGCACGGCGACAGGGCGACCTGGACCCGGCAACTGAAAACTAGCCCCGTGCGAGTGCAGTGGGATCCGGAACGATCACTGCATCTAAAGGCGCTTTCGTACCGGTCGCCGCAGGTTGGGTTGTCCGGCGAGGCGGTCGATCGATACGTCGACGACTGGACGGTGGCCGTCACGGATATCACCCCTACCGTTCACCGCATCCGCGACCTCCTCCGTAGCGGCGACGAAAAGGCAGCAGCAGCTCACCTGCCTGTCGAAGATGCCTACCCGCTGCCGGCTCAGATTGCCGCCGGCCTCAACGCCAGCCCGGACGTCACCGCCGAAGAAGCGGCCGAGCAACAGCACGCACGCTGAAAAACCGCTCGGCTCGGCTTCCACCTCGTCAGAGCTTTTTCGTGGTTCGCGGACGGCAACTCCTCGTGATCGATTCTCACGCTTGAGAAAGCGGAGGATGGTCACGGCTGGGACCGGTCTCCGACAGAGCGTGCGAAGGTCGGCCGTCGCACCCCTACAGTCCGCTCCATGAGGTGGACGGTGCGACTCGCGGTCGCTCTTCCCGTACTGCTGACCACCCTGGCGGCCGGCGTGGTGAGCGCCGTCGCGGCGCCCGCCGACGGCGGCCTCGGCCTGGCCCTGCGGCCCGGCCAGGCCGACTACCGGGTCGGCGACCAGGTCCGCCTCGACCTCACGGTCACGAACACCACCGGTGCGGCGTGCGCGGTGACGACCAGCGCCGTCGGCACCGTCCAGGTGACCGGGGTACGCCTCGACGGGCGCGACCTCACGCCGACGCTGGCCCGCAGCTTCCACGACGACGGCATCGGTGCTGCCGCCACCGCCGGTCTCACCACTGTGCAAGCCGGTGCGAGCACGACGGTGAGCCTGACCGGCGTACGCCTGCACGACGGTAACTCGCCGGACGCGGTGGTGCTCCGTTCGGTGGCGGCCACCCCGGACGGCGGTGGCCTGGACATGCTGTGGCCGGTCGGCGCCCCCGGCCGGTACGAGGTGTCCGCCGGGTACCTGCCACTGCCGGTGACCGGCGCGACAAGCCTCTGCGCGGGCGGGACCACGCTGCGGACCACCACCTTCACCGTTGGAGATGGCGGCGTGACCGGCCGGCGCTGGCTGTGGCTTGCCGGCGCGGCGTTGCTGCTGATGCTGCTCACCGCCGCGTTGGTGGTGATCCTCCTGCGGAAACGCCGCCGGCCGACCGCCGCCGCCGTGGCCCTGCTGCTGTCCGTCGGCGCACTGGTCGTCGGCGGGCCTCGACCGGCGCGGGCCGACTACGCGGTTGACCCGACCGGTGGCGTGCCCGTCAGCGGCGTCGACTTCCAGGGCGCGGTCGACAACTGCCTGAAGGGATTCTCCGCACCCGGCGGGGACCCGTCCGGCCTGCTCCCGCGCCTGCGGGACAAGAAGTCTCCCCGGGTGCGGATCATTCCGACCACCGGCGGCTCGGGCGCGTTCGAGACCCCGGACAGCCCCGACGGGAAGGGCTCCTCGACGGTCACCTGGAATCCGACCTCCGTCGAGCCTTACGGCGACGGCGTGTCCCGGGACCCCTGCGCCGCGCTCTACCACGAGCTGAACCACGCCGACGACATCTCCCAGAGCAAGGTTCCGCAGGGCGACTGTGGCAGCACCGGCATCCGTACCGCCGAGGTGAAGGCGACACTCGCGGAGAACCGCTACCGGGTGGCGAAGGGCCTACCACCACGCACCGAGTACGACGGGAAGCCGCTGCCGAAGAGCTTGGACGAGTGCAAGAAGCCGGCGAAGAAGACGCCCCCACAGAAGGGTCCGGTGAAGCTCTGCGAGGAGGGCGCCAACTGCGGCGGCAGCAACGGCGACCCGCACCTGGTCACGTTCGACCGGGTCGCCTACGACTTCCAGGCCGTGGGCGAGTTCACGCTGGTCACCGCCACCGGCAACGACCCGCTGGAGGTGCAGGTCCGCCAGGTGCCGATGACCGGCACCCGAACCGCCTCGGTCAACTCGGCGGTCGCGTTCCGGGTCGGCGCCCACCGGGTCGCGCTCACGCTCACCGACGGCGGCACCCAGGTACACCTCGACGGCGCGTCGCTGGCCGCGCCCCCGGAACGCACCGAACTGCCGGGCGGCGGCACCCTCACCCGCCGCCCCTCGGACACCGGACCCACCGACGGGTACGACGTGGCGTGGCCGGACGGCTCCGCGGCGGCGGTGGACCAGATCGGCCACTACGGCTACCGGGTGCTGGTCAAGCTCGCCGACGGCCGGGCCGGGAAGGTCCGCGGCCTTCTCGGCGACTTCGATGGCGACCCGGCCGATGACATCGCACCCTCCTCCGGGACCGCGCTCACCCAGCCGGTGCCGTTCACGCAGCTCTACCCGGCGTACGCGGACAGTTGGCGGGTCACCCCGGACCGCTCGCTGCTGCACTACGACGACGGGCAGGACACCGGCACGTTCACCGACCGGGCGTTCCCCGAACGGGAGGTCACCGTCGGCGACCTCGACCCGGCCCGCCGCGCCACGGCCGAGCAGATCTGCCGGTGGGCCGGAGTCACCGCCCCCGCCCAGCTCGCCGAGTGCGTCTTCGACGTCGCGGTCAGCGGCCGCCCCGAGTTCGCGGTGGCCGGCGCCACCACCGAGCGGGTCGCCCCGCCCGCCGCTACGTCGATCACCGCCGTACCGGTGGCGACCGCCAGCCTGACCCCCGGTGGGGCGCCACTGACGTTCCCCGGCCGGGCCGGGGACGCCATCTTCGTCGACGCCACCGCGCCAGGGATCGCCGACCGCTGCTCGCCGTACGTGCTCACCGACCCGACCGGCCAGGCGATCGGAGGCGGCTGCGCCATCAACGGCGTCGGGTACATCGACCGCGTCGACCTCACCACCGCCGGCACGTACGCCGTGCGGGTCACCGCCGCCCCCGGCGACACCGGGCGAGCCGCCATCCGGGTGTACGTGGCTCGGGACGTCGACGGCACGCTGCAGGCGAACGGCCCGGCGGTCACCGCGACCCTGGACCAGCCGGGCGCGCGGGCGCGGTACCGGTTCACGGGGCAGCAGGGTGAGCGAGTCTTCGTCGAGGTGCCCACGAGCACACTGACCAACCAGTGCTCCCCGCTGGAACTGCGCGACACCGAGGAACGGCTGCTGAGCAGCGGCTGCGTGATCAACGGCGTCGGCGAGATCGACGGCACGCTGCTGCCCGCCGACGGGACGTACACCGTGGTGGTCGATCCGACCGGACGCACCACCGGCGCGACCACACTGCGCCTGGTCAGCAGCCGCGACCGGGCGGCGTCGATCACCATCGGCGGTCCGCCGGTCGTCGCCACCGTCGACCGGCCCGGCGCGGTCGTCACCTATCGGTTCACGGCCAGCGCCGGCACGTCGGTGAGTCTGACCGCGACCGCCTCCGACCTACCCGACCAGTGCGGTGTGCTGGAGCTGCGCGCCCCCGACGGCAGCCCGATCACCAGCGGCTGCGTGGTCAACGGGGCTGGCGACATCGAGCCGACGACGCTGCCGGCCCCCGGCGCGTACACAGTGGTGGTGGACCCCTCCGGGGTCGCGACCGGGCAGGTCACGCTGACGCTGCGGTGAGGCGGACCCCTGCCTGTTCGGGGTGACGTCCGGGGCGTGCTACCGTCTCGTCCCGTTGTCAGCGAGCGCCGCTAGCTCAACTGGCAGAGCAGCGGACTCTTAATCCGCGGGTTCGGGGTTCGAGTCCCTGGCGGCGCACCAACGATCAAGGTCCTGACCTGGTGGTTCACACTGGGTCGGGGCCTTTTTCGTGTACGCGGGCGGTGGGTGGTCGCTCGGTGGGTGCTCGGGAGCCAATGGACCGGGGTGGTTCTGGTGGGACGCGGCGGGGGTGCTCCTGGACGCCGGTCGGTGGCTACCGGTGGGGGATGGCCGGTCGGCCCGGGTTGCGACTGTCGGTGGTTCCGGATCGGCTTGGTGGGTGGTTCCCGGCTGAGCTTGGCGCCGGGGCCCGACGATCGTGCCGAACGCGATATGCCGGTTCTGCGCCTTCCGTCGTCGGCTCTTCGACTGACTTGATGAACAGTGATCATGCAAAACGTCCTACGAACCCCGTTTTGCGAAATCTAGACCCATCAACAATAAATACGGGGAAGGTTTCCGCTGAACCCTCGGTGGGCGGGGTCCGCTACGGGGGGGTGTCCCTATGGGGTTCGTCAAGCGGCGATCGGTGTCGTAGGGCGTGTTTGGTAGGGGATCTTGTCGCGGAGCATGGCGAACAGGACGTCGCAGCGGCGTCGGGCGAGGCAGATGAGGGCGGCGTTGTGGCGTCTGCCTTCGGCGCGTTTGCGGTCGTAGTAGGCGCGGCTGGTGGGGTCGGCGAGGGCCGCGAAGGCGGCGAGGAAGAACGCGCGTTTGAGGTTCTTGTTGCCGCCGCGGGGTGGGTGTTCGCCGCGGATGCTGCTGCCGGAGCGTCGGGTGACGGGGGCGAGGCCGGCGTAGGCGGCGAGGTGGCCGGGGGTGGCGAAGGCGGTGCCGTCGCCGACTTCGAGCAGGATCCGGGCGGCGGTCCTGACGCCGATGCCGGGCATCGAGGTCAGGACCGGGGCAAGAGGGTGCGCATCAAGGATCCTGTCGACCTCGGCGGCGACCTGGTCGCGTTGGCGTAGAACGTCGCGGAGGCTGTCGGCGAGGCGGGGCAGGATCGTTTCGGCTGCAGTCGTGCCGGGGCAGGATCGTTTCGGCTGCAGTCGTGCCGGGGACGGTGACGGTCTGCTCGTCCAGTGCGGTCATGATCTGCTCGACCAGCCGGTCGCCCATGCGGGGTGCGTGGACGGTGGCGATCGAGATCAGCTTGCGGCGGCCGGCCTTGCGCAGCCCGACGGGTCCGCCGCAGCGCGACAGCAGCTCCAGCACCGCCTTGTGCTGCACCTTCGGGCCAAGGACCCGTTCCAGGGCGGGGTCGATCTGGGGTGAGCAGTCCCCGGATGCGGTTGGACAGGCGGGTGGCTTCGCCTGCGAGGTCGTCGTCGAAGCCGACCAGGACTTCCAGTTCGGCGAGGGCGTCGTCGCCGGTGTCGACCCGCCGCAGCGTGTGCGGCAGGGTGCGAGCAGCGTCGGCGATGACATAGGCGTCCCGGGCGTCGGTCTTCGCCGAGCCAGGGTGCAGGTCAGCGATGCGCCGCATGGCCAGGCCGGGCAGGTAGGCCACCTGATGTCCGGCCGCACGGGCCACCGCGATCGGCAGGGCGCCGATCGAGGCAGGCTGGTCGACCACCACCAGGACCCGCCCGTGGCGGGCGAGTTTGTCGAACAGTTGCCTCAGCCGGGCCTCGGTGTTCGGCAACGCCGCGTCGTGCAGCCGCTTGCCGTCCGGGGCCAACCCGACCGCGTGATGATCGCCTTTGCCGACGTCCAAACCGAGGTAGACGCCGTATCCGTCGTTCACCAGACCCGCCTCCACGCATCATCCGTGGCCTCGGCCGCTGGTCAGGCGTCGGACTGCCGGCAGCCACGTTACGAAGAGGCCTACCCCAACACGGGTGGCCGTGTCCCTATCAGCGGTCCGCCGACGCCACCCGACCCGGCGACAACACCCCCCGGATCATCCGAACGACAGGGGCAGGAAGTCATACCGGGCCGGGCGACCGAGGAGTCCCCGGCTGGGGACGATCAAAAAGGTAACGGGGCTGTTGACTGCACAGCGGCGACGGGGTGTCTCGAACTCTCCTTCCAGCCGGCAACAGTCTCATCGCGCCAGTGCGCCATGAGCGCACGTTACGGTGTAGCGCCGAGCCTTGCCCACGTTTAGCTGCACGCAAGTGCCAACCATCGGAGCTTGGGATGCTTTTCACCCTAGTTGAACGGTTCGCCAGCATTCCGCCCGTTCCGCGGCAAGCGTTTCTAGTCAGAGACGCCTGGAATGACTTCGGCTACGTGACCATGTTTCAACTCAAAGTGGTCGATGACCAGGGGCGAATGCACGACATCGGCAACATCAAGGTCGGACGGTTCGGGGCACCCGAGGGCTGGGCGGCCGCACCGGAACTGGCAGGGCCATTCACAGCGCTCACCGACCAGTACTTTTCGTTGGGCCAGGACGACACCTACTACGAGAACTTGGCGAACCTTGGAGCGGCGGTCCGAATCGAGGTGCTCTCCGCGCTGCGGGATCTGGCAGACGATCCGGGGCTACTGGCCCGAGCCCAGAGTGAAGATGTCACGACGGTGTCATTGTTGCGCAGTGTCACGGTGCAAGTGGTTACCGGGCAGTTCCGGCGCATCGTCCACGGCGGTGAGCGAGTCACGCCCTACGAGTTCGGATACCAGCCGGCCGCACCTGCCGTGCTGAGCGATCCGGTGTGGCAACAGCACCTGGACTTCACCGTAATTCCAGACCAGCAGCCACCGACCAACGTGCACGTGGTCATCGGCCGCAACGGTGTCGGCAAGTCCCATTTACTGCGCAATCTCGTTCGCGTCGTCGCTGACCGCCGCGCGCAACCAGCCGAGGTCGGGCGTGTCATCGGCGACGATCTGCCTGGAGGAGGGCAGCTGTTTCTCGGTGTCGTGGCGGTGTCGTTCAGTGCCTTCGACGAGTTCGTCGCCATACCCGAGGAGCATCAACGCGTCCCCTACCTGCCTATCGGCGCTCACGACTCGTCTGGTGGTGAGGTGGAGGCGCCGCTGGGCCGCGCACAATTCGCGGAGTTGTTTGCCGAGAGTCTGGAGCAGTGCCTCACCGGTCGTGCCGCCGAAAGATGGGTACGCGCTGTTGACGCGCTGAGGTATTCTGGCTCAGGGTTCCTGGATGACGACGACTGGGTGCCTCGTTTCTGGATCGCTTCTGCCGAGCAACGCCGGACGATGGCGTTACAGCTCTTCAGCCGCCTCAGCTCGGGACACGCGATCGTTCTGTTGATCATCACCCGGCTGGTAGAACGCGTGCAGGCACGAACGCTGGTCGTGATCGACGAGCCCGAGTCTCACCTGCACCCACCGCTGCTCGCTGCCTTCGTGTGGGCGCTGTCGGCACTGCTGGTCAACCGCAACAGTGTCGCCGTCATCGCGACCCACTCTCCGGTAGTGCTGCAAGAGGTTCCCGCGTCATGCGTCTGGACGATCCGCAAGAACGGCCGCTACATCACCCCGGAGCGGCCGTTGCTGGAGACATTCGGCGAGAACGTCGGCACTCTGACACACGAAGTGTTTTCCCTCGAGGTGACTGACTCCGGCTATCACCGGGTTATCCGATCTGCGGTGCTGGAAGGTCTGCGATTCGATGAGATCCTGGCTCGTTTCGGCGGGCGGCTAGGTAACGAGGCGAGGGCAATCACGCGCACGCTCATCGCGATTCGTGACGCCGGCGGTGAGCTGTAATGTGGCGTGTCCCGCGCCCCCAGATCGACGCACAACACTTGTTCGTCATGTGTTCCGGCGCGGCGAACCACGAGAACCGTGCCCGGCTGGTTCTTCTCGAACAGCAGGTTGTCTTCGGCGCGTGGCTCTATGCCAAGGCTGCAGCCAGCGCTACCCTGCATCCACTCAAGGAGCAGTTGGAGAACAAGCCCAGGGACGAGGCTGACCGCGACGTGCTGGTCGCGAACTACAAGAGCAGGCTACTCAAATCTCGTGCCTGTCGGCCTTACTACGAGCAGCTGCTCGCCGCAGCACCTTACGCGCGGTGCCCGCTGTGCGGCCACCGGACGGTGTCGACGCTAGATCATCAACTGCCGAAGAAGGCGTACCCGTTGTTGGCGGTCGTGCCCGACAACCTGGTCCCCGCATGTGCGGACTGCAACCGGATGAAAAACGACACGGTAGCGTCGGATAGCACCATGCAGACGCTGCACCCGTACTTCGACGAAGCGGACGACCGGCGGTGGCTGTACGCGAAAGTGCTCCCAACCGAACAACGCACCGTGGTCTTCTACACGGAGCCGAGCGACGAGTTCGCCCCGCTCATGCAGGCCCGCATCCGCCATCACTTCGCCGAGTTCCGACTCGCTGCCTTATATGGACCGCAAGCAGCCCGGGAGATGGCCGGCATCGAAGTCACCATTTCGAGTCTACGGCACCGTGCTGGGCCAGCAGCCGTGGTTGATCAGCTTCGTGATCGAGCTTCGGGATGGGCCGCGTACTCGCTGAACTGCTGGCAGCATGCTCTCTACGAAGCCCTCGCAGCCGATCACGGCTACGTCAGTGAAGGCATGTTCGCCGTCACGGGCTCGATGACAATTTGAGGGAGGCGATTCGGTAGCGCCGTTTGCCCAGAATGGCCCCGGCTCTTACCGCTTGTGAACGCCTTTAGTCTTCATGCTCCTGCCACATAGAGTCGGTAGCTGTCGAAGATCATAAATCAGAGTGTCCGCGTGAAGCCTGCCGAGAAGTCTGCTCAGTGGTCGATTCCTCGTCAGCTGAAGCGGAGACATCAGGGAATGCTAGCCCTGACCTGAATGCACTGATCTGTCGCTGAGCGGACGCCAGTGCGGACGAGGCTCTGTCACCGTTCGTAGACATACGGGCTGCCGGAGGGCCATGTCATAGGCCGCTGTCGTAATAGGTATCGGCTGCGCGTTTGGTGGGCACAGCCTGTCGCGCCAAGCTTGTGAGGAAGTCGAAGTGGGCACAGTGCTCCAGCACCGCGTCGTCCACTGCTCTGAGCTGGCCGTATGTATCGAGAAAGCTCGCGCGTAGGTCTGGGCGGTGGGGCCAGACTCGAGTGGCGAGTCGTACGAGGTCGCGGGCGGGTAGGTCGTAGCGGCTGTGCTCGAAGTCGATTAGCCTGACCGCTCCGTCGTCGCCGTAGATCATGTTGCGGGGCATGAAGTCGAGGTGGCATGGGAGGGCGGCCAGCGGCGGCAGGTCTCGGAGGGCTCGCATATGCGCCCGTAGCTCCGCCCGGCGGGCGCCGGTAATGCCCTCTCCGACCCGGTGGATCCAGTACTCGGCGCGTTCCGCGAGCCAGGCCGTCCAGTCTGGTTCGAGACGGGGCGGTCCGGCGGCGTGCAGTGTCTTGAGTAGTTGTCCTGCCTCCCGGTAGGCGCTCTGCTCGGCCTCGGGGTCGAGTTGCCGCTCGTTGAGCGGGACTCCCGCTACAGCCGTGATGACGGTGGCTGGTGGGTCGTCGGTTGTCGCGAGCAGTCGGGGTGCCCTGTCTCCGAGGGCGGGAACCCAGGTCCGGTAAGCGTGAACTTCCTGGTTGTGGCGTTCCGGGCTGCGATGGATCTTGACCATGACGTCTCCGTGGGCGGCCGTCGAGGCGCGGAGCACGCGAGTGCCGGCGTGCCCGGGGTGCGAGGTCACGGGTTTGGCGTGGGCGTCGAGGAGCCGTTGGCAGAGCGCGAGGTGAACGTTGTGGTCAGCCATGGTGGGGTTGGAGGTGTCGGGTGTCGTTGTGGCTGACGAGTTGCCAGATGGTGCGGCCGAAACGGTTGGTCGGTCGCAGCCACCTGGCGACGGAGGCGTGGTCGGTGACGAAGCCGAGCCGTAGGCATGCGTTCCGGGGGAGGCCGAGGAGCAGATTGTGGGCGGCTTCGACGGTTTCGCCGTGAGCGGCGACGAGGATTCGTTCACCCTCGTGGCGGGCCAGGATCTTCTGCAGTGCGGCGGTCGCCCGGTAGAGGTACTCGTTCCATGTCTCGGATCCGGAAGCGTACTGGCGGTCTGGGCTGTGCTGAGGCGGCCCCTGGAAGGAAGTCTTGATGTCGACCCAGGGCCGGCCGTCGGCATCGCCGTGGTCAGGGCCGCGGAGGTCCGGGTCGATGGTGGCGGGCATGTGCAGAGCTTGAGCGATGATCTCGGCGGTCTGGGTGACGCGCAGTCGGGGTGTGGCGTAGAGGGCGGCATAGGGCCGGTCGGCGTGGTCGGCGGCCAGGTGGGTGGCGAGTTGCTCCACCTGGTTCCGGCCGCGGCCGGTGAGGCCGGTGCAGCCCTGTTCGCCGCCGACGATTCCGGCGACGTTGCAGGCGGCTTCGCCGTGGCGGGCGATGACGAGTTCGGTTGTCGGGGCCATCCGGGAGTTCCTTTTCAGCTCAGTTCGGTGAGGAACGGGTCGGGCCAAGGCCGGACGGTGGGCCAGGCGTGCCGGTAGCCGTTGCGGCCGAGATATCGCAGAGTCAGCAGGTGGTGCAGCTCGGCGTACCGTTTCAGGTCGGCCAAGCTGCAGATCTGGGGCGCGACAGCGACGCGGTAGGCGCGGAGACAGCGAGCGATCGATAGGTCGGCGAGGCGGCCGTAGGTCATGGATGCGGTGACCACGAGGCCGGCCAGGTCGTAGCCGAAGGGAGCGAGTGTCAGGTCGTCGAAGTCGACGACGGCGACCTCATTGCCGTTCGCAAGGTAGTTCCGAATGTTCGGGTCCTTGTAGAACGTCACTGGCTCCCCGACCCTGTCGAGTGCGGCGTTAATGACCGATTCGTGGATGCCCGCCGCGGCTGCGGCGTGGTGTAGCGCCGCCTGACGCGGGCTGGCGAAGTCGGAGATTACGAGTCCGGTCGAGGTGATGTGGGGTTGATCGAGACAGGCGGTCCGAAGTTCATCTCGGTGTGCGGCAGCGTGAAGCTGGCCGAGTGCCGCAGCGGCCCGCGGAAGATCTTCGACGCCCGGTGCGTGCCCCATCAGCCGCTCGAAGATCAGATGCCGAGAACTCCGCGCGACGAGCGCGGGCAGGCGTACTCCGGAGCCCAGGCCAGCCAGCCAGGTGTGGTGGGCAGCAGCGGCGGCGCAGCGTTCCGGGTCGTCGTACCGCTTGACGAAGATGGCCCCGCTCATGGCCGCACCGCTACGGCGTAACTGACGGTGGATCGGGTTGCGTAGGGCGGCGCGGGCAGCCGCTGCTGGAGGGCCGCTGCGAGGGCGGAAATTCCGCCGGTCAGGTTGATTCGGTACTTCGGTGTCGTGGTGAGGTAGCGAGCGAGGTGCATGGCGTTCGCGAAGTGGAAGACATGTTCCTCGTGCTGGACGTCGATGACGGTCAGGTTGGTGGCGGCGATGGTGTGCAGGTTGCCGCTGTGGAAGCTCTCGTAGAGGCTGGGTCGGCTGGTGGCATGCGGGTCGAGGCCGGCAGCGTGGACCAGGCGGTCGAGTTCGGCGTAGCTGTCCAGGGACTTGGTGACCAGGACAGCGGTGCCGCCAGGGCGTAGACAGCGGGCGATCTCCGCCACGACCAGCTCCGGCGTCGCGGAGTGGTACAGGCAGAAGGCGGCAACTGCGGCGTCGGCAACGCTGCCCGGCAGCGGCAGGTGGTGGAAGTCAGCGCAGACCACTGAGCCCAACGCGCCAGCGGCGCCGAGGCGGTCGCGGGTGGTGCGGAGAAGCGCGGTCGAGGCGTCGACGGCAATGAGCCGGCGGGGCCGGAGCCGGTCGGCCAGGCGCAGGGTTGTGGTGCCGCGCCCGCAACCGATGTCGAGCACGGCCGCCCCGGCCGGGACCCGGGCGGCGAGCAGGTCTGCGATCGTGTCGGCGGCGTCGCTTCCGCTGATCTTGGCACGATGCAGCGCGTGAGTGCGGTCGGCGAGCCGGCCGTCGCCCTGGTAGAGGTCGCCGTGGACCAGGGTGGGGTCAAGGAACGGGTTGGCCGACATTCGTCGCCTCCCGTTCCGTCGCGGTCAGGTCACCGGCTGATGCTCGTCGCGGACGCGTTTCACTAGTTCGGCGGCCTGGCGGCGGCTGGTGACGGTGATCAGGCAGACGTGTGGCCCGTGTTCTCGGACAAGATTCTGGACTCGCGGGCGCATGGTGCGCCGGTAGCCGAGGAGGTAGCGGACGAAGTTCCAGGTGATTCGGTCGTAAACGCCGTCCTGGTGGTGTTGCCCGCCGCGGTAGCGCCAGCGGCGCTGGGCGATGCCCCATAGGCAGGTTCTGGCAGGTAGATCGAGGAAGATCACGGTGTCCGCGGCGGCAAGCCGGATCGGCAGGGTACCGGCGTAGTTGCCCTCGATGATCCACCGTTCGCCAGCGACGAGCTTCTCCTGCCGGGCGGCGAACTCGCCCTGCGGTAAGGGGTTCCAGTGCTCGTCGTAGTAGGTCGCGTCGAGGTGCGTCAACGGCGTGTCGAGGATCCGGGCCAACTGGCGCGCGACGGTGGACTTGCCGCTGCCGCCGCAGCCGATGATGGCGATCCTGTCCATGGTTCTCCAGGGTAGAGGTGTGGTGCGCTCGTCCGGTGGTGACACGGTAGGTCATGACGGCACCGACTCCGGGTGATGCAGCAGGTAGGTGAGCACCTCGAGCTGGGACGAGAGTCGGAACGGGTCGAGGTGCCGTAGGCACCCCGCGATCAGGTTGGCGTGGTCACCGGTGCCGGCGATCTCGCTGAGCCAGCCGATGCGGTGCCGCACCTCCGTGGCGTCGCGGACGATCAGTGACGAGGGAACAAGGGCGTCGGCGCCGCGGACGTCACGAGGCAGTAGGGGCACGCAGCCGGCGAGAACGGCCTCGAAGATCCGCTGGGTCATCTGCCCCGCTGTGGCGTACCGGGCAGGCAGCAGCAGGACGGTGGCGAGCGCGTCGGCGTAGATCGCGGACACCCTGGGGAACGGGACTCGGCCGATGAAGTTCAGGTTCGGCCAGCGTCTGGTGTCGGCCCATTTGCCCGCGATCAGGTGGGGCAATTGGGCGGCGGCCGGCGCGAAGTAGGTGTCGAACGCGTGGTCGCGGTCGTACTGGTTGCCGACGTAGACCAGCGGGGTGCGGCGGGGCAGGGCCGCCAGCGCAGCCGGGTCAGCGGCTTCGATAGCCGTGTCGGCGACCGGAAAGAGCAGTGGTACCGCGCCCGGAGTCGGGTGCAGAGCGGGTTCGCAGACGGTGACGTTGCGGGTTCGGCGCAGGGGGTCCGCTGCGGGCAGCCGACGGTCCTTGTCCCACAGGATCGTTGGGGTGCCGAGCTGGTGGGTGTAGTGGTCAAGCAGTTCGCCCTGCCGATGCAGATCGCAGGTGTGGCCGGGTCGGCCACAGGCGGTGGTATTGCGGCCGGGAATGGGCCAGCGCCATTCGAGGAACAGCGCGTCGATCTCGGGCAGGCCGACGTCCCAGCGGTAGTGGCTGGTGAGATCGTCGCCGGCCTCGCACAGGTCCCGGTTGGGTTGAAGGAAGACGATGTCATGGCCGGCTGCACGTAGCCCGTCGACCAAGGTCCGGCGATGGCTGCGGCCTCCGTCCGGGGTGTCGGTGATGCCGGGGCCGAGGAATCCCCAGAAGCTGTAGCCGATTCTCACTTGGTCACCCACCAGCCTTCGATGAGCAGCGCGTCTAGGCCGGACTCGGTGAGGCAGTCCAGCGCCATCTCCGGCGTGCCGCAGATCGGCTTGCCTTTGATGTTCAGCGAGGTGTTGATCAGCACGGGATGGCCGGTGATCTCACCGAAGCGGGTGAGGACGTCGGCGAGGAAGGGGTGTTGCTCGCGGGTGACGGTCTGGACTCGGGCGGTGCCGTTGACGTGCACGATCGCGGGTAGCTTGTCGCGGGTCAGCTCGGTCACGGAAGCCGCGAGCGACATGTACGGCGACGGTTGGCGTAGCCGGAAGTAGTCGGTGGCCTTGTCGGCGAGGACGACAGGGGCGAAAGGTCGGAACGGTTCACGGAACTTGACGGTGGCATTGAGCCGCTCGACTACACCGGCCTCCAGGGGAGAGGCGAGGATCGATCGGTGCCCCAGTGCCCGTGGGCCGGCCTCCAGCGCGCCGGTGAACAACCCCACGATCGCCCCGGCGGCTAACTGCCGGGCCAGATGTTGGACAGGTTCAGCGGGTCGGCTCGCGTGGAGTCCCGCGCGCGGTGCTGCCGGTAGTGCCAGGCCGGGATAGGCGGGGCCGAGGTAGCAGTGGTGGCGGAGGCCGGTGGGTGGGCGGCTGGTCACGTCGAGCCAGGCGTGGGCGGCGGCGCCGATCGCGGTGCCCGCATCGCCGGGGGCGGGCGGTACATGCACCTCGTCGACGATGCCGGCCTGGGCGATGAGGCCGGCGCTGACGCAGTTCATCGCAACTCCACCACCCAGGCAGAGCAGCCCGGAGCCGGTCAGCCGGCGGGCCCGCTCGGCGAGATGCAGCATCACCTGCTCGGTGCGTTCCTGCAGCGCAGCGGCCAGGTCGGCGTGCACAGGCTCTACCGGTGCCGTCGGCGTGCGGGGCGGGCACGTTGCGGCGGTGAACGCGGGCGTGACCCGGCCGTAGCGGCTGGCGAGCACCCGCAGGGCGATCAGCGCTGGGTCGAGGGTGAACCCGTCGGTGGTGAGCTGGATCGCCCGAGACATCAGCTCCCGGAACCGGGCGGGGTCGCCGAGGGCGGCCAGCGCCATCACGGTGCCTTCCTCGTCACCCCGCCGCCAGCCGAGGTGCTCGGTGACGGCACCGTAGGCGTAGCCGAGGGAGGCCGGGTCGTCGATCGCATGCGTCAGGTTGAGGCTGAGCCGCGAGTTGCGTTGACGGGCGTGCCAGGTGGTAGTGGTCTGCAGCTCTCCGAGGCTGTCGACGATCAGGACCGCCGCGTCGTCCACACCGGCGGCAGCGAAGGCGTACAGGGCATGCGCCCGGTGGTGCGGCACCGGCTGCAGCCGAGCGTGCGGGAAGCGTTCGGCCAGGTCTCGCATCCGGGCCTGGTAGCGGCGGTGGACCGTGGTGAAGCTGCGAGCCCGAGGCACGGCTCGAGCGCGGCTGGCCGCCTGCCGTAGATGACTTGGCAGTTGGCCCAGCGCTCCCAGGTAGCGGCGTCCATCGAAGTTGTACGCCACCGTGGTCACCTCCGACGGCGACAGGCCGGCCTCGTGGAGCAGCCAGGCGACGCCGTGTGCGGGGTAGGCCTTGCTGTGCTTGACCCCGTCGAGCCGTTCCTCCTCGACGAAGCCGATCAGGTGGCCGTCGACCAGCAGCGCCGCCGCCGAGTCATGCGTGTACGCGCACAGCCCAAGCACCACCTTCGCGGTCATGCCAGCTCCGGCGATACGACGGCCGGCCGGGTGAGGTGCTGGTACCAGGCGACGAGAGCAGCGCCGAGCGGTCCTGGGGTGTCGTGGGCGACCTTGCTGGCCAGGTCACGCTCGCCGAGCTTCCATGTCCGGTAGCTGGTCAGCACCTGCCCGAACGTGTCCCACAGGGTGCCGTCAGGCAGATCGCCGTTACCGGAGATGACCTGCGCGAGGACAACATCCAGGCTGGGCCAGTCCACGCCGACCCGATCCATCTCCGTGGCGGTCGGTTCGTGGTGGAGACACTCGGCGGCAGCCGGAGCATGATCGGCGTAGAGGTGCAGCGAGTCGACGTGGTGGTGGTACTCGCCGACCTCGACACCGAGCCAGCCGGCCATCAGTTCCTGCAGGAGCGTGGTGGCGAAGATGTCGTACGGGAAGCCGAGCCACAGGTCCTGGCTGCGCATGGTGGTGTGCATCTCGAGTCGACCCTGCCGGATCAGGAACCGGTATCCGAGAGTGCACGGCACATCGCGGTAGCCGCGGTGGTCGCGTCCCGGGTCGTAGATCTGGACGACGGCCTGTCGGGAGTCTCGGTCGGCCGTCAGCTTCCGGACGACCTCGTCGAGCTGGTCGAGGTTGCCACCCCACCGACGAATCCGTGGCCCGTACGCGCCCTGCAGGACTCCGTCGTCCGCGTAGCGGCGCAGGTTGCCATTGAAGTCGAAGATCCACGGGTCGTCCGAGCCGGAGAGGATCCACAGCGCCTCGGCGACGGCGAATGCCGGGTTGATGACGCGTACGGGTGGCACGGAGACCAGCCGGCGTCGAGGGTTGCTCAGGCACAGGTGCGCGCCGACGACCTCAATGGTCATCATGTCACGCGGGCAGGCGATGCGGCCGTTGAGCAGTACCGCCTGGCAGGCGGCGGTGAACAACTCGCTCGCGGAATCCGCTTTCAAGACGATCATGAGAACCTTCCTTCATGGTCAGGAGGTGAAGGCCGCGAGCCGGTCGCGGGAGAGATTGACCAGCCAGGAGGACTGCCGGGCCATGCCCTCGTGCAGGCCGACGGTGGGCCAGTAGCCGAGCAGCCGGCCGGCAAGGGTCAGGTCCGCGGACGTGGCGGGAACGTCACCGGGCTGTGCGTCGGCTACCTGGACCGGAATGTGCCGTCCGGTAACCGTGGACGCCTCCTGGATGGCGCCGTGCATGGACACGCTCGCGCCGCCGCCGACATTCACCACAGCGCAGCGGGTATCGATGTGAGCGGCAGCGATCGTCGCGGCGACGACGTCGGTGATGTAGGTGAACTCCCGCCGTTGGCTGCCGTCGCCGAAGAGGGTGACCGGCAGACCGGTATAGGCCGCGAACAGCAGCCGGCCGATGGCCATGTCGGGTCGCTGCCGTGGTCCGTACACGGTGAAGTAGCGCAGCGCCACGACGCTGAGCCGGCTGTCGGGGCGACCGGCGTAGGCCAGGCACAGCTGCTCGGCGGCTAGCTTGCTCACCCCGTACGGCGAGACCGGGCTGGTCCGGTCGTCCTCGCGGCTGGGCCGCTCCGCCGGGCCGTAGACGCTGGACGACGAGGCGTAGACCAACCTCCGTACGCCCGAGCGGGCGCACGCGTCGAGCAGCCGGTGGGTGCCGAGCACGTTCGACTGGGCGTAGTCGTGAAACTCCACGCCCCAGGAGGGCCGCACGCCCGGCCGGGCAGCCAGGTGAAACACGATGTCGCAGCCCTTGAGAGTGTCATCAAGCCGGTCGGTGACAAGATCCCGGCAAAGCGGTGTGAACAGCGGGTTGCCAGCTGCGGCTGACAGGTTCTCGTCGGCGAGGGCGTCCTGGCCGAGGCGGCGGCGGTCCAGGCCGACCACCTGCATGCCTCGGGCCAGAAGTGCGTCGACGACGTGCGAGCCGATGAAGCCGGCCGCGCCGGTCACTAACACCCGCGCCGTCACCGGCGGCCACCGGCCTGCGCTGGTTTTGACAGCATGCGCTGCCACACGAAGGTGAGCAGGATGGGCTCGGTCTGGGAGACCTTTGCCCGGCCGGTCGCCGTAATGCGGGGCTGCACCGTCGGACCGGGCCCATCCGTAGAGGCGTGCCGCGAGACGTACACGGTCATGACGTCACCGTCCGACGAGTTGCGATTGACTCCCGCTGGTTGGTCCAGTCGTAGCGGGCCCGCCGCGGCGCTGGCGGGCCCGCCGCAGTGAGGCGGCGGCTGGGAGCACCCCGCCGGTCACCCGCCCGCGCAGCCCCGATGGCAGTACGCGGACGAGGAATCAACCTCACGCCTGCACCTCCGGCCGCCGCCACAACAAGCGGCGCCTGCTTGTTGATCGTCTTGTCCGATCTCTTCACCGTGAATCCCCTGGCGTCGATGACATTGGGTTTGGTGAGCTGGAGCCGCCCAGCAGCGTCCGTCGATGCTCGTCAACAGCGAACCGCTCAGCGGACCCGATCGGTACCGTCCACGACCCATCCGCTCGCAACCAGGTAGTGACGGCCCGTAGCGGAGATGGCTAACGTGACCGTC
This sequence comes from Micromonospora sp. 067-2, assembly GCF_046549295.1. NCBI lineage: Bacteria > Bacillati > Actinomycetota > Actinomycetes > Micromonosporales > Micromonosporaceae > Micromonospora > Micromonospora sp. 067-2. The sequence goes on along the minus strand of NZ_JAJPWB010000008.1, from coordinate 371,948 downwards.
GTCGACAGAGGACGCACGGAGGTGCTCGCATGGCCGGACGGCGCTATCCCGCCAATCGACGGCTAGCGTGGGAGAGGCTCCAGCAGGGCTGGTCCTACGAGGAGGTCGCCGAGCGCATCCGTACGGAGATGAGCCAAGCCGGCGAGACCGATACCGGGCTGAACGCCAACACGGTGCGGCGGTGGGAAACCGGTGAACGGTGGCCTGACCCGCGCTACCGCAAGCACCTCGTGGCCATCTTCGACAAGCCGGCGAGCCAGCTCGGTCTTCTCACCCCCGACGAGCTGGCGATGCGTCCGCAGGCGGAGACACTGCACGAGTTCAGGAGGTTGTGGGAAATGATCACCGGAGGCGACGAAACCGGCTGGGACCGGGCAACTGTTCTGCGCGCGTTGTTCGGCGCCAGCATGCTTCCCTTGGTGGCGCCCCTGCTGTCACTCGATCCGCAGGCCGCGTACGCGCAAGCCAAGGCCATAGATCCAGACGCGTACGCCGAGATCGTGCGGTGCCAGCGCACGCTGTACTGGACCAGCCCTGCCCGGCCGCTCTACGAGGCCGCGTACGCCCACACCCAGCTCGGTAGCGGACTCGTCCGCGCGGCCACCGGCACCAGTCGGGCGACCCTCGCCGGCGCCCTCGCCGAATCGGCGCTGCTCACCGCACGACTGGCGTTCTTTGATCTCAACCAGCCCGCCGTCGCGCAGCGCTGCTACGACGTCGCCCTCGCTGCCACCCGTGAGGCCGGAGACCACGCCCTGGCCGCCGCCGTCCTCGGCCACATGGCCTTCATCCCCGCCTTCGGACATGATCCGGCCGCAGCCCGGTCACTGATTGACGCGGCGCTCCAGCACACCTGGCACGGCGTCAGCCCCGCCATTCGCTCCTGGCTGCACTGCGTGGCCTCGGAAGTCGAAGCCCGCGTGGGTGCCGGAGCGGCAAGCCGCCACCAGATCGACCTCGCCGCCACCGCGCTCGAAGCGCGTCCCGAAGCGCCCGCATGGTTCGACTACTACGACACCGGCCGGCTGCACTCCTTTGCCGGCTACGCGGTCCTCGCCGCTGGCGACCATGCCGAGGCCGCCCGCCACTTGGCCGAGTCCCTCGCCCGCTTGACCGCGACGGGCGCCAAGCAGCGCAGCGTCGTCCTCGCCGACCTGGCCTCGGCGCACAGCAACGACGGCGACCACGCCGCCGACTACCTCAACCAGGCCTTGGACGCCCTGAACACCGACTGGTACGGCACCGGGCTGGAGCGGGTCAAAGCGGTCCGGCAGGTACTCGGCGACAGCCGAGAGGGCGGCCAGCTCGACGAACGCATCGCCGTCCTCGCGACCAGCCGGGCCGCTCTTCCGGGGAGCTAAGCGGCCGCCTCGTTGTGCCTGCGTACCAGTTCGGGCAGCTCTGTGAGCGAGTCAAGCTGGAAGAGGCAGCGGTCGCTGACGGTCTTGTCGTCGAGGATGTGTCCCCACGGGCCGCGTCGCACCAGGGCCGTCGCAAGCCCGGCCGCCTGTGCCGGCCGGATGTCGTTGTCCAGCCGGTCCCCGACGTACAGAACCTGGTCGGCGGGGCAGCGGGCCTCCGCGACGACGCGATCGAAGAACGCGGCCGAGGGTTTCTCGACATTCCAGCCGTCAGAGGTGCCGATCACGTCGACCGGAAGATCCAGGGCGTGCAAGATGGTCTCGGCTCGGGCAGTCTGGTTGCCGGCCAAGCCGACCTGCACGCCCAACTCCCGCAGGGCCGCCAGGCAGGGCCGGGCGTCCGGGTAGAGGTTCTCCTCGGAGAAGTGTTCCGGCTGTCCGGCGTCGGTCCGGTGCTGCCGCTCCTCGGCCAGGTCGAACCCGGGCCGGAACACCTGGAACGTCTCGCGGTAGTCCAAGCCGCGGGCGACGACGGCGCCGAAGACTGCCGAGAAGGTGTGCCGTGGGACGCCGAGCCAGTCGGCCCAGGTGCCGTACTCCCGGGACTCGTCGACGATCGTCTCACCCACGTCGAAGAACACGCTCGAGATCATCCTGGGATTGTGCCTCTCAGGCTCAGGCGGATCAACGCGTGCCGCAGGCGGCGTCGTCGTACGGGTCGTAGCGCCTGCGATGGCTGGCTCAAGGCCAGGCTCGCCGAACTCGGCGCGAAACCCGCCAAGCCCACCTGGCAGGTAGATGCCTACTACAACGCCTCGCACCGCGACTTCCTCGCCTCCGAGGTGATCACCGAATGGCTGCGTCTCTGTACGGAAGATCATGGAGCGTCGATCAACTTCAAGCGCTGGCATTCCGTTGACGCCGTGGTCCAACGCCTGCACGCGTTCATCGTCGACCTCGGCATCGACTCGGCGAGCAGATCAACAAGGGCTACCCGCACGTCCTTCTCGGCCGCGACCACTGATCGCTTACCGCTCCGCGACGTCTGGTGACGTCGGTGCCGTGGCGGTAGGTTCAACCCTGCTGAGAGCTCTGGTCGCCAGGGAGGGATCCGGCAGCGTGTCGCACGTCGAGAAGATCACTACGGAGCTGCGTACGCTGGCCACCGGGGTCGAGCGTGCGCAGGGTCTGGTTGCCGCTGCTGATCAGCAGGCACAGGAGATCGCGCTGCGGGCTGCGGGTGCCGGGTTCGCCGCGGTCGCTGCCGGTGTGGCGCGGGTTCGCGGGGCCATCGCCACCATCCGGGGTGGACTGGGCGGTCTCGCCGGTGCTGTCGGTGATGCCACGAAGGCGACCGCTGGTGTCCCGGAGCGGGCCAGTCCGGGGGAGACGATCAGCGGGCTGACTCCGGTGCAGAGTGCGGTCGACGGCATCCGCGACCGGACGGCCGCCACGATCACCCAGGTCGGTGAGGCGCAGCAGCTTGTCGTCGGGGTTTTGCAGGGTGGGCAGCCGGGGCCGCTGCTGCAGGCTCTGGAGAGCGCCAAACAGGTGCTTGTCATGCTGGTTCAGCGCACCGCCACCACCCGACAGGCCGTTGACGCGGCGATCGCCGAGGCACGACAGCTGGGGTCTTCGGGAAACTGAGCGGGGCTGGCGGTGCCGTACCGACCAGCCCTGCCTCGGTTCCCACACCGTCCCCCGGCAGGGGCGTGACGACGCCGTGGACGCGTAAGCCGACCGGAGAGCGCGGCGGCTCGCCTACCGGTCGGCGTACCCGGATTCCTCCGAGGGAAGACGCGCGCGTGCGGCGCTCTCTGGAACTGGAGAACCAGTGTGCCGATACCGTCGCTGCCCAGGGGTACCGGCTCCACCAGAACCCGACCCGGCAGGAGGTCGCTGACGCCCGTCTCGGTACCGGTGATTCCGGGAAACCGGGCAAGGATCCCGACTACCTGGTCGAGGGACACGTCTTCGACTGCTACTCCCCGATGCCGGCGAAGAGCGTGCGAGGCGTGTGGAGCGGGGTATCCGACAAGATCACCAGCGAGCAGACCCAACGGGTGGTGGTCAACCTCCACGACTGGCGTGGCGACCTCCCGGCGTTGCAGAGGCAGTTCGACGACTGGCCGATCGCAGGGTTGAAGGAACTGGTGGCGGTGACGCGAAGCGGGGCGATAATCCAGATCCTGCGACGAGACTGAAGGGCTACCCATGGCGACCGAGTACCGCTTGACGCTGGCCGGCGACGTTCCGCTCGATGCGCTGGCCGGCGTCGTCGCCCCAGACGGTGCCGAGGAGTCGGCGGTGGATGGCAGACCTCGGGTGCTGAGTGCGGACCTCGGCGATCGATGTGGTTACACGGTGAGCATCCACGCCGGATCCCACGGCTACTTAGAGGCCGAAGATGGTGACGGCTCGACGTGGGAGTGGGAACCGGAGCGGTACGTCACCATCGGCTTCCGGCTGATCAAGGGCGAATCCTCCGACTGGGCGACGCGGGAGATGCTGGCGTCCGTGGCCCGGGTGCTAGACGAGCGGTCGGAGGACGCCGCGCTGATCCTCGACGCCGACTGGCTGCTACTGACCCGCTTCTCGGGAACGCTGAGCAGGCACGCACCGAGTTGGTGGGATGTGCACGGCGGGGAAGACCTTGTCGACCGGTGAGTGGTTCGGAGCCGGTCGTCGCCGATGACGCCGCTGGCGTGAGGAGACCTCACCGGCTTCGTGTGCAGATGGCGACCTCTATGCCCCGGTACCGGGCTGCGGCCGAGGCTCCGCGTTGACGACTAACTGTTCGAGGTCGCGACTCCATCCTCGAGGTAGACACCGCCACGGCCGATAGCGGCGATCGCCGCAGCAACCCGCCGAGCCAGGCGAGGGATTAACAACGCGCCCAGGCGTTCCGGCTCGACGAACTCAAACCGGTCGAGCTCGTCCGGGCACAGTCGCATCGCCGCGACCTGGTCCGCCGTCAGCACCCCGCCGTCGAAGACGAACATGAGTCCGCCGTCCCACGGTGGGTTAGCCGGTACCCAGTCGACGCACAGCAGCGCTCCTGCCGGTAGCGACAGGCCCAACTCCTCCCGCATCTCGCGGGTGCAGGCGTCTGCCGGGGACTCGTCCGGCTCCACGGTTCCGCCGGGAACTTCCCACACGTCTTTGTAGACCGGGTGGACCAGCAGCACCCGGCCGGCCTGGTCGCGGAGGATCACACCGGCCGCCGCGCGGACCCGCGTCACGCTGGCGATGTAGGACAAATCCGGTTCGGTCTGCGTCTCGGCCACGCGACCGACCCTACGGCTCGCCCTCGGCGCATCGACCCCGTTTTTAAAGGAGACGTGGCGGCATTCCCCGGGGCGTTGTTACCCGGAGTAACCGTCATTTCGGTGCATGGCGTTGCATCGTTGAGTCGGCATGGCTTTGTCTCGGGCCTCCGACAGATCGGTGCCGCAGTACGGCGTCGATCACAGAGATCAACTAACGGCGGTCTGATTTGACCGTACCGCGTCTTCTGTCCTCAGCTCTTCGGCTGATTCAATGAACAGTGATCACCAAAATCGGCCCCAAAACCCCGGTTTGTATATGTGGGTGCTCGCACGGCCCGCCGACGCCCCGGCCGACGGCCGACGGCGAGCGCTGTCTCCGGTCACGGCGGTCCTGGCTTCCGATGTTTCCGTCGGCGCATTGACCACTCTCTGTTACGGCTGTCAGGGACCGGATGTCGGACTGTCGACGCCAGGAGGATCATCGGGAAATGGGCGACCAGGGTGCCACGAGGCGGTTGTTCCCGCGGCGGTGGCGGATCCTGTCGTACCTGGCGCAGCATGGTTCCGCGACGACACTGGACGTGGCGCTTGTCTGCGGAGTGTCGCGGCTGACGGCTCACCGGGACCTGGTGGGGCTGCACGAGGCGGGACTGGTACGCCGCGACCGCTCGGCGGAGGACCGGACCCACACCTGGTGGTACGAGGTTACGGCCGAGGGAACCGACGTGCTCCGGCGAGCCCTGACAGCGTCGGGGCGGCCTGTTCCGCTGCGGCTGGGGCAGCGTTCCTCCGGTCGGGCGGATGCCTTGCTGTTCCTGCCGTTGGTGGAGGTGTCGCGGCGCAACCCGGGGCGGTGCGAGTTGTTCCAGTGGCTGGCGACGATGGAGACCTCGGCGTTATTGCGCCAGCACGACCTCGCACAGTTGCGGGCCGACGGCTACGGCGTCTGGCTGCAGGACGGGCGGTGCCTGCGGTTCCTGGTCCACGTCGATCGTGGCCCGATCGGCGGCGTCGTCGCCGAGCACGAGCGAGCGACGTCAGGGCTGGGTGGATTGTTGGCCGGGTACCGGCGTGCGGACCATCTGGTGCCGGTCGGGGCGGTTCTGGTGATTGCTCAGGACGCCGAGCGAGAGGAACGACTGCGGACCGACCTGCTCCGCGAGCCGCTGCAGAACGCTGTCGCCACGACCACTCAGCAGTTGTTGTACCGCCACTGGCCGGACGACCAGGTATGGCAGGTACCGGGCGAGAGTGGCAGGCGTCGCCTCATCGAGGTCGGATCCTGACCGCACCACGTCACGATTCCCGGGCTGCGGCCGACGCCAGCGGGATGGTGGGGGACCTCACCATCGACGGCCCCGACTGGCAGACAGCCGTCCAGCGCACCACCCGCGATGGCTGGAAGCTGGCCCTACCGCGCCTGCGCGAGCCAGCTTTCGATGGCAGCGAAGTCGTGCTCGGTCAGGCCGCGATGTGGGTCGACCCGATGCAGCAGGGCCGGGGCGTGGTGATGAGTCGATACCCACTGTTGATCGGCGTGGGAGATCTCGTCGTCGACCCAGACGAAGGGGCGTCCCTGCGCCCACTCGACCAGTCCACGGGTCTTCCAGTGCAGGACGCTGACCCCGTCGGCGTCGGGCCAGTTCACAACGGGCAGAGGCGGTAGCCCGAGCAGCGGCGCGAGCACGTCGTTCGCGTCGCTCATCCAGGTCGTCGCCCACACCAGATCACACGGCAGGGCCTCCAGCCGGCGGCCATGTCCCGGATCGACCTTGTACAGCAGGGGATGGGCATCGGCCGGTAGAGCCAGTGCCATAGGGCGGCCATGCGACGCGCCCGGCTGGGCCGCCGCGGGTGTTCCGAACGGGATGAGGGTGCCGTCCACGTCAAGGAACAGCAAGGGACGCGGCGCAGAGTCGGACATGATCCAAGAGGCTAGCCCCACCCCGCCGCCAACTACCTCCGCGCGTTCGCCCCAGGTCCGTTGGTCTCGCCGGTGCTCCCGGCGGCCGGTAGGCGTACGCCGCTTACGGCGCCCACGGCATGGGCGGGCCGAAATGCATCTCACCGGCCCCTTCCGCTCCGGCGGCGTTGTCGTGTCCGACCACGCCACCAGCACCACCTCCCACACCCTCAACCAAGGAGTTCTCGTGTTTTCACCGACACCTTCACCTATCACCGCGGGCATTGGCGGTGACGCCTTCCGGCTTGATCCCCGTTCGGGGGTCGGGCTTGGCGTCAGCGTTGACGTCAGTCTTCAGCCGGACCCCCGAACCGACCCCCTGTTTCCTCTCACACCGCAGGTCAGCTCGTCTGTCAGTGTCGTCGGCTTGTCCTGCGACAGACCCTGCCTGGTCTCGGGTCTCTCCCCCTGGGGCTGGCAGTCCCTACTCGGCAAGGAGGTGGTAGCCGGTGGATGATCCGGTCCTTCGGGTCCAGTCCCAGCTGACCGGCCGTGATCGTGTGCTGCTGGGCTGGTTGTACGACCACGGTGTACTGACCTCGTTCCAGCTCGCGACCGCCCTGTTCCCGTCGTTGGACTTCTGCCAGCGGCGCCTGCGGACCCTGTACCGGTTGCGGTTGGTGGCCCGGTTCCGGCCGCAGCGGGCCGACGGCGGCTCGTATCCGTACCACTACGTCATCGACCAGCTCGGCGCCGAGGTCGTCGCCGCGAGTCGGGACGAGCGTCCACCGCGGCGGGACCACGCCCGGGTGGAGCGGCGGCGCTGGACCTCGACCCGCAGCCTCGCCCACCGCCTCGGGGTGAACGGCTTCTTCACCGACCTGGCCGGGCACGCCCGCACTCATCCGGGTACCGGCTTGGTGGAGTGGTTGCCGGAGGTGGTGTGCCAGCGCGCCGGTACGTTCACCAGCCGGAAGGATCCGGGGCTGGTGCGGGCGTATCAGCCGAGGGTTCGCCCGGACGGCTACGGCCGGTGGGCCGAAAACGATGTCGAGGTGCCGTTCTTCGTCGAGTACGACACCGGCGCCGAGCAGCTGTCGATCCTGGCCGCCAAGGTGGACGGCTACCAGGAGCTGTTCGGCACGATCCAGCGGGCGTGGCCGGTGCTGTTCTGGCTCCACTCGGCCGCCCGCGAGCGCAACCTACGCCGCGTGCTGGCCGACGTGCCGCTGGCGGTGCCGGTCGCCACCGGGGCCCGCGACCACGCCGCGACGACCGACCTCGGCCCGGCAGAGGCGGTGTGGGCCATGGCCGGCAGGGAAGGGCAGCGGCTGCGGCTGGCCGACCTGGCCGGGTATGCCGTTGACGTCTCCAGCCGGGCGGGTGAGGCCGCGTGATCGGCGACGGCACGACGGCCGTGGACAGTACCTCCGCTGCGGATCGGACAGCAACGGCCGGCGTCTGTCACGGATCTGTCGTGAGCAGCGCGGGCGGCGCTGACAGATTCGTGGGAGCACCAGTCGTTTGCTCCCGCAGCGGCGGACCACTTCTCGGTCCGGCGTCCGCGTCGGGCGGTCCGCGACCGGTGTCCGAGCCCCGTCCCGACTGTTGTCCGAAGCCGGGTCGGTCCGCCATCCGGTCCCGCCTCCTGCGACTGACGGACGGACCGGAACCCCTGTCCGGGGTCGGGGAGGTGATGGGCCACGACAGCACCGATCCCTGACCCGGACACCAGTCCGCGCGGCAGTCGCGTCGAGGGCGTCGTCCAGGTCGTCATCATGCTGGCCATCGGCGGCGCAGCCGGAGCGGCCAGCTTCACCCACGTGCACAACGTCGCCGCCGCGCACGGCCAACCCGGCTGGCTGGCCTGGGCAGACGCGATCGTCCTGGAGCTGATGTCCATCGCCTCCGGCCTGGAACTGCGCCGCCGCAAACGCGCCCACACCTCCACCGTCTTCCCAGCCACTGTGCTGGCCTGCGCCGTCACGCTGTCCCTGGCGGCGCAGGTCGTCGAGGCCGAACCCTCGGTCATCGGCTGGGTCGCCGCCGCCGTACCCGCGCTCGGATTCCTCGTCATGGTCAAGATCGCCCTCGGCCGGACCAGCACCGCCACGCCCGCCACCGCCCGAACGGTCGCGGACTGCCAACCGGACGAGGCCGGACGGACCGCTCAGGACAGCGGACCGGACGAGACGGTACGGTCCGCCGTCACGGCGGGGGAGCCATCCAGCACCGGGACCGTTCGCTCATCGGATGGGCGTCGTCGACGTGGCGGACGGGACCGGCAGCGGAGAGCGGACCGGGGACCGTCCGCGCAGCCATCCGGCGACTTTGGCGAGCTGCTGCTGGCGGCGCGCAAGGTCCGGGACCGGCTCGCCACGGACGGGCAGGCACTGACCCGGGCGGCACTCGCCGAAGCGCTGCGCGCAGCCGGTCACACCGTGTCCAACACTCGCCTATCCGAACTCCTCAAAACCCTCAAGGTCGAATCGTCGGCACCACCCGGACTGATCGTGAGCCCGATCATGCCGACCAACCCGACGCCACCGCCTCAGTTACCGAAGCGGCGCAACGGTGGCGGAGCAGCCACCCCTGCGCCGGTCGACCCCGGCTGGGCTACCCCGCTCCTACCGCACAGCCATCCATCTCATAACCAGGAGAAACCTGATCATGAACAGCCCCACGAATCACGATGACCAGACCACCCGCACCACGACCGACAGCACCACCGCCGTGCCCGGTGTCGGGGAGGTGTGGACGGTCGAGCGCATCCGTGCCCTCGGCGTGACCACCACCCTCGCCACCACCGCCTCCGTGCTCGGGATTAGCCGATCCCAGGCGTACCGGCTCGCCGCCACCGACCAGTTCCCCATACCGCTGATCCGGGCCGGCAGCCGCATCATCGTCCCGGTCGCCGCCCTGCTCCACCTCCTCCAACCCAACCCCAACGGGACCGGCGGCGAACGACTTGAAGCCGACGCGAAGGTGAGCGTGGATGCGATGACCCCGCCACCAGCGGATTCCACCCGACACCGCTGGCGGCACCATACGAAGCATCCAGGAGACGATGAGTGAAGGGATCTACCTTCAAACGCTGCGGCTGCCGCGACAGCGTCACGGGCCGGCGACTGGGACGCTCCTGTCCCCAGCTTCGCCGGCCCGGCGGCGGCTGGTCCCGCACCCTCGGCCACTGGCACTGGCAGATCGAAGTACCAGCCCGCGCCGACGGCACCCGCCGCCCGCTCCGCCATGGCCCCTACGCCACCCAGGCCGACGCCGACGCCGTCCTGGACCGCATCCGGGCCGCGCTCGCCGTCCCCGACCCCACCGACCCGCACACCACCGTCAAGACCGGCGACCTGATCGAGGCCGCCGTCAAGACCGGCGCTCCCGTCCCCACCCCGGACCAGATTCGGCGGGCGCTGCACCTGACATCACTCCCACCGAACTGCCCACCATGCAGGCGTACCTGACCGACTGGCTCGCCGGACGCAAGAACATCAAGACCGGCACCCTGCGCTCCTACGAAGGCCACATCCGGCTGTACCTCATCCCGCATCTCGGCCACCTGCGCATCGACCGGCTCCGCCCCGGACACATCGACGCCATGTACGACGCCATCGCCGAACGCAACACCACCATCGCCACCCTGCGCGCCAGCCGCGACCCCGCGAAACGCGACCAGGTCAAGAACCAGCGGATCGTCGGCCCCAGAACCCTGCACGTCATCCACGCCACCCTGCGCAAGGCCCTCAACGACGCGATGCGCCGTTACCGCTACATCGACACCAACCCCGCCCTGATGGTCGAACTACCCACAGCCCGGCCACCCAAGCCCACCGTCTGGACCGACCAACGGATCAAGACCTGGCGCGGCACCGGCAAGACCCCCAGCCCCGTCATGATCTGGACACCCGAACACACCGGCAGATTCCTCGACCACACCCACGACGCCGACGACCGGCTCTACGCCCTCTACCACCTCATCACCTTCACCGGCCTACGCCGCGGGGAAGCCTGCGGCCTGCACTGGGACGACCTCGACCTCGACGCCCACACCCTCACCGTCCGCTGGCAACTCGTCCAACACGGCTGGGCCACCGCCATCGACACACCCAAAACCACCGACAGCGAAGCCGCGGTCGCCCTCGACACCGAAACCGTCGCAGTGCTGCGCGCCCACCGCACCCGGCAACACCGCGAACGCCTCGCCGCCGGTCCTGCCTGGACCACCACCGGACTCGTGTTCACCACACCCACTGGTGGGCGGCTCCACCCGGCCGACGTCACCGACCACTTCCACCACCTCGCCACCCAAGCCGGGCTACCACCCATCCGACTTCACGACCTTCGACACGGCGCCGCCACCATGGGCCTGGCCGCCGGCGTGCAGATGAAGATCATCTCCAGCCGACTCCGCCACTCCAGCCCGCACTTCACCGCCAAGTTCTACGGCGACGTTCTACCCGAGCTATCCCACGCCGCCGCCGAAGCCACTGCGTCGATCGTCCCGCGCCAGCGCGCCGCTGAAAGGTCGGCGTAGACCCATGTCTGCGCCGGCACGACCCGAGGAGAGATCCAGCAGGGTTGATTCGCAGCATTCCAACGTCGGCGAGCACGGTCCAGGCCGGGCTGCTCACAAGGTGCCAGAGGGCCAGCCGGCGCCAATAGGGGCATACTTTTCCAAGTCGTGTCGTTCGCGGCGATGTTCGCAACCTTGAGGCTGACCCGTTTGAAGAAAGAGAGGGTGCCGATCAGACCGCTATCGCTCTAAGAATCTTGGCTGTGTCTTCGCCGTCGAGGATCATGAACTTTCGAGGTCGGCTCATCTGATGTGCATACACCGACATCATGTTTACGACGGCCGTTGCTATTTCGCGATAGTGCTGCAGCACCAGAAGGTCGGCCGGCTCGCTATAAAGTCGATCGATCTGGTCTCCGCGCTTACCAAGCGTTCGCACAGTCATTGGCCCGTTCGCGCCGGGGCCTTTGAATAGCCACGCACTTGCGACATGATTACCACGGATCGACGTCCGGCTTGTATAGAGGTCGGACTTTTCTCCGCCCCAGTCTTTGGCGACAAATGGTTCACCAATCAAGGCGGCGATGGAGCGCTTGACCTCGTCCTCGCTCGTGTGGTGCAGTGCCTGAAGCTCGGAAGGCGTGCACGGAGTCGCGAAGTCGACGCCGCTGAACTGATCGATCTCTGATGGATAGACTCGCAAAGGTTCGCTAACTCCGAAGAGCGCGTCGAGATCATCTTTCACGTAAGACCGAATACCAATGAAGGATGGCCGAATCTCGATTGATCTCCCGCTATGGCGAACAATGGTTCCTAGAACGAACACCTCCCTCTCGCCAACCAAGTTCCCTGCGGTTGATGCAGCAGCAAGACGCTCGGCGTTGAAGATCCCGTGCACGTGGACATCGGCGTCGGTGCTCATCGGCGCCGTGAAGCGCATGGGGCTGCTTCCGGGCCCTTCAAGCGAGCGGTCACGCGCGAAGGTGAACTCTTGCTCGATGGCGACCAGCGTGCCGACTCGAAGAGAGCCTTCGTGGAAAATCCTTTGGAGCTCATGAATATTCAGTTGGGGGAGGGCTTCACCCAGCATCTCGGCCAATTCGTAAGCTGTGGGCGCTGAATCGGAAAGTGCGCCCTCTACCGTCTCCCGGAGGGAGGCAGGGGAACTTCTTCTGACCCGGTTGCGACCGAGTAAGGCGCTGACCAATTCGGCGTGTAGGAAAAGTGGCTCAAGCACGATTCGCTTCACGTGCGGGACCTTCCTTATCGCAACTCACCCGTGCCACAACGGCGCACAGAGATTTTCGAATTCATCTACATCGGATGGGCGGCTCTGAGGATCGAACGCTGTTGCGGCAGCGACAACTTCCCGCCATCCGCGGTCGTCGGGCAGGAGCGGAATGTTCGCCTGTGGCACCCGGCCTGTAAGGATGGCCCCAATAAGCTGCCCGACGCTGTAAATATCAGCCTCCGGACCTGCTTTGTGGGCATCGTCGCTTAACTCGGGCGCAGCGTAGCCCTCGGTGCCATATAGCGTTCCGGCTCTGGTATGTCCGGGAGTGCTCGTTTGGCCATGCGGTCGTTTGCCGATTCCCCAGTCCGCTACCACCCATCGCCCCTGGATCTTAAGAATGTTTTCGGGTTTGATGTCGCGGTGAATCCAGCCTTTGGCGTGTGGCTTCCGAAGGCCGTCGAGTACGCTCATGACGATGGCTTTCAGTTGTTGTGCTTGTCGCAGTTGGTCCATCTCCAACAGTGCAGTCGTCTGCGCCAGCGGCATTACGAACCAGTCCCCATCTGGGCTTGCATCCAAGATAGGCATGATGTGAGGGTGTCCACCGAAGATTTCCGCCACTTCGATCTCGCGTCTCATTCGGCGTACAGCGCTGTCGTCCCGTGACTTGGCGCGCTTCACCGCAACGATTTGGTCGGTGTGCTTGTGCCGGGAGCTGAAGACGATGGCCTGGCCGCCACGGGCGAGTTCGCCAACAGGCTTGTAGTCTCGATATTGTTGGCGCGCGACCAATAGAGTTGCCAATTCGCCATCGGTCAAGTATGTGCGCAATTCTGACATTCTGCCTGCCAGGATGGTTCCTTCAGCAGCATTTTCGGCCACTATAAGCAGGTGGCTCTTGTACTCTATATCCATCGCATCGCTAGCCAGGAGCAGTGGGACAAGCGGGTGGTCCGCGAGCCGGGCGCGGGCCTCGGCGAGCTGTGCGGAGATCGACATAGTCTCCTGCTCGGTTTGCTCACGCTGGTTGTTGGCGTAGCTGCTCACGCCTTCAGTCAGCTTCCAACCGATGAGTGGCCCGGGGTTGCCTTCGTGTCGCGGTGGCAACAGGTCGAGCCGGACCAGGCCCGCTGTGCACCAGTGGTAAGCGGTAGCAAGTGCCTCCTCCTTGAAGCGATCATGGATACTGGCTGCCTTGCGTACCACCTGACGGGTTAGCCAGTTCCTCGTCCCGGCGGGCAGCGCCTGGAGCGTCTCGTACAGCTGCTCGTGCGTCGGCTTCGCGGCGGCCTCCACAGTCAAGCGGAGAAGTTCATATCTTTCGGAGCCGTCTTTGCGCTCGTGTACTCGGTACACCGGAAAGGCATCAAGAGGTGCCGGCAACCCGGGAATTTCCTGTGGCATCGCTGCCGTGACTATTCTTGAGGCCACGCCGACTCACTGACACTCAGATGGGGCAAGAACAGCTTCAATACCTCTGGGTCTTCCGGCCCGTGCAAGAGCGACGGTTTGGCGTTCAGGGCGTCGTTGGTGGCGGGCCGCAGGAGCTTCAGCTGACTGGCGGCGTGCTGCGCCACCAGGTGGGAGTAGACGTCCTGACATGCCAGTACGACCGAGAGCCCGTTCGCCGCTGCGACGTGCTGGAGAATAGAAGCGAGCTTTCGGAGGTTGCTTCCGTCGAGGTTGTTACCGGACTCGTCGATCACGATCATCCGGCCCTGTGGATCGGAAGCAGACACCATCGAGGAGACCGCGAGAAGCGTATGAAGAATGATCAGCTCGGCGGTGTTTGGCGAGGATCCGTATTCGACAGCCTCGCCTCCCTTCATTATCCACTCCGGGTAAATCTCCCACCTGAGTGGCTCATGCGGATCTCCGACATCGACATGACTGAACCGCAACGCGACGCGTTCCCTGCCGGCCACGTTGAGCAAATCATTTAGCTGCTTCTCAGCTTCCCGGAATGCCTTACCGATGTCCTCGATCTGCATGTCGCGCATGCTGTTGAGCCACTGTTCTGTCTGCGACGTCGCGTGTTCTCGGGCGGCGATGTTCTGCCTTCGGGCTGCCTGGCGGGAGAGAATGGCTGCCTCTTCCTCGGCATCGCCTTCGCTGAACCATGCTAGCCAGTCGTCGAGCGCCTTGACACGCGTACGGAACGACATGTTGGCCTCGGCAGGTGCATGGTGCGCCTTGCACCACTCGCGGAGTTCAAGTACTTGCATGTTCAGTCCTGCGACATGGTCGGCAAAGGGTTTTTCGTCCTTGTCGGAGCTCTCTGCGACCTGTTCGGGGCGGGCCAATTCGACGACAACGCAGTCGATGGCGTCGATGAGCCGATTGCACGCTTCTCTGAGAGTTGCGTTGCGCTGAGTACTCAGGCGGTCGGCAGTCTCCGCCTCGACCCGTTCGACGATTGCAGCGAGCGCGGTGACACCGAGCGACTCGCGCCAGCGTTGCGTCACGAGTTCCTGGCGCTCGACTTGCTCCTGTGCCTCGCCCAGCGTCTCCGTAGTCTTTCCGCGGCTGTCAGGACCATTGTGCTTGAGGTCATTGATCTCTTGGCGCAGACTCTTCAACGTCGCGTCGTGAGTATTGAACGCCTCCTTGGAACGCACGGCGACGTCTCGCAAGGTTCCAGCGATCTCCTCGCCTGCGGTGTACTGCTTCTCTAGCTCCGCTATCCGCGCCGTTACCTTAGTGTGCTCGTCTTCGGCCGCAGCCAGCTCCCTGACTGCTGCTACGGCATCGACAACTTGTTGCGATTCCTCTACCCGCTTTGCCGCCTTCTCGACAGCACCTTCGGCTTGATAATGCTCCCTTTCGAGTTGTTCCAGCTTCCTCAGTCTCGCCGCTATAACAGCCTTCCGGTCCGTAAGGGGCAGCTCGAAGCCGCCCCAGATTCTGACGCCGAGCTGAGGGTCACTGACCGAGGCGTCGTCGACCCTCGTCAAACGGGAGTCTAGGGTGCGGACGAGGTTGCCCAGCGCACCTTCCAAGCTGGAGCCAGCCGGCGGGACGGTAATTGGCTCGATCTCTTGATCGCTTGCGAGGACGGGGATGCCCGGGCTGTGACGCAGGACGTCCTCGAAGACGGCCTCGTCAAACGATTGGTGACTTCTGTTGACCACCAGAGCGTCGGCGTAGAGCGCCAGCCGAGCTTCCCAAAGCGTTCGCTGGTCATCGTCCAGCCTGATCAGGTCGAGCAGCCTTACGGCAGGTATGTCGTGAGCAGCGAGTTCGGCTATGACGTGGCCAGCTGCGCCCTCGTGCCCAGCTCGCATCTGCTCGATTTCATCGCGTGCTGCAGTAACTCGGGCGCTGGTTTCGCCTGCTACTTTCCTGAGTCCGGCTTCTGCTTCAGTGGCAGCGCGCAACCGCTCTTGTGCCTGCTCGGCAGTAAACCCAAGGGACATCGCCGCAGCTGTGCGTAGCCCTGGAATGATGGTGCGAAGGTGCTCTTCCCGCGTCTTGCTTTTTCCAATCTGCTCGCCGATTGTGCGCAGCTTCTTGCTGGCATCCTCTGCGCGCCCCGCGTCTTCGCTTGACTTTCGGGCTAATGTCGCAAGGCTGGGGAGCTCACTCAGATCCCGTTCTTTTTCCTGGATTTTCCTATTGATCCCGTCCAGTTTCGACCGGAGTTCCTGCGCTTTCTTGCGGAACGCTTTTTCCTTGAGTTGCTCGAGCGTGGCACCAAGCTCAAGAAAGTTGTGCCACTGTCCTTCCGCCTCTTCCGCAATTCGCTTTGCTTGCGCTCGGTTTTCAATGTCTGACAGCTGCTGTCGCTCCTTCTCAAGCAGCTCTTCATGGTTTGCCTTCTCGGTGTCTAGGACCAGCTTCTCGGCCGCGATTTGCTGTCTGTATCGGCGCTCATCATTGACGGCCTGCTGTTGCCCCGTCAACGCAATCAGGTGCTGTGCTAGATCTGCCGGCCTGAACTGCTTCTGGCCCAAAGCGAGGATCCCGGTGTCCTGGTTGTCTTCGCTTCCCCGGGCACGAATGTATGCGAGACAGCGTGGCGAATGGCCGAATAATTCTTCTGCGTAGGTGATCGCGCCGAGCTGCCCGCTTGCGCGAATGCTCTCCCATATCCCCTCGGCGCTTCGCAACCGCTCTGCCTCGGAGAGGCCTTCGGCGAGCAGTACCCCTTCGCTCCATCGAACCTGAATGTACCTGCCGTCGAGCTTTTGAATGCGCATCATGACGGTGATGGCGTCGTCGGGACGTTGCGGGTGCAGATAAACTCCTATGAGGAACCCGCGTAACGCGTCTTCGAAGCGCGTGTCGGAGATCTTCGCTCGTCGCCTGTCGAACAACAGTCGCGCCGCGTACGGACCGACTCCGTGTTCACCTCTCCACTGGGGATCCCCGTTCAAAAGGGTCAGGGCTCCAAGCAGTACCGTCTTGCCGACACCGTTGGAGCCAGAACCGGGGCCCTGGCCGGTGACCAACCATATACCGCCCTGGGGCAAAAGGAAGACGGAACTGGTGTGGCGCCCGATCCGCAGCATCTGAAATCCACGCAGGACCCTAGGGCCTACTATGCCTAGATTGCCCGGGTCGAAGGGTAGGGTGGGAGTGAACACCATTGGGAACTCCTTATTTCACTCTGGATTCCCGGATTTGCTTGGCCCATTGGCTGTTCGGGCGACACAACAAGACAAGGTTCTCGTCCAGCCTGCGTTGCTGCGCAGGCGACAGCCGTTTGAAGGCGGGCCCCAGGCGCTTCACGCTGTCGATGAGTTCATGCATGTGTAGACGGCGCAGAATCTCCGGGAGTTCGGAGTCGCCAATGACATCCCGACCGTTCGGGCCCTCGTGTGCTTCTAGGCATTCGCCAATGGGACCAATCTCCTCTGCCAGCAGGTTTGCGAGGACGTGGGTGTGCAGGTAGATCAGGGCGAGGATGGCTAGATCCTTCTGCCGCAGGCTGTGCCGCCTCTCAGCTATCTGTTCGACGATGTCGTCTGACCAGGCGCTCACATAACCGAGCGGTTTTCCGTTTTGGTCCTTCACGTTGATTAGCTGGCGGCCGGCCACGGCCAGGCGCGCCTGTACCTGCGACCGCAACCTTTGCTCAGCTAGCGCCGGCCAGTCCTGTGGGCGCAAGGGCGCCGACGCTGCCTCCAGCGCCCTGACGGCCGCGAGCACGGCGGTCTCATCCGTGGTGTTACTCATTCCGAACTCTGCCAGTTCGGATGATCACGAAGACGCCGGACGGCATTCTTGATCGCCTCCCGTGCTTCGGTGTCCCAGGTGGCAGTCACGGTCCCAAGCATCCAGCGATCGTCTACCCGCGCCAGCAGGCCGGCGTGTTCCAGGGTCTCCAGCGCGGGGCCGACCGTGTGCGTTCTTCCGGTCAGCCGCTCCAGGATGCTGGCTATGTCGACCGGCGAGATGCCGTCAGACGTCTCCACCTCGGCCAGCAGCGCCACCGCGACAATCAGCACCTTGGTTGCGCCGACGGTAAGCCCCCGCCGAGGCATCCTTCGTGCTTCTCCTGCGGGTTCGTATGCGTCCCAGCCGAGTACGACGTGCGTGTGTCCGTTCGGCCCCGTGACGGGATGCAGGCGACGGCCGACGACTCGTGCCGCGGCTTCCATGTCCGCTATGCGGAGTCCATCGACCGGTAGCGATACGCCGTGGCGAACCAGTGCAAGCTCCAGTGGACTCTGGTTCACGAGCCAGTCTCCCTAGCGGGTCGCATGGTGGCGGGCTCGGATACTCGGTGCAGCACGACACCGCTTGCCATGCGTGCAACGTCGCCATCTTGCCGTACCGCTATCGAGTCGAGATGAGTCAGGCTGTAGCCGACCTCCATGCCAGCCAGTGCTGCCAGGTGTGCCATTGTCACCATGGGCACCGGCCACGGTCGCGTAAGCAGAAACGCCGTCAGATCAACCTCCGAGGTGCCGTCGAGGAGCTGATCCGCCAGATCCCGGAGGTGATCTTCAAACGAAGGTTCAGGGGTCACGATGTCGTCATCTGCCGGCTCGGGAACAACCTCCTCACCGGGAGCGAACGTGAGTTCGTTGACGGCCGTCATCACTCTGTGTGGGCTGATCCAATATGGTGATTCGTCGAATGCGATGCCGTCCCACAGCGCAGCCAGGTCGGCAAGGGCCGCATGCTTGAGCTTTTCGTAGACTTCATCGCTTCGAATCCATGACTTCACGCCACCGCGGATGCCGCTTAGCCCTTTGAGTAGGCGCATTTGCTGGCGAACGTACCGGCTGGCCGCCGCCGTGAGATCTCGCAGATCATCATCGAGGTCGTTGTCGAAGCCGCGTCGTACGGCTGCTCGAATCTGTCGAATGCGGGACCGTACCTGCTCGTCATCGACCTCGGACGCATGTTCCAGAATTGCTTTTACATCGCGGCTGTCGATGATTTCGCGCAGACCGCTAGCAAAGGCCAGGAGCATTCGGGTCAAGTCCCTGAGGCCCGCCCGGACGTCCGAGACGTCCGCCCCTGGCGCGGTCGCCCGCAGCTGAGCCTGATTCATCATCTCTAGCAGGGCGCGATGTCCGGACATCGTGGAAATCCAGGGGATCAGCGCAAGCGCCAGCGAGCCAGACAACGCCAGCCGGACTTCGCTCTCATGGATGCGGTCGTTCTTCTTGACGATCGCCCCGCCGCGGATCAGAACCGTGAGCCGCCGATCAAGAACGTTGCGCGAATACTTCGAGCCTAGATATTCGAAGAGGCGGCGGGTCGAGACACTGCGTCCCTCCGGGTCGAGGTCGACGAGGGCCCGGCAAATCTCGATGGCTGCATCGATCTCATCGTCCGTGGTATCGAGCCCGCTGATCTCTCGCACCAACGGCCCGAGTGCAGCCGCGACGTGCTTGGCCCGCTTGCTGTGGAAGGCATGCGCCGCCCTGGGCAGCGGTACCGCCGCCGATTGTCCAGTTGATGCGCCGAGGGCACCTTGATCATCGGATGGCGTCACGTGCAGCAGATTATCGAACCATCCGACTGTGTAGTGGTGCTCGTCAGTCAGATGTACGTCAGTCAGTCGCCGGACGAGGGCCAGTCCGAGGCCACCTGAAACGGTCAGATCGGACGTGTACAAGTAACGGCCGAGCGACCGCCATGGCTAACGAGTCCGGGACCCGGATGGGCGCACATACGGGTGCTCGGCGGGTGCTCGGCCGCCGTGGACGGGGGTCGGTGTCGGATGGATCGTGCGGTACGCGCGTCCTGTAGAACTGGTCGAAATCTGCCGATGCGTGGACTGATGGGACATGCAGGACTGCGAAGCATGGATCGACGCCAGCTCTTAATCCGCGGGTTCGGGGTTCGAGTCCCTGGCGGCGCACCAACGATCAAGGCTCGGGCGAGAGCGGCAGGCCTTGCCTCGTCGAGGTCGGATCCTGGCCGCACCCCGTCACGATGCCGTGGCCGCCGCCAGCCTCCTGGTCCTGACGGGGTCAGCGGCCTGGAGCTGGAGTCAGCCGCTTCCTGCTGCCCTGCTACCCCTACGCTGACGGCATGAGGGGACCAGCGCGCACCGGACCTGGTAGGTGCTGATGAACCGGCATGCAGCGGCACCTGCCGCGGCGATCCCTGACGCGATCCGGGCTGATGTGAAGACGCTGTGGCGCTACCACGACATGCGCCACGAGTTGCGCCCGCGCGACGTGGGGATCGGGTTGGGCAGTCACGATCTCGGCGTGGCCGTCATCGCGACGCGCTTGTTTCACGAGGGCCTGTTCCCAAGGATCGTGTTCACCGGCGCGAACGCCCCGACGACCGTCGAGCGGTTCCCGCGCGGAGAAGCGGTGCACTACCGCGAGTACGCCGTCGAGCAGGGCGTACCCGCGGAAGCGATTCTCGTGGAGCCGCGTGCCACGAACACCGCCCAGAACCTGGAGTACTCCCGTCAGCTCCTGACCGAACACCGGATCCCGGTGCAGTCGGTGCTGATCATGTCGCGGCCCTACCAACAGCGTCGGGCCTACGCCACCTGCAGGCTGATGTGGCCGGAGGTCGATGTGGTCTGCGCGTCGAACCCACTCGAACTGGACGACTACGTGAGCAGCATCGGCGATCCGCGGCGGGTGGTGGACATGCTGGTCGGCGACACGCAACGGATCGAGGTGTACGCCGAGCGCGGGTTCGCGATCCCGCAGGAGATGCCGGACGAGGTACGAGCGGCCTTCGAGCGCCTGGTGGCGGCTGGCTACACGAGTCGGCTGATCTGAGCCCAGCTACCAGCGCGGCCCTCCCGACCGGACGCCCATCCGGTCGCTGAGTTCGACGGCCAGTCGGGGTGGCCGGGGGCGGGTGAGGATGTCGCGGACGAGGTCGCGGGAGAGCTGGTGGTAGCGCACCTGGTCGGGGCCGATGACCTCAGCCTCCAGGAGCGCCGTGAGCGCGTCGTCGATGCGGTTCCACCGGGCAAGGGCCCGGGCGGTTTCGATGGCGTGCCGAACCTGCCGCTCGACGGGCACGGTGCTGGTGTCGAGTGTGGCGCCGATGGCGATGGCGCGCTGCACGTCGCCGAGTTCCATCGCCACGGTCGTCTTGTGGATCGACACGTTGGTCGGCCCGAAGGCGGTCCAGACGTGGTTGCCATCGGCGCCGAGCCGCCCTGCGGCGGCATCGGCCTCGGCGATGTGGGTGTCGGCGGAGGCGCGGTCGTCGTCTCGGGCGGCGGCCAGCGCGCAGACGAGGTGCAGGCTGCCGTAGACCGACAGCAGCTGCGGAGTGGGTTTGGCGAGCCGTGGTTCCAGGAACTGCGCCGCCGTGGCTGCGAGGCCACGAGCCTGCGCATATTCGCCGATGGACGCCAGCGAGTGCGCGGCGGAGCGGCTGAGCGAACCGATGACGACGTGGTCGTGGCTGGCGTTGGCGGCGGCCAGTCCACGGCTGGCGGCGGTCCACGCGAGGTCACCTTCGCCGAGCTTGGTGAGGAACAACGCGGCGAGCTGGTGGGCGTAGGCGGTCATCGCGTGCGCTCGCTGGCCATCGTCTCCGTCGTACGCCTCGGTGGCGGTGAGGCAGTCGTGGATGAGGTAGGGCAGCCGGCGGGCGAGGGTGCCGTATCGCGAGTGCTGGTAGGCGGTCCAGATCTCGGCGACGTCGTTCTCGATCTCGCTGAGGGCGGGGGCCTCGACGTCCCCCGTGCTGGCCAGTGTCGGCGCGAGGTGACGATAGTCGTGAAGCGCGGCCCGCAAGGCCGGGATGGTCTCGCGCCCTGAGTCGTCCGACCACTCGAACAGGCTCGGTGCACCGATCAGGTCGCCGAGGGACACGTCGAGGGCTTTGGCGATCGCGCGTATGACCGATAGCCGATCGAGGTCGGCCCGGTTCGTCTCGACCTTGCGTAACCACTCCTGGGTCTTGCCAACCAGACCGGCCAGCACCTCCTGGGAGAGCCCTCGTCGACGCCGGTAGAAGGCGACGCGCTGGCCGATGGTCATGTCTTCCGTCATACCTCGCACACCATCACCCTGCCCGCTGAAGGCCGCCGGACCCGGTACGGATTTTCCCGGTCCTGCGTACGGACCGCCCCTACGTTCAGTTCACCCCAGATCACCGGCGCGTGTCGATGCCGGTGTCGGGATGACTGACAGGGAGCTGCAGATGGAGGGATCGATGAGCGGCGCACCACACCACGGCTTGGGCCGCTGGCTCGGCCCGTCCTGGAACGAACTGTCTCGGTGTTCTCCCCGCCTGCGTACCGCCATGAGGGCTGCGTGGGTGGGTGATCGGCGGCCTGCTCCCAGCCGCCGTGATGCGGCGGCGGGCTCGCCATTCCCCCGGCGAGCCCGCCGCTCATCGATCCTGGCGGGGGTGGAGGCATGACGGTGTACGTCTCGCGTAACGCGATAGCCAGCCAGCCCCGGCGCCCCGAGCCCAGGTGGACGTCCTCACAGGGTCAGGTGCGGCGCGCTGATCCTCCGCTGCTCACCTTCGTGTGGCGGCGGCTGTTCGAGCAGCAGGCCCGCGAGGGCGGTCGCCGGTGACCGGGCAGCAGCGCCGTCTGGCGGCGAACGGGCTCGCGCCAGCCGAGGTGGAACATCTGCCGATGCGCCCGCTGTGGCTGTGCCGCCGGTGCGGGCAGCCATGGCCCTGCGGCGCGGCGAAGCTCGCGCTCCTCGCCGAGTACCGGGGAGAGCCGGTGAGCCTGTTCCTCTACCTGGCCGGCTGCCTGCACGACGCGATCGACGACCTGCATCGGCTCAACCGGAGCGTCACGGGCAGCGCCGCCGACATGTTCGACCGGTTCCTCGGCTGGCCCGCCCGCCACACCCACGCCTACCGCTTCAGTACCACCACGGCCGCCAGCATCGAAGAGGCCTCCTCGTGAACGGCATCGGCCTCATCAACGCCACCGGCCAGCCGGCGGTCGCCGGCAGCTTCCACACCCTGGTCGTGCAGCCGACGAGCTTCTGCAACCTCGACTGCACCTACTGCTACCTGCCCGACAGGAGATCCCTCCGCCTCATGAGCGGCGCGGTCGCGCAGGCCTGTGCCGAGTCGATCGCCCAGCAGAACAGCGGTCATCAGGTGAGCGTCGTGTGGCACGGGGGCGAACCCACCGCCACACCCATCGGGCTGTTCCGCGGCCTGCTGGCCCCGTTCGAGGAGCTTCGGCGCGCGGGGAAGGTGCGTCACGAGATCCAAACAAACGCGACGTTGATCAACAGGCAATGGTGCGAAGTTTTCACCGCTCGTGGGTTCGAGGTCGGGGTCAGTATCGACGGACCGGGCGCGTTGAACCGGAACCGCCTCGACCGGGCCGGCAACCCGACGGACGCCCGAACCCTGCGCGGCATACAGACCCTGGCCGAGGCGGGGCTGAGGTATTCGGTGATCTGTGTTGTCACCCCGGAAACCATCGACCACGCGGAAGCCCTCATCGACTTCTTCACCGGTCTGCCCGGCTGCGAGTCGGTGGGCTTCAACATCGAAGAGCAGGAGGGCGCTGACCGGGCACCGGTGTCGGAGGACGCCGCGTACCGGTTCTGGCAGCGCCTTATCGAACGTCGCGTCGGCGGCAGCCCGCTCCGGATCCGCGACGTGGACCGGCTGGCCGACTATCTCGCCGCCACCCGCGCTGGCCGCGTCAACCACGAGCCGTACGAGCCGATCCCGACCGTCTCTTGGGATGGACAGGTGGTGCTGCTGTCACCGGAACTGCTCGGCATCACAGAGCCGCGATACGGCGACTTCATCGTCGGCAACGTCCTTCAGCAATCCATTTCCGCCATGCTTGCCGGCGCCGGTGACCTGGGCTACGTCGCCGAGTTCATTACGGCCCTCAACGGCTGTGCCGACCACTGCGCCTTCTACGACTTCTGCCGTGGCGCCCAGGCCGGCAACCGCTACTTCGAGCACGCGACGTTCACCGCCCGAGAGACGACCTACTGCCGGACCACCCGACAGGCCCTCGTTCGCGCCGCGGCCGACCACCTCACCCCTCAAGGAGGAGCACCATGACCAATGCTCTCGCGGTCCTCGTCAACGCCGCACCCGAGCAACTCGCTCGCCTCGGCGTCGACCCTGAGCGGTCAGTAGCGTCGATCGACGCGGCGAAGTTCGACAACCGCCCCGCCTGGGCTAACAAGGGTAGGTTCGACAGCCGACCCGGCTGGGACAACTGGAACAAGAAGAAGTAGCCCCAACCACGGGAATGCGCGGGGTGGCGTGCCCACCCCGCGCCTACACAGGTTGAGGACACATGCGCACCACCACGATCGGCGACGTGAAGGTCCTGCTGCCGGACCTCGAACCGGACGACCTCGACATCACCACGAACCTCGCCGGCGGCCTCACCGAGGCCCTCGTCAACGGCGCAGCGTGGCACGGCTCGCACCTTGAGGACGCCCGCATCCGCAGCAGCCTGATCACCGGCGTGGACCTGAGCGAGAGCACCTGGGAGGCCGGCAGCCTCTACGGCTGCGAAATCACCCGCACCGACTTCTCCGGCGCGACCCTGACCGGCATCACCATCGAACGCTGCGCCATTACCGGCTCCCGGTTCACCGGCACCAGGCTCACCGACGTACGCCTCAAGGACGTCCTGTTCGACGGCTGCCGCTTCGACTACGCCACCTTCCAACGCGTCACCGCCGCCGGCTCGGTCGCCTTCACTGACTGCACTCTCACCAACGGCGCGTGGTCCTCCTGCCGACTACCTCGCATCGCGCTGCGGTCATGTGACCTCGCCGGACTGGAATTGGGCTCCTGCCAGCTCGACGGCACCGACCTGCGGGGCAGCCGGCTCCAGGGCCTTAAGACGCCGCTGGACAACCTGCGCGGCGTCACCCTCGGCGAGGACCAGCTTCCTGACCTCACCCAGTTGACCGTCGCCGCCCTCAAACTGACTGTGCGCAACACCTGAAGCCGAGGAGGCATCGTGCTCGCTGAACCCACCGGCAGCCCGGACACGATCCTCGTCTGCGTCCGGGGCAACTCCGGCTCCGGCAAGAGCAGCATCGCCCGCGAGCTACGACGCCGGCACGGCCGGGGCTGCGCCCTGGTCGAGCAGGACTACCTACGCCGCATCCTGCTGCGCGAGCGGGACAAGCCCGGCGGTGCGGCACCGGCGTTGATCGGGCAGACCGTCCGGTTCGCCCTCGACCACGGCTATCACGTGGTGCTGGAGGGCATCATGCACAGCAGCCGCTACCGAAGCATGCTGACCTCCCTACGGGACGACCACCGAGGGCGGTCCCTGTTCTGTTACCTCGACGTGTCCCTGGCCGAGACCCTGCGCCGGCACCTCACCCGCCCGCAGGCCAGTGAGTTCACCGCCGAGCACATGAGCGGCTGGTACGCCGCTCATGACGTCCTGGACTGGCCCGACGAACTCGTCCTGCCCGAGACCACCGGACTGAACAAGGCCGTCGAGGCCATCGCCACTGTGGCCGGGCTGCCCCAGACCGGACGCGACGACGACCTGCTACCGAACGTTCCATCCCCGTAGAGCAGCTCAATTGGCTACCGAGGTCGCCATTCCGGCGCACCGTTCGCCAACATCAGCCCCGAGTGGCCAGACAGCCCGTCGACTGCGACGGCATGGAGCTCGCCCTACCGCGCCCGCCTGAGCCAGCTCTCGATGAGTGCGAGGTCGTGCTCGGTCAGCCCGCGACGTGGGTCGACCGATGTAGCAGGGCCGGGCCGTGGTGATGTGTCGATACCCACTGCTGAGCGGCATAAGAGATCTCGTCGTCGACCCAGACGAAGGGGCGTCCCTGTGCCCACTCGACCAGCCCACGGGTCTTCCAGTGCAGGAGCCCCACCTCGTCGGAGTCCGGCCAGTCCACGACGGGCAGGGTCGGTAACCCGAGCAGCGGCGCGAGCACGTCGTTCGCGTCGTTCATCCAGGTAGTCGTCCACGCCAGATCACATGGCAGGGCCTTCACCCGGCGGCCAGTCGATCCTGGCCGGCAAGGTGAACGGCTATCGGGAGCTGTTCGGCACGCTCGGGCGGGCGTGGCCGGTCTTGCTCTGGCTGCACTCGGCCGTCTGGGAGCGCAACCTACGCCGTGTGCCGGCCGACGTGCCGCTGTCGGTGCCGTTGGCAACCGGGGCCCGCGCCAACGCCGCGACGGCGGGCCTGGGCCCGGCTGGGACGATGTGGGCCGTGGCTGTCGGGGAAGGGCAGCGGCTGCGGCTGGCTGATCTGGCCGGTTACGTCGTTGACGTCGCCAGCCGGCGGGTGAGGCCGCGTGATTGGCGACGACACGACAGCGGCGGAAGGTACCTCCGCTGCGGATCGGACAACAACGGCCGGCGTCTGTCACGGACCTGTCGTGACCAGCTCGGCAGGTGCTGACAGATCTGTGAGAGCACCGAACGTCCGCTCCCACAGCCGCGGGACCGCATCCCGGTCCCGCGTCTGCGGCGGGCGGTCCGCGGCCGGAGGACGGTCCCCGTCCCGATGGTTGTCCGACGCCGGGTCGGTCCGCCATCCGGTCCGGCCTCTTGTGACAGGCGGACGGCTCGTTGTTCGGGTCCGGGTCGAGGAGGTGATGGGCCACGACAGCACCGGCCACTGACCCGACCGCGGGGCTGCGGGGTAGCCGCGTCGAGGGCGTCGTCCAGGTCGTCATCATGCTGGCCATTGGCGGCGCAGCCGGAGCGGCCAGATTGGCGCTGCGCGGCGTGGGCCGGCCGCGCGCGCTTCGGGACCCCGAAAGCGGTCGGCGACCGCAATACTGGACCCGTGGTAGGTCTTCCCCGTGTGGCGAGCCGGGTCCGCCGGGTCCGCCGGGCCCGCTGGCTGCGGCGTGCCCTGCTGGTGGCGGCGCTCGGTGCGGTGCTGACCGGTGCGGTCACCGGTGCCAGCGTGGTCTGGGTGCGTTCCGGCGCGGCCGGCCACACCTACACCGTCGAGGACGTTCCCGAGGCGCCGGTGGCACTGGTGCTGGGCGCTCAGGTCGATCCGGGCGGGCAGCCCTCGGCGTTCCTGGCCGCGCGCCTGGAGATCGCGAGACAGCTACTCGCGGCTGGCAAGGTCCATGCCGTCCTGGTCTCCGGTGACCACATGGAGTGGGGCTACGACGAGCCGGGCGCGATGCGTACCTGGCTGGTCGACCGGGGCGTGCCGGCGCCGAAGGTGGTGCTCGACCACGCCGGCTTCGACACGTACGACTCGTGCGCCCGAGCCAGGCGGATCTTCGGGGTGCGCAAGGCCACCGTGGTCACCCAGTCGTTCCACCTGGCTCGGGCGGTGACGCTCTGCCGGACGCTTGGCGTCGAGGCCAACGGTGTCGGCGACGAGACGGCGAAGCGGTACGCCCCACTGTGGCGCCGGGGCGTCGTGCGGGAGTACGGCGCCGGGGTCAAGGCGGCGTGTGACGTGCTGTCGCGGCGCGACCCGGTCTACCTCGGCCGCCGCGAGACCGGGGTTGACGACGCCCTGCGGAGTTGAATCGACATCACTCGCTGAGCAGTTTCGAGCTGACCACGGCCTAGAAATCCATCTATCGACGCTTCCGTGACGCTGTGCAGACGCGTGACGAGTGGCCCGCAGAACAGCGCGTTGATCTATACCAGCATCGCCGTCGCCAACACGATGTTCCGCTCCGGCGCCATGGAGCTTCCCCGCCGCCGACGAACGCGAGATCCCATCGGCGCTGCACCCCTGATTTTCGGTATGTCGTGCTGCGGCGGGGCGGCGTTCTCTACGGTCGGTAGGCGTGGATGCCGGGCAACCGTGGAGCCGATCGGCCCGGCGGCGCCGCCCGATGCGTACCGGGCTGGCGTGCGCCGGGTTCGGTGCGACGCGGTGCTGCGTCGGGGTGGCCTGGTTGGGCGCCGGGAACCTGCAGACGGTACGCGCGGCCGCCGGCCCGGTCCGGGAGACCGCCGACGGGCTCCGGCGGTACGCTGACCGCCGGGAACGCCCGCGCCGCACCGTCACAG
Source organism: Micromonospora sp. 067-2 (assembly GCF_046549295.1). Taxonomy (NCBI): domain Bacteria; kingdom Bacillati; phylum Actinomycetota; class Actinomycetes; order Micromonosporales; family Micromonosporaceae; genus Micromonospora; species Micromonospora sp. 067-2. The sequence goes on along the minus strand of NZ_JAJPWB010000008.1, from coordinate 344,275 downwards.
TGCGGCTGATCCGCGACGGCGGAGTCGGCGCGGAACGGCGGCTGCGGCTCGTGCGCGAGGGCGTCGACTGGTGGGTGTGCGGTGACCCGTTCTGACCCTCCACCCCCCGCGCCGCTGCGACCTCACCTGCTGCGTCAGCGCCGTGGTGTGGAGCCGACGACCTCGACCGAGCTCTTCTTCGACCTGGTCTACATCTTCACCGTCACGCAGGTGTCGCACTACCTGATCGAGCATCCGGACTGGCCGGGTGCCGCGCGGGCGGCGTTGCTGCTGGCGCTGGTGTGGTTCGTCTGGGTCTACACCGCCTGGGTGACCAACTGGCTGCACCCGGACCGTGCGCCGGTGCGGGCGCTGCTGCTCGCGCTGATGCTGGGCAGCCTGCTGCTGTCGGTCGCGATCCCCGGGGCGTTCACCGGGACCGGTCTGCTCTTCGCCGTGCTCTACGTGGTGGTGCAGGTGGGCCGGACCGCGTTCGGCTGGTGGGCGGTGCAGGGCAATCCGGGGCTGGCCGGTGGTTTCCAGAAGACGCTGCTGTGGTTCGCCGGCACCTCTGTGCTCATGCTGCTCGGCGGCCTGGCCGGTGCCGGCGTGCGGGAGACGTTGTGGGCCGTGGCCATCGCGGTCGAGGTGACCGGCCTGTCGATCGGTTATCCGGTGCCCCGGCTGGGCCGAAGTCAATCCGAGCAGTGGGAGGTCGAGGGCGGGCACCTGGCCGAGCGGTGCCAGGCGTTCGTCCTGATCGCCCTGGGTGAGTCGATCCTGGTCACCGGGAGCACCCTCATGCAGCGGCTGGGCGTGCAGACCTCGGGGGCGTTCGTGCTGGCCTTCGCCGGGTCGGTGGCGCTGTGGTGGGTGTACTTCGCCCGTTCCGCGCCGGCCGCGACGGCGGTCATCGCCCGGGCGGGTGAGCGTACCGGCGCGTTGAGCCGGGTGGCGTTCAACTACCTGCACCCGGTCATGGTGGCCGGCATCATCGTCGCGGCGGCGGCGGACGAGCGGCTGCTACACGAGCCCGGGGCACCGACCGATACCCGCACCGCGCTGTTCGTCTTCGGTGGTCCGGCTCTGTTCCTCGCCGGGCACGGCGCCTACCTGGCGGTGCTGTGGCGGACCCGGCCGACCAGTCGGATGCTGGCCGTGGTGGCGCTGCTGGTGCTGGTGCCGATCTGCGCGGGTCTCGCGGTGCCCGTCGCGGCGTGCTCGGCGCTGGCGACGGCGGTGACCGTCGCGCTGATCGTGGCCGACCGGCTCCGGGCGCCGGAGGCCAGCCCGGCACGACCGGTGGCCTGAGCGACCCGGATTCGGCCCGGGCCGTCAGTCACATGGGCTGCGGCACTACGGCTACGGTCGCCCGGTCGGGGAGGACCCGGAGTAACGCTCCGGGCCGCCCCCGCCTTCGCGCACCGCGGTCCCGCGCTCGTGGACAGCGAGGGTCGCAAGCAGCCGAAGCGACTGGGCGGACGGGCTGGCCGGTTCGGCGTGATAGATGACCAGTGACTGACCGGTGCCGGTGACGAGGAGCTTTTCGTACCGCAGCTCCAGCCCGCCGACCTGAGGATGATCCAACGTCCGCAGACCGCCCCCGGTGCGGGGGCGCACGTCGTGGCGCGCCCACAGCTGGCGGAACCGCCCGCTACGCACCGAGAGCTCGCCCACCAGTTCGGCGAGCTTCGGATCGTCGACGTCCGCCCCGATCAGCGGCCGGAGACCCGCGACGGTACTCGCCGCGACTGCATCCCAGTCGGGAAAGAGGGCCGGCACCGCAGGGTCGAGGAAGATGGCGCGGACCAGGTTGACGCCGGCCGTGTAGATCGGTGACAGCGCCGTCGCCAGCGGATTGGCGAAGAGCACGTCCATGTGTCGCCCGTGCACGAACGCCGGCGTCTCGGTCCACGACTCGACGAGCTGCGCGAGGCCGATCGGTACGCGCTCGGGGCGACGCGGCGGCCGTCGTCGCGGTGCCGGGCGGGCCAGCTCGTGCAGGTGGGCGGCCGCCGCGGCGTCCAGCTGCAGCGCCGCGGCCAGTGCGTCGAGCACCTGCGCCGAGGGGTGCTGATCGCGCCCCTGCTCCAGACGCAGGTAGTAGTCGGCGCTGATGCCGGCGAGCAGCGCCAACTCCTCGCGGCGCAGCCCCGGCACCCGACGGCGGCCGAAGTCCGGCAGACCGACATGCTCCGGGCGCAGCAGCTCGCGGCGCGCGCGCAGGTACTCCCCGAGCGGACTGCGACTGGTCACGCACCGATCGTAGGCGCGCCTCACGGCGTGAACCTGGCCCTGCGACTACCAGGAAAAGCGGGACCCAGCCTGAATACCGGGGATGCGGGAAAAGTCTGGTTACCAGGCGTGACGAGAGGATGGACACCCATGGCACAGCGAATCGAGACCCCGTTCGGGTTCAGCTCCACGGCGGCCGAGGTGCTCGCTGGTGTGGACCTGACCGGCAAGAGAGCGATCATCACCGGCGGTGCAGGCGGAATCGGAGTCGAGACCGCCCGTGCCCTGGCCGGCGCGGGAGCCGAGGTGGTGTTGGCGGTACGCCGGCCCAGCGCCGCCGAACCGGTCGCCGCGGACATCACGGCGACAACCGGCAACGCCGGCGTCAGCGTCCAGGAATTGGACCTGGTCGACCAACGCTCTGTGCGCAGGTTTGTCGGCGGATGGGACCAGCCGCTGCACATCCTGGTGAACAACGCCGGGATCATGGCGCCGCCGGATCTGCAGCGCACCCCCGAGGGCTGGGAGATGCAGTTCGCCACCAACTTCATGGGTCACTTCGCGCTGACCGTCGGGCTGCACGACGCGTTGGCCGCCGCCGGTGGCGCCCGTGTCGTCTCGGTTGCCTCCAGCGGCCACCTGTTCTCCCCGGTCATCTTCGACGACCTGCACTTCCGGTTCCGTCCGTACGACCCCTTCCTCGCGTACGGGCAGTCCAAGAGCGCCGAGGTGCTGCTCGCCGTCGAGGCGACCCGGCGTTGGTCCGGTGAGGGCATCTACGCCAACGCACTGAACCCCGGCGCCATCGCGACCAACCTGCAGAAGCACACCGGCGGGCTGCGGTCGCCCAAGGAGCTCCACAAGACCCCGGAGCAGGGTGCGGCGACCTCCGCACTGCTGGCCGGCTCGCCACTGCTCGACGGCGTCGGTGGGCGCTACTTCGAGGACGTCACCGAAGCCCCGGTGGTCGAGGAGATGCCCCCGAACTACATGGGCGTCGCGCGATACGCGCTCGACCCGGCCAATGCGCAGCGGCTGTGGGATGTCGCCCTCGGGCTCCTCGGCTGAGAAGGCCCGACCGGACGTGCCCGTGAGGGCGGGCGGGAGGTCGCGTCTGGTGAGGCTCATTCAGGTGGACGCCCACACGGGATCACGCGCGGGGCGGACGCCAACCTGTTCCGGCTCGACGTGCGGGGCCACCGGCCGGCAGTCAGCCGGCGCCGGCCGGTGGCGCCGCCGGCAATGCCACCGGCCGCGTTCGCGTGGCTGTGGACCTCAGCGCGAGTAGTGCTCGACCACGAGCTGTTCGTCGCAGATGACGGGCACCTCGGCGCGCACCGGCAGCCGTAGCAGTTGCACGCTCAGGCCGGCCAGGTCGACCGAGAGGTACGGCGCGTTCCGCTCCGGCGCGTGTGCGCCGGCGGCCGCGGCGAGGAAGGGCGTCTTGGTGCGGCTGCCGGCCGTGACGGTGATGACGTCGCCCGGACGCAGCCGCGCCGACGGGCGGTCGACCCGGTTTCCGTTGACGGTGACGTGCCGGTGGGTGACCACCTGCCGGGCCTGGTAGATCGTCCGAGCCAGGCCGGAGCGCAGCACCAGCGCGTCCAGCCGGGTCTCCAGGTCGACGATCAACGCCTCACCGGTCTTCCTCTCGAGCCGGGCGGCCCGGTCGAACGCGCGCCGCAGCTGGCTCTCGCTGAGGTCGTACTGCGCCTTGAGGCGCTGCTTCTCCATGAGGCGGACCTTGTAGTCGCTGGTGCTCTTGCGGGACCGGCCGTGCTGACCGGGCGGGAACGGGCGGCGCTCGAAGTAGCGCACGCACTTCGGGGTCAGTGGGATGCCGAGAGCGCGGGAGCGCTTGACCTTGGGGCGGGACTGGTTCACTTATTCCCTCTCTACTAAGGTAAGCCTAACCTAATAGGAGGTGGCAGGTTGAGCAACACCCGCCCCGACGCTCCCGCTCAGCGGCTGCACTCGATCATCGCCGCGGCCTCGTCGCTGGCGCTGCGGACGCCCGGCAGTCGGGCGCACCTGATCGGCCGGCACGCGCTCGACGGGAACGGCCGCATCCGGATCGACCTACCGGCCGACAGCGAGCTGGCCGGGGAGGTGACCCGGCAGCGCGAGCTGGTAGCGATCATCGAGGTGACCGACCTCGCGCCGACGCCAGTCCGTGACCGGGTCCGGGCCCACGCATCACTGAGCGGCTGGCTCACACCGGCCGCCGTGCACCAGAACGGGAACGGCGAGCCGGAGCTGAGCACCGTGCTCGACCTCGCCGCCGCCGAGCTGACCGTCGACGGAACGGTCAGCTCGGTCGAACCCGACGAGTTCGCCGCCGCCGAGCCGGACCCGCTCGCCACCGAGGAGGCGGAGCTGCTCTGCCACCTCGACCACCACCACCCCCGGACGGTCGCGCAGCTCACCCGGCTGGTCGACCCGCGCCACCGGTACGGCGTGCGGCGGGTCCTGCCGGTCCGCCTGGACCAGCACGGGCTGGTGCTCCGGCTGGAGCGCGCGCGCAACCACCGCGACGTCCGGCTCGACTTCACCCCGGCACTGCGCAATCCCGACGAGCTGGGCGCACGCATTGCCGTACTGCTCGACGCCGCTGCCTGTCATCGGCGGCCGCGCACCCGGTCCCGCTGACCGGAGCTGCCGGCCACCGATCGGACGAAAGCTGCGCTCGGCAACCGCCTACGCCCCGGTCGCCGCCACGCCGCCGAGCTGGTCGGTGTTGCCGGCCGACCCGGCGCTGTTCAGTCCGCGATCGGAGCCCGGGCCAGGAAGTCGCGGATCAGCTCGGCGACCTCGTCACCGGCGCTCTCCAGCAGGAAGTGCCCGCCGTCGAGCAGGTGGATCTCGGCGTTCGGGACGTCGTCGGCGAAGGCGCGAGCGCCGTCGGGTCCGAAGATCGGGTCGTTCCTGCCCCAGACCGCGAGCACCGGCGGGAGGTTGCTGCGTAGGTACTCGTGCAGCGCCGGGTAGAGCGGCGGGTTGGTCGCGTAGTCGCGGAACAGCGCGAGCTGGATCGCGTCGTTGCCGGGCCGCGACAACAGCGCGAAGTCGTGGTGCCAGGCGTCCGGGCTGACGAGGGTCTCGTCGGGTACGCCGGTGAGGTACTGCCATCTGGTCGTCTCGAGCGTCAGGGCGGTGCGGATGTTGGCCTCGGTCTCGGACGTCTGGTCGCGGTGGTAGTCCCATACGGTCTGCCAGAAGTCGGGCACGAAACCGGCGTCGTAGCCGTTGCCGTTCTGCGTGACGATCGCGCTGACGGCGGCCGGGTTGGCCAGCGCGAGGCGCCAGCCGATCGGGGCGCCGTAGTCCTGGACGTACATCGCGTAGCGCTGCACGCCCAGCTGGTCGAGCAGTCCGGCGGTGAGGTCGGCCAGGGCGTCGAAGGTGTAGTCGAACTCCTCGACCGGCGGGGCGGCGGACAACCCGAACCCGAGATGGTCCGGCGCGATCACCCGGTACCGGTCGGCCAGCGCGGGGATCAGGTTGCGGAACATGAACGAGCTGGTCGGGAAGCCGTGCAGGAGCACGATCGTCGGCCCGTCGGCCGGGCCGGCCTCCCGGTAGAACAGCCGCTGGCCTCGGACGGTGGCGTAACGGTGGTGAACGACAGCCATTTCTAACCCCCAAAAGTTGCTTCGGTAGTTAGACTCAAACACGGATCGTGTAACCTGTCAAGCGATGTTTGGAGGTTAGGCTTGTGATCGTGCCGATGACTGACGAAGCGGACGAGGCTCTGCTGCTCGACCTGCTCAACACCACGCCCGTCATCGACGGGGTGTCGCTTGACGATCTGGCCGACGCTGCGGCCGGCATGGCGTGGCTCGCCGCCCATGGCCAGCAGGCCGCCGAGGACGAGTGGCTCGCTCTGCTCGACGCGCGCTCGGCGCTGCAGAGCCTGGTCCGCGGGGAGGAGGCCCCGGCCTCCGTGGGGCGGCTCGTCGACGGCGTGAGCTACCGGCCCGCGCTCGACGCCGACGGACTCACCTGGACCCTGGACCTGCCCGCCGGGCGGTCGGCGGCCGCCCGGGCGGTCCTCGTTTGGGACACGCTGCGGGTATCCAGTCCCGGGCGCCTGCGCCCCTGCGCCAACCCGGAGTGCCGGCGGTTCCTCGTCGACCACAGCAAATCTAACAGCGCCCGCTGGTGCTCGATGGCGATCTGCGGCAACCGCATGAAGGCCCGGCGGCACTACGAGCGCAACAAGCCGTCCCGGGCGGGCTGACCGGCTCGTACGGCGTCGCCGACGGCGCCGGGCACGGCGACACCGTCAGTCACGGTGGCGAGATGCGGGTCAGTTCGACTGGCGGGTGGCGGTGGCGAGGAACCGGTGCTCCGAGTCGTCGTAGCTGGTGAGCTGCCATCCGCTGTGGAGGGTCGACCGGCGCAGTGGAGCCTCGGCGAGGGGTTCGTCAGGATCCAGGGTGCGACCGTGACGGGCGGCGAGAGCAGCCCGGCCGGAGGGGTGGAAGAGCACGAGCCGGCCGCCGGGTCGGGTGGTGCGGGCGAGTTCGAGGAGCCCGGCCTCGGGGTCGGGCAGGTGGGTGATGAGCCCGGCGGCGAAGATCACGTCGACGGTGGCGTCTCCGAAGGGGAGGTGTCGGGCGTCGCCGAGGACCAGGGTCGCCGCCGCGTCGCGGCTGTGGGTGGCGGCGGAGGCGAGCATCTGCGGGGTGATGTCGAGGCCGATGACGGTGCCGTTCGGGCCGACGGCGTGTCGGAGGGCGGGCAGGGCACGGCCGGTGCCGCAGCCGATGTCGACGGCCACCCCGTCGGCGGGAAGTCGCGCCTCGGTGACGGCGGCGCGGTAGGCGGGCAGGTCGTCGCCGAACCTGGTGTCCCAGGTCGCGGCGCGGATGGCGAAGAAGGCCCGCGACTCGCTGAGGTACCACCGTTCCAGGGAGGCGAGCCGGTCGGCGATCTGCCGGATCACCGGCCAGCCCGGATCGTGCAGGTCGACGACGACGTCGCAGCCGTTCCCGCCGCTGCGGTGCGCGGTGGGGTCGACTGGCGGGGTGCGCAGCCAGATGACCACGTCCCACTTCCCGGTGGGCGGGCGGGCACGCCAACGGGGTCCGTCGGCGATCGCGACGGTGTCCGGAGTCCGGTCGGTGTGCCAGCTGTCCTCGTCGGCGAGGGGTGTGGTGTCGGTGAGGCGGGCGCACGGCCGGCCGAGGCGGTGCAGGGTGTCGGCGAGGCGCTCGGCGACCACGGCCGAGTGTGGGGTGCCGCCGTCGACGACGACGGTGGCGGCACCCGGTGGAAGGACGGCCACGAGGTGGTCGAGGACCTCGGTCCACCGGCGGGTCTGCTCGCCGGTCAGGGTCTGCCATTCCGGTACGGACACCGGTTCACCAGCCATCAGTCCATCATGCAGATGCTGGAGGGTTCCCGCTAGCTTCGGCAGCGGATGCGAGCTGCCAGGGCACTTCTGCTGGGCAGTTGCGGCGGGCTACTGTGAGCTGTGTGACGATGTTTCGGATCGGCGAGGCCGCGGAGCTGCTCGGGGTCAGCGTGGACACCGTGCGGCGGTGGGTCGATGCCGGGCGCCTGGCTGCCGATCGGGATGAGCACGGGCACCGGGTGATCGACGGGGTTGCTCTCGCCGGGTTCGCCCAGGCTCAGGCGGGCGAGCCGGAGGGCCGCGCGGAGGCGTCGTCGGCGCGCAACCGGTTGCGCGGCATCGTCACCGCGGTGGTGAAGGACGCGGTGATGGCGCAGGTCGACATTCAGGCCGGGCCGTTCCGGCTGGTGTCGCTGATGAGCCGCGAAGCCGTCGATGACCTCGGGCTCGAGGTCGGTTCAGTCGCGGTCGCCGTGATCAAGTCGACCACGGTGATGGTGGAGAAGTCCACGATGACCACCGGCAGTAGAGGGAGGAGCAGTTCGTGAGAGCACGACGATTCCGCACTACCCTGGCCGCACTCACCGCACTGGCGGTGGTGGGGCTGTCTGGCTGCGCGGGTGGAGACGACACCGCCAGTCCAGGTTCCGGGACCAGCAGTGCGGGCGTCACCGGCACGGTGACGGTGTTCGCGGCGGCGTCGCTGACCGGGTCGTTCACCACGATCGGCAAGGACTTCGAGGCGGCTAACCCCGGGGTGAAGGTCACGTTCAGCTTCGCCGGCAGTTCCGCGCTCGCGACCCAGATCAACCAGGGCGCCCCGGCCGACGTGTTCGCGTCCGCCGCTCCGGCGAACATGAAGGTCGTCACCGACGCGGGCAACGGCGACGGCACCCCGACGACGTTCGTGAGGAATCAGCTCGTCATCGCCGTAGGGAAGGGCAACCCCAAGGGGGTGACCGGATTGACGGACCTGACGAAGCCCGACACCAAGGTCGCGCTCTGCGCCGAGCAGGTGCCGTGTGGAGCGGCGGCGAAGAAGGCCTTGGACGCCGCCAGCGTCAAGGTCACCCCGGTGACCCTTGAGCAGGACGTGAAGGCCGCCCTGTCGAAGGTGAAGCTGGGCGAGGTGGACGCCGCGCTGGTCTACCGCACCGACGCGAAGGCCGCTGCGGCGGACGTGGACGGCATCGAGTTCCCCGAGTCCGCCAAGGCGATAAACGATTATCCGATCATCGTGCTCAAGAACGCCCCCAACAGGACGGCGGCGCAGGCGTTCGTCGCCTACGTGCTCGCCGACACCGGCAAGGGCGTGCTCACCGCGGCCGGCTTCCAGGCACCCTAGCCGAGCAGGTGTCAGCCACCGACGATGCGAGTGCGGCGACGCGACCGGGGACCGGCGCGTCGCCGCACCGGCGTCGCCGCACCACCCGGGTTCCGATCGCACTGCTCATCCCCGCCGCCCTCGGCCTGTTGTTCCTGGTGCTGCCGCTGGTCGGGCTCCTGGTGCGGGCACCGTGGGCCACTCTTGCGCACCGGCTCACCGAACCAGGCGTCCTGAGCGCGATGCGGCTGTCGATCCAGACCGCCACCCTCGCCACCCTGTTCTGCGTCGCCTTCGGCGTTCCGCTGGCCTGGCTCCTCGCGCGGGTCCCGTTCCCCGGCCGCCGGGTCGTACGCGCCCTTGTCACCGTGCCGCTCGTCCTGCCGCCGGTCGTCGGCGGCGTCGCCCTGCTGCTCGTCTTCGGCCGCCGGGGGCTGCTCGGCTCCTGGCTCGACTCCACCTTCGGCATCACACTTCCCTTCACCACCACCGGTGTCGTCATCGCCGAGGCGTTCGTCGCGATGCCGTTCCTGATCATCGCGGTCGAGGGGGCGCTGCGCGGGTCCGACACCCGGTACGAGGAAGCCGCAGCGACCCTCGGCGCCGGCCGCTGGACCACCTTCACCCACGTCACCCTCCCGCTGGTCGCGCCGGGTATCGCCGCCGGGGCGGTGCTGTGCTGGGCTCGGGCACTCGGTGAGTTCGGCGCGACCATCACGTTCGCGGGCAACTTCCCGGGCCGCACCCAGACCATGCCGCTGGCCGTCTACCTCGCGCTGGAGACCGACCTGGAGGCGGCGATCGTGCTCAGCCTGATCCTGCTCACCGTCTCCGTGGTCATCCTCGCCAGCCTCCGCGACCGTTGGATCACCAGCCCGTGACCACCCTCCCAGCCGCCGGGGGCGCACCCGACGCCAGCACACCGATGCTCGACGCCCACCTCGTCATCGACCGGGCGGGCTTCCACCTCGACCTCGCACTGCGGATCCGCGCCGGCGAGGTCGTCGCCCTGCTCGGCCCCAACGGCGCCGGCAAGACCACCGCCCTGCGCACCCTGGCCGGCCTGATCCCGCTCTCCGCCGGGCACATCACCCTGGACGGGCGGGACCTCGACCGACCCGACGCACGACGCTGGACGCCCACCGAACGGCGCCCGATCGGTGTCGTCTTCCAGGACTATCTGCTGTTTCCGCACCTGAGCGCCCTGGACAACATCGCCTTCGGGCCGCGCCGGCACGGCCTCGACCGGCGCCACGCCCGGCAGGTCGCGGGTGAGTGGCTCGACCGGATGAGCCTGACCGGGCAGTCCCACCACAAGCCCCGCCAACTCTCCGGCGGGCAGGCCCAGCGCGTCGCCCTCGCCCGCGCCCTCGCCGTCGACCCGGCGTTGCTGCTCCTCGACGAACCACTCGCCGCACTCGACGCCCGCACCCGGCTGGACACCCGCGCCGAACTGCAACACCATCTCGCCGCACATCCCGGTGCCACGCTGCTGGTCACCCACGACCCGCTCGACGCCCTCGTCCTGGCCGACCGCCTCGTCATTCTCGAGGACGGCCAGGTCGCCCAGGAAGGCGACGCCGCAACGATCACCGCGCAGCCCCGCACCGACTACGTCGCCCGGCTCGTCGGACTCAACCTGCACCGTGGCCGGGCCGACGGTCACACCGTCCGGCTCGACGCCGACTTCTCCCTCACCACCGCCGACCGACTCGACGGCGAGGTCTTCGTCGCGTTTCCACCATCAGCCGTCGCCCTGTATCCGCAGCGCCCTGACGGAAGCCCCCGCAACGTCTGGCCCGCGACGATCGCCGGTATCCAACGCCACGGCGACAACCTCCGGATCCAACTCTCCGGGCCGATCGCCGTCGTAGCCGACATCACCCCCGCCGCCGCCGCGCATCTTCACCTCGCCCCTGGACAACCCCTCTGGGCCGCGGTGAAGGCAACCGAAACCCGCATCTACCCGGCCACCGTCCCTGGACGACAACGGAGGCAGTGACCGCCCGGAGGTGGACGACGACGGCAACGTCAGCGGGCGGCCCGGCCGGGCTTCAGTCGTGATCGCGGCGGCGGGCCTCGTCGACCGCGGCCATGTGCTGCTCTGCCCACGCGCGGATCGCCGCCAGCGGGGTGTCCAGCGAGAGGCCCAGGTCGGTGAGCGCGTAGTGGACGCGCGGCGGCACGGTGGCCTCGACCCGACGGGTGACCAGCCCGTCGGTTCGCAGGCTCCGCAATGTCTGCGACAGCATCTTGTGCGACACGCCGGGTGTGCGGCGGCGCAGCTCGGCGAACCCGAGCTCACCAGGGTGGGCCTCGGCGAGCACCTTGACCAGCATCGACGTCCACTTGTCGCCGATCCGGTCGAGCAGTTGGCGGGTGGGACAGGCCGGGTCGAAGAGATCCCCGGTTACCCCGGGCTCACCAGGTGACGCTGAGGTACCGTCTTGTCCGGCCATCCGATGCCCCCCAGGATTGCGGTAGGTAACCAACGGTAACCCCTGAGGATGAGATGAACCTGCAGCGGATCAGCACCAACGGCACCACCCTGAACGTGGCTCTGGAGGGTGCCGGGCCGCCGGTGCTGCTTCTGCATGGTTGGCCGCACACGTGGCAGGTGTGGCGTCAGGTCCTGCCGCTGCTGACCGGGCGGCGTCAGGTGATCGCGCCCGATCTGCGCGGGTTGGGCGACAGTGCGCGTACGGAGGACGGCTTCGACGCCGCGACAGGTGCCGAGGACATGCTGGGCCTGCTCGACGCCCTGGACGTGCGCCGTGCCGATGTGGTCGCCCTCGACGCCGGAGTGCCCGCCGCCTTTCTGCTCGCAGCGCTGCACCCCGGCCGCGTACGCCGTCTGGTGCTGATGGAGGCGTTGCTGCCAGGGCTTCCCGGCGGTTTCGCGGCGCCACCGTGGTGGTTCGGCTTCCACGCCGTTCCCGGGCTGGCCGAGTCGGTGCTCGAAGGACACGAGGACGCGTACCTCGACTGGTTTCTCACGGCTGGCACGTACGAGCACCGGGGCGTGCCCGCGGACATCCGGGACGCGTTCGTCGATGCGTACACAGGCCGTGAGGCATTGCGTTGTGGCTTCGGCTACTACCGGGCGGCCGCGCAGAACGCGACGGCGATCTCGGCGGCTGGGCGGCTCACCGTGCCCACCCTCGCCGTCGGTGGCGACACGGTCGGCGACCTGCTGCACGAGCAGTTGAGGCCGGTCGCCGACGACCTGACCGGGACGATCGTCGCGCGCAGCGGCCACCTCGTCCCGCTCGATCGTCCAGACGCCGTCGCGGAACTCGTCCTCGACTCCGAGGCGAGCTGACCCCGCTCAGACCGTCTGCCCGTCGGCGACCAGCAGGGGCACGCCCCGCGCGCGCAGCGCGGCCAGGGTCGGCTCGGGGGTCGCCGGGTCCAGAACGACCAGGTCGAAATCGGTCAGTGGCGCGAGGTTGTGCAGGCCCTGCTTAGTGAACTTGCTGTGGTCGACGAGCAGCACCCGGCGGGCGGCGGAGTCCATCAGTGCGCGTTTGACGGCGACCGTCTCCTGTGACTGGTGGTAGCAGATCCCGTTGGTGATCGCCGTCGTCGACATGAACAGGATGTCGGCCCGGAGTTGGCGGATGGCCTCGCTGGTGCGCATGCCGAGGAACGCGTCGTACGCGGGGTAGTAGGCCCCGCCCAGCCCGATGAGATCGATACCGGGTTCGCCGGCGAGCCGGTTGACCACGGCGAGGAAGTTGGTGATGACGGTCAGCGGGCCGCGCGTCGGCAGCAGTCCGGCGAGGCTCAGCCCGGTTGTGCTCTCGTCGATCATGATCGACTGCCCCGGTTCGACGAGGGTCAACGCCGTCTCGGCGAGTTGCCGCTTCACATCCGCCATCGCCTCGACCCGATGGCGCACGTCACCGTGGTAGAGCGCGGAGGGCTGTGCGGTCGCGCCCCCGCGCACCTTGCGCAGCCAGCCCTCGCTCTGCAGCACGTCGAGGTCGCGGTGCACGGTCATCAGGCTCACGCGGTGCGTCGACGCCAGTTCCTCGATCCGTACGTAGCCCTCGTCGACGACGCGGCGTCGGATGATGTCCCGGCGCTCCCGCGGCCCCGTCGGTTCGTCGGTGGCAACCGGTGGATCGGTCGCCGGATCGCTGCCGGCCACGGGCTCTCCCTCGTTCGGGTGTGACGTCCGGTCGAAGGTAACAGGCGCACGACTCGGGCCGACCGCCACAAGGGACGGTTTAGCCGTGTGATTTTAACATTCAGAGGCGTTAAATCGATGCTGCTCTTGACATCAATGGCTGCCGTCATGTTACGTACTTCACACAGCCTCCGTCCGTCGTGACACCACGTCAGCCCCGCAGGCCGCCCCACCGGCACCGCCGACCGAACAAGGAGCACTCGATGAAGTCCGTTCCATTCCGGCTGTTCGCCGTGGCCGCCCTGCTCACGCTGGGGGTCACGACCGCCTGTGCCGAGGAGCCCGGCACCGGCGGTGGAGGTGACACCGCCAAGGCCAAGATCGCATTTCTGATGCCCGACATCGCCTCGACCCGCTACGAGCTGTTCGACGCCCCGCTGTTCAAGGCGAAGATCAAGGAGCTGTGCGCCGGCTGCGAGGTGCTCTACCAGAACGCCAACGCCGACGCCTCCAAGCAGCAGCAGCAGGCCAACTCGGTGCTCGCACAGGGGGTCAAGGCCATCGTGCTCGACCCGGTCGACTCGGCCGCGGCAGCCACCATCGTGCAGACCGCCCAGTCGCAGAAGGTGCCGGTCATCGCCTACGACCGGCCCATTCCGCAGGCGAAGGCCGACTACTACGTGTCCTTCGACAACGAGAAGATCGGCGCGTCCATCGCCCAGTCGCTCGTCGACCAGCTCAAGGCCAGCGGTGCCAAGGGCGGCATCCTGCAGGTCAACGGCTCGCCCACCGACGCCGCCGCCGGCCTCATCAAGAAGGGCGTCCACAGCGCCGTCGACCCGAGCGGCATCAAACTGCTCGCCGAGTACGACACCCCCGGCTGGCAGCCGCCCAAAGCGCAGGAGTGGGTCAGCGGCCAGATCACCAAGTTCCCCGGCCAGATCGCCGGCGTGGTGGCCGCCAACGACGGCACCGGAGGCGGCACGATCGCCGCGTTCAAGGCGGCCGGCGCACCGGTGCCGCCGGTGACCGGCAACGACGCCGAACTCGCCGCCGTGCAGCGCGTCATCTCCGGCGACCAGTTCAACACGATCTCGAAGCCCATCAAGATCGTCGCCGAGGCGGCGGCGGAGATCGCCTGGAAGTTCGTCCAGGGGCAGCCGCCGGCCGCCAAGACAACCCTGTTCGACACGCCGTCGGAGCTGTTCACGCCCACCGTGGTGACGCAGAAGAACGTCGTCGAGGTGATGCTCGGCGCGCAGGGTGGGCTCAAGCCCACCGAGGTGTGCACCGCCGAGTACAAGGCAGCCTGCGACAAGCTCGGAATCAAGTGATCGGTCGGCCGGCCTCCCGTGCCCGTCGTGGCAGGGACGCCGGCCGACACCCCACCCCAGCACCGCCGTTGTCGCATCCCGTCCCGGAGGGCTCAGATGTCGTCACCGCCGACCACCCGTCCCACCAGCGCGCCGGAGAGCGTGCTGTCCCTGCGCGGTATCACCAAGAACTTCGGCGCGGTCGCCGCGCTCACCGGCGTCGACCTGGACGTGGCCGCCGGTGAGGTGGTCGCCATCGTCGGTGACAACGGGGCCGGCAAGTCGACCCTCGTGAAGATCCTCTCCGGTGTGCACCCGCCCGACTCGGGCACCATCACGTTCGAGTCCGCGCAGGTCAGCATTCCGAGCCCGGCGGCAGCGCACCGGCTCGGCATCGCGACGGTCTTCCAGGACCTGGCGCTCTGCGAGAACCTCAACGTGATCGAGAACCTCTTCCTCGGTCAGGAGATCCGCGCGCTGCGCCTGAACGACGTGGCCATGGAGGTGCGCTCGTGGGAGCTGCTGCGGCAGCTCTCCGCCAAGATCCCCACCGTGCGGATCCCGGTCGCCTCGCTCTCCGGCGGGCAACGCCAGACGGTGGCCATCGCCCGGTCGCTGCTCGGCGACCCGAAGATCATCATTCTTGACGAGCCGACCGCCGCGCTGGGTGTGGCGCAGACCGCCGAGGTGCTCAACCTCATCGAACGGTTACGTGACAACGGGCACGGCGTGATCATGATCAGCCACAACATGGTCGACGTGAAGGCCGTCGCCGACACCGTGGTGGTGCTGCGCCTCGGTCGCAACAACGGAGTCTTCCCCGCTGCCGGCGTGTCATCCGAGGACATCGTCGCCGCCATCACCGGCGCCCGCGACAACGTCGTGTCCCAACGTTCCACCCGCTCCGGCGCGGCCGTTGCGGCGGCAGACCTCCCACGATCCGGCCCGTCCACCACCCCCACCGCCTCGAAGGGTTCAGCGTCATGAGCGACCTCGACACCGCGCCCGTCCCGGCGTCCGCCACCGATCTGCAGGACGAGCGCCTGCGCAGGAGCACCAGCATCGGCGGGTCCATCGCCCTGCTGCGCGACCAGATCCGGGGCGGCGACCTCGGGCTGATCCCGGTCATCGCCGGTCTTGTCGTCATCGCCACCGTGCTGCAGATCCTCAACCCGATCTTCCTGTCCAGCACCAACCTGGTGAACCTGCTGCTGGAGTGCGCGCCCGTGGGTGTCATCGCGCTGGGCATCGTCTGCGTGCTGCTGGTCGGCGAGATCGACCTCTCGGTGGGCTCGGTGAGCGGCCTGTCGGCGGCCACCGTGGCCATCGGATTCGTCAACCGGGACTGGCCGGTCTGGCTGGCGATCGTCGCCGCCGTGGCGATGGGGTGTGTGATCGGTTGGGTCTACTCGCAGGCGTTCAACCGGTTCGGGGTGCCCAGCTTCGTCATCAGCCTCGCCGGTCTGCTCTCGCTGCTCGGCGTCCAGCTCAAGGTGCTCGGTGCCACCGGATCGGTCAACCTGCCCTTCGACTCGGCGCTCGTGCGTTTCGCGCAGCTCGCCTTCGTACCCGACTGGCTGTCGTACCTGCTGGTCCTCCTGGCCGGCGTGGCCCTGTTCGTCGTCGGCTACGCCCACGGGCGCGCTCGCCGCCGCGCCGGGCTGTCCGACCGGTCGCTCACCGTGCTGGCCGTCCGCAGTGCCGCGCTGGTCGTGATCCTGGGCTCGGCGGTCTGGTACCTCAACCGCACCCGCGGAGTGGGCTGGATGTTCGTGCTGTTCGTCGCACTGGTGCTGGCGCTGCACTACGCCCTGTCGCGGACCCGGTGGGGAAAGTCGATCTACGCGGTCGGCGGTAACGTGGAGGCCGCGCGCCGGGCCGGCATCAACGTGCGGGTCGTCTACACCTCGGCCTTCGTCCTGTGTACCTCGCTCGCGGCGCTCGGCGGGGTGCTCGCCGCGGCCCGCCTCGCGGCGGCCAACCAGAGCAGCGGCGGCGGCGACGTCAACCTCAACGCCATCGCCGCGGCCGTCATCGGTGGCACCAGCCTCTTCGGAGGACGCGGCACTGCCTTCGCCGCGCTGCTCGGCATCCTGGTCATCCAATCCATCTCCAGCGGCCTGACCCTGATCAACCTCGACTCGTCCTACCGCTTCATCGTCACCGGCGTCGTGCTGCTGCTCGCCGTCGCCGTCGACTCGGTCGCCCGCCGGTCCCGGAAGTCTTCCGGTCGGGCCTGAACCACCACCGAGGCCGCCGGCACACCGACGCCAGGCATGGCGCCGAGCAGGGAAAGGGGAGGCCGATGACCGCCGTCTGCATCGACGTGGGCACGACAATGATCAAAGCCGTGGGGTACGACGACGACGGCGTCGAGACGGTCGTGGTACGCCGGCCCGCCGCCGTCACGCGTCCGCAGCCGGGCTGGGCCGAGCAGGACATGGCGGCCGTGTGGGAAACGGTCGTGGCCGCCACCCGTGCGGCGGTGGATCGGCTGCCGGGTGCCGTGCAGTTCCTGGCGGTCACCGCACAGGGTGACGGCAGTTGGCTGGTCGACGCGCACGGTCAGCCGACCGGGCCGGCCATCCTGTGGAACGACGGGCGGGCCGCGGACGTCGTCGACGGTTGGACGCGGTCCGGCGTGCTCGCGAAGGCGTTCCGGATCAACGGCTCGCTGACGTTCGCCGGGTTGCCCAACGCCATCCTCGCCTGGCTGCGGGCGCACGATCCGGACCGGCTGGACCGCTCGGCGCTGTCGCTGACCTGTGGTGGCTGGATCGTCGGCCAGTTGACCGGCGAGCTCGCCGTCGACGAGTCCGACGCCTCCGCCCCGTTCCTGGCCATCCGGCAGCGCACATACTCGGCCGAGCTGCTGCAGCTCCACGGCCTCGGCTGGGCCGAGCACCTGCTGCCGCCGGTCTGCGGTGACGACAGGCGGGTCGGCGGCCTGCACCCACGCGCCGCCGCCGCCCTGGGGCTGCCCGCCGGCCTGCCGGTGGTCCGGGCGCCGTACGACATCGCCGCGACCGCCATCGGGGTGGGTGCGGTGCGACCCGGCCAGTCGTCGGCGATCCTGGGCACCACACTGTGCACCCAGACCGTCACCGCCACGGTGGACCTCGACGGTCGGGAGCCGGCCGGGCTCACCGTCGCCCTCGGTCTGCCCGGCCGCTACCTGCGGGCGTTTCCGACGCTGGCCGGTGGCGAGGTCGTGCAGTGGGCGTGCCGGCTGCTGGGGCTCGCCGATCCGACCCAGCTCACCGAGCTGGCGTTGGGCGGCGCGTCGGGCGCGGGTGGGCTGTCGTTCCTGCCGTACCTGTCCCCGGCCGGTGAGCGGGCGCCGTTTCTCGACCCGCTGGTCCGTGGCGCTTTCGTCGGGCTCAGCGTCGAGCACCGCCCGGAACACGTCGCCCGGGCCGTTCTCGAGGGGTTGAGCTTCGTCGTCCGCGACTGCCTCGACGCGACCGGCACCGCACCGACCGAGCTACTGGTCAGTGGCGGTGGAGCGGCAAGTACCGGCTGGTTGCGGCTCATCGCCGACGTCACCGGCGTGCCCGTGCGTCGCGGAGTGGACGCCGAGGCGGGTGCCCGTGGCGCGTACCTGATCGGGCTCGTCGCCACCGGCCGGGCCACCGACGTCGAGTCGGCGGTGACCCGGTTCGTCCGCGCCCGGGACTCCTTCGAGCCGGTGCCGGCACAGTCGGCCCGGTACGCCGAACTGTTCGAGGACTTCCGGTTCATCCGGCGTACCCTGGCGCCTCTCGGGCCCCGACTGGCGACGATGCGTGCGGGCACGGTGGCCGCGTGACGGCCCGACCCGCGCCGGCGGACGGCCGGTTCGCGGCGGGGGAGCGGGCGGAGCACCCGCCGTCGGCGGCCGACGGGGTGTGGGTCGGCATCGACCTGGGCACCCAGAGCGTCCGGGTCCTCGCCGTCGCCCGCGACGGCCGGGTGGTGGGCTCGGGCAGCGAACCGTTGACCAGTCACCGCGCCGGCCCCCGACACGAGCAGGACCCGCAGCAGTGGTGGCGGGCCGTCTGCGTCGCGTCGCGACAGGCACTGCGGGCGGTGCCACCGACCCTGGTCCGGGCGGTGGCGGTGGACGCCACCTCCGGGACCGTCCTGCTCACCGACCGGGCGGGCGACCCGCTGACACCCGCCCTGATGTACGACGACACCCGCGCGGCCGGCAGCGTCGAGCGCGTCAACGAGGCCGGAGCCGACGTCTGGGCGGAGATGGGATACCGCCGGATGCAACCGGCGTGGGCGTTGCCGAAGCTGCTCTGGCTGCTCGACGCGTACCGCGATCTGCCCGTCGGCGCCCGCCTCGCCCATCAGAGCGACTTCGTCAACCGCCGGCTGACCGGTACCGACGTCGCCACCGACCTGAGCACCGCCCTGAAGACCGGGGCCCACCTCGTCGACGAACGCTGGCCGGCCGAGGTGCTCGACCGCCTCGGCGTGCCCAGCGGCCTGCTGCCGGCGCTGGTCCGCAGCGGAACACCGATCGGCACGGTCGGCGCGGCGGCCGCCGAGGCCACCGGCATTCCCCCCGGCACCCGGGTGGTGGCTGGCATGACCGACGGCTGCGCGGCCCAGCTCGGCGCCGGGGTGCTGTCGGTGGGCAGTTGGAACGCGGTCCTCGGCACCACGTTGGTGCTCAAGGGGGTGACCGCCGACCTCGTGCGGGATCCCGGCGGGGTGCTCTACTCACACCGGTCGCCCTCCGGCGACTGGCTGCCCGGCGGCGCGTCCAGCACCGGCGCCGGCATCGTCGCCCGGGACTTCGCCGGCCGGGACCTCGCCGCACTGAACCAGGCGGCCGCCCGCCACGAACCGTCCGACGCCGTCGCCTATCCGCTGGCAGGTCGCGGCGAACGCTTCCCGTTCGTCGCGCCGGAGGCCGAGGGTTTCCTGCTCGGCGAGCCGCGCGACGACGCCGAGCGGTACGCGACGGTCCTGCAGGGTGTCGCTTTCGTCGAGCGGCTCTGCTTCGACTACCTCGACCGGTTGGGCGCACCGGTGGACGGCGACCTCGTGCTGACCGGTGGGGCCGCCCGCAACGACTACTGGAACCAGCTGCGCGCCGACGTGCTGGGCCGGGCGGTGAGCCTTCCGGTCAATGCCGAGCCGGCGCTCGGCATGGCGATCCTGGCCGCCGCACCCGGCCGACCACTGTCCGACGTGGCCGCCGAGATGGTACGGATCCGGCGGCGCCTGTACCCACGCCCGTTGAGTCGGGGACGCTACGACGCCGCGTACCTGCGGCTGGTGACCGAGTTGGAGCGCCGGGGCTGGCTGCCGACGGAGGTCGCCGCACACGCACGCGAGAGGACACCACGATGACCCACCTGGTTCTGGTCCGACACGGCGAGACCGTCTGGCACAGGGAGAACCGGTACGCCGGAGTGAGTGACGTCGCCCTGACCGCGCGTGGCTGGGACCAGGCCCGCCAACTCGCCGGCTGGGCCGCCGCCGCCGACCTGAGCGCGGTGTGGGCCTCAGATCTGACCCGGGCGCGACTCACCGCCCAGGTGTGTGCCGAGACCGCCGGCATTCCGCTGCGGGTCGACGACCGGCTGCGCGAGTTGGACTTCGGTGACGGTGAGGGGCTGACCGCCGCCGAGATGACCGAGCAGTTCCCGGAGGCGCTGCACGCCTTCCGGGCCGATCCGGTCGGCCGGCACCTGCCCGGCGGCGAGGACCCGACGGTCGCGGCTGGCCGGTTCATCGCGTGCCTGACCGAGATCGCGGCCGCCCACCCCGAGGGCCGAGTGCTGGTCGTGGCGCACACCACCGCCATCCGGCTGGCGCTCTGTCAGCTCATCGGTGTGCCGATGCGGGAGTACCGCCGGCTGTTCCCGTTCGTGCGCAACTGCGCTTTGACCGAGCTGCTCCTGCGCGACGGACAGGCCTCGATTCTCGAGTTCAACACACCGATCGATCGGACGAGCCGGCAGGCCGAGGCGCCGGCGGAATCCACACCGGCACAGTGACGACCCCAGAGTTGGAGTGCAGATGACCATTCGCGTGCTCGCCGCCGGCGACCACTTCGTCACCAATGGGCTGCTCGCGGACGCGCTGCGGGAGGCGATCGGTGCGGGCTGCGACGTCGCCGAGCTGACCCTCCCGTGGCCGCTCGAGCCGTTCGGCAGGGTCGCGGAGGTCGACGAGGCATCCGGCACCGAGGATGAGCTGATCGAGGCGCTGCGCGGGGTGACGATCTGCCTGACGCAGATGGCACCACTGACCGAACGGATCCTCGCGGCCGCACCGGACCTGCGGCTGTTCTGCGTCGGTCGCGGCGGGCCGGTCAACGTCAACCTCGACGCCGCCAGCCGGCACGGGGTGGCTGTGTCGTACGCGCCGGGACGCAACGCCACGGCCACCGCCGAACACACCCTGGGCATGATCCTCGCCGTGCTGCGCCGCATCCCGGAAACCCACACGGATCTCGCCGCCGGTCGGTGGCGCGGCGACTACTACCGCTACGACCAGGTCGGCCCGGAGTTGGCCGGCAGCACCGTCGGGCTCGTCGGCTACGGCGCGATCGGCAGCCGGGTGGCGCGGATGCTCGCCGGGTTCGGCGCCGACGTGCTGGTCCACGACCCCTACGTCGCACCGGAGGCTCTCGCGGGCGCCGCCGAGCAGGTGTCGCTGGACGACCTGCTGCGTCGCTCCCGGATCGTCAGCCTGCACGCCCGCGCCACCCCGGCCACCCGAGGCATGATCGGCGCGGAGCAGATCGCCGCGCTCCCGGCGGGGGCGGTCCTGGTCAACTGTGCCCGGGGCGCACTGGTCGACTACGACGCCGTGTGCGACGCCCTCGACTCGGGGAAGCTCTTCGGGGCCGCGTTCGACGTGTTCCCCGAGGAGCCCATCCCCGCCGGCGCCCGGCTGCTGCGTACCCGCGGCGTGGTGATGACCCCCCACCTGGCCGGTGCCAGCCGGCAGACCGCGGAGAACGCCGCCCGGATCATCGCCGCGGAGGCCGGACGCTACCTGCGGGGCGAACCGCTGGCACACTGCGCCAACCCAGGCGTTCAGATCCGCCGGCCGGCGGGCTGACGCTCCAGATCAGTCGCCGAGCGCGGCGCTCGAGCCGCCCCCGGATAGGTTCGCCCACAGCGGGTAGGCGGCGCGCGTGCCCGCGAACCAGGAGCCGGCCGCCGAATCCAACCGGGCACCGCACGGGCGGTCGCCGGTCGGCCGGACGTTGGCGGGCCTTCACAGGCGTGGGCAACAGGGGCTCCGTGCTCGCGTCTGGCGGTTACGCCTGTTCGGTCTGCTCGCGTTGCAGGCTGGCATCGCGGCGGCGATCGCCTGGTTCGTGGCGTACCGGTTTCTGGGTAACACCTCGCCGGTCTTCGCGCCCACCACCGCGGTCGGCATCGTGGCCGCCTCGATGGGGACACGCCTACGGCGCACGATCGAGCTACTGGCCGGGGTGGTCCTCGGGCTCGCCGTCGGTGACACGCTCATGCCGCTGTTCGGCATCGGACCCTGGCAGACCGGCGTGGTCGTCGTGCTGGCGATCATCGTGGCCATCCTGTTCAAGGGCGGTGGCTCGCTGTTGACCCAGGCCGGCGGTACGGCGGTGCTCATCGCCACCCTGGAGCCGCCCGTGCGTGACCTGTCCATCCCCCGCTTCGTCGACGCCGCGGTCGGTGGGCTGGTCGGGTTGGCCGTCGGTCTGCTTCTGGTGCCCATCCACCCCCAACGAACGGTGCGGCGGCTGGCCGAACCCGTCCTCGATCCGGGGATCGCCGCCATGCGCGCCCTGGCTGCCTCGCTACGTGCCCGAGATCTCGCTGAGGCCGAGCGGAGCCTACGCCGGTTGCGCGATCTCGACCCACGGCTGACCGCGCTTGACGAGGGGCTCGGCGCCGCCCAGGAGGTGGTGCGATTGGCACCGCTCCGCTGGCGCGACCGCACCTCCCTGTCGTTCTACACCACGGCTGTCCGGCATCTGGAGCGCAGCCTGCACAGTTGCCGGTCTGTCGCACGGCGACTGACGACAGCTCTGAAGGACGGTGAGCCGATACCTGCGGAGCTTCCGGCGGCCATCGACCTGCTGGCCGACAGTGTGCAGACTCTGCGATTCGCGATCCGGGCGCGCGAGGAGCCCCACGGCGCGCGCGAGCAGGTCCTGGCGGCTGTGCGGTTGGCCGGACGAGCGCAGGGGAGCAGATCGCCGGACGACGGCCGCCAGCATGCCCGACGCCTGGGCTACTCCGGGCTGATCGCCGTGGGTGAATTCCGGACAGCCGCGCACGACCTGCTCATCGCCAGTGGCGTGGCCCCCGACGAGGCCGCCGACCTGGTCAGGCAGGCGGTGGACCAGGGTGAGCAGGACTAGAGCGTGTCACTCGAGAGAGGCAACGTGTCACGCCGGCTTGCTGGACGACAGGACGTCGAGGTAGTGCGGGTTGTTCATGACGCCCAGCACGTTGCCGAACGGGTCGACCACCGACGCCGTGACGAACCCCTCGTCGCCGTGGGGAGTGATCGGCTGGTGTTCGGTGGCGCCCATGGCCAGCAGTCGCCGCACCGTGGCGTCGAGGTCGTCGACGTGCCAGTGCATGACGGCGCCGCCGGGTACGGCCGGGCCGGGCGGCGCGTACCTGCGGTCGATGATCCCCATCTCGGCCTGGTAGTCGCCGATGCGGAACTCGGTGTAGGCGGGGCGTCCGTCGGGGCCCGGCCGGAGGAAGTAGGCCTCCGTGCCCAGGAACTCCGCGTACCAGGCGGTGGCCGCGGCAACGTCGTCGGCCCAGAGGGTGAGTGTGGCGAATCCTCGCAGGCTCATCGGGTGTCCCTCCGTCGATGTCGTCTGCGATCACGCTATCCGCCGTGGCGGACGACGGAGCTGCCGGCGCGCAACGGCTTGGTCAGCAGTGCCGTGAAGCGTCGGGGGGCCACGCGCAGCGGCCCGCGACGTGGGTCGTGGGCCGCCGTTGGTCGACCGGCCCGGGTCAGCATCGCCCGGGCCGGTCGTCGCGGGTGGCAGGGTGTGGTCGATTCGTCCACGTCCGCCGAGGCGTTCCCGAACCGCTAGGGGGTCCAGGGCGCACTGACCGCCCAGCTCACGTCCTCGTACCACAGGTTGCCGGCGTCGAAGGTGTTGGGACCTCCGTTGCTGGCGATGTAGCCGATGTTGTTGTAGTGGCGGATGTAGCGGGTGGGGAAGTTGGACGACGCCAGCGAGGTGCCCTGGCCGCTCTTGCCGGCCTCCGGGCAGAACGTCGCGTCGGCCCGGAACAATGCGGTGCCGTCGTTGGCGTTCAGGTACAGCTGGTAGTTGCGGTGGCGGAGGTAGTTGCCCGAGGTGTTCTTCGACTCGAAGGAGACGCACGCGCTGTTCGCCAGGCCGCTGCGGACGATCCAGGACGCGTTGCCCTTGTCGGTGGCCGAGCTGGACGAGGTGACCACCGAGGTGACCACGTCACTGCCCGAGTGGTTCAGGTAGCGGGTGGTGCAGCAGGCGGTGGTGGCTCGCAACGAGACGGTCGACCCGGGGGTCAACGTGCTTCCGCTCGATCCGGAGGGCTGGTACCTGGCGGCGACGATGGTGGCCTGCACAGAGTTCTCGGTGGCGTCCGACGGGTAGCCGGAGGTCAGCACGCCCTCGTAGAAGGTGCCGCGGGCGCCGATGCTGTTGTCACCGCCGATGCCGAGCAGGATGGCACCCTCCTTCTTCATCGGGTTGTAGCCCGCGACGTTGGGGCGTACGCCGTTGTAGGAGGTCGACAGGCCGCCGGACTGCCCGTTGCCGGACCGGATGGCCCAGTGGTTCGGCTCGCCCTTGACGATGGCAGTGAGGAACCGGTGGCTCACCGTCGGATTGTTGGCGTTGTAGCGTCGCTCGTACCCGGAGAACAGGCCGTTCTCGAGATCGGCCATGACCCACGGGCCGGGGCCCGCGCCGTAGCCCCAGACCGTGTTGTTTCCGAAGTAGATCGTCTCCATGGTGCCGTTGCCGTTGTCCCGACTGTTCGTCTCGGCGTTGCCGTAGTCGAAGCAGCAGCCGTTGTTGTAGTGCGTGCCGTCGAAGAGCGCATAGATCCCCTCCGGCTGATCACCTGTCGCGATGCCGTTGGTGTTGTTGTTGCGGTACCCGGTACCGGGGACCACGTAGACGCCGTACGCCTTGTGGCCGTTGATCGTGATCGGTGCCGCGGTCGCGACCGCGAGGTTGTCGACACCGCCCGGACCGGGGCCGGGGAAGTAGCCGCCGGGCGCCTGGGTGAGCCGGTTGTTCCGACCGGACTGGTCGTAGATGATGGTGATGAGGCAGGTCGTCCCGGAGCAGAACGCGTCCTGGGTGGCGGCGTTGGCGTATCCGCCGGCGCTCAGGAGGCCGACGTCTCTGGTGGCGTTGTCCGACGAGCGTCTGACCTGGTAGAGCGGGCCGTTGTACGAGCCGTACAGCGCTCGGGTGGTGCTGTGTGCGGCGACGCAGGGTGTGCCGCCGGCGGCGTAGAGGTCGCAGGGCTGCGACGAGGCCGCCGCCGATGTGCCGGTGTGGACCAGGGCGCCCGTCACGAGGGCGCCCACGGTGGCAGCCGCGAGAATGGCGGTACGTCGGCGCCGACGGTGCAGCAGGGGTGTCATCTGGTGACCCCTTCCGTTCGCGGTATGGGGTGGGGTGGGGACACGGCGGTTCGGACGAGCTCCCTATATCGAAGCTCGACGATGAATGAGATCGAGATGCGGCGATGAATTCAGGCCTGTGAGCGCTAACATAACGCAGCCGTTACAGACTCGCAATGACGAGTTCAAATGTCGCTGAGCACCAAAGATCTCTACACGGCAGCGGCTGTGATCGATGCCAATGCCGTGCTCTGTGGAACCGCGCCGCCCGGCCGGTGGTAACTCCTGGTCAGTCCCGCTTGCCGAAGTACTTCAGCGCGAGCGGGACGCCGATGACACCGGCGAGTACGGCGATGGCCACGCCAACCCAGAGAAATCCATCCATGCCGAGTCAGCTACCCAACCGGCCACGTCGCCAACCGTCCGACCGACCGGAGAGGTCAGAAGCGGTCAGAAGAGAGTCAGGGGTTCGACGGGTATCGGCTCGGGCAGTGCGTCGAGCCGGGGTACGCGCGCCCGTACCTCGTCATGGAACCGGCGGGCCAACACGGGCGCGTCGGCGTTGTCCGGGGTGTGGACGAACATGGTCGGCGAGCGTCCCTCGCGCAGCCAGGTGGCGGTGACGTCGACCCAGCGCTGCCACCCCTCGACGGTCCGCGTGGTGTCGTCGCGACCGAGGTAGCGCACGATCGGCCGGTCGGTCAGCGCGAGAGACCGGAGCGGCACGCGCGGCTTTCTGGTCCAGGCCTCCCGTTCCGCGTCGCTGGTCGGCGGGCTCGCGAAGAACGCGGTGGTGTCGAAGGGCACCCACTCGGCGGCCGCGGCGGTGAGTGCCTCCTCGAGCAGCCGGGCGGCCCGGGGGTCGTCGAAGAACGCGGGGTGGCGGACCTCCACGGCGTACCGGTGTGACCGGGGGAGCCGGCCCAGGAACCGGCTCAGGGTGGGAACGTCGGAGGGGGAGAACGATCCCGGCAGTTGGATCCAGAGGGCGTGGGCGCGCGGGCCGAGCGGCTCGATCGCAGCCAGGAAGGCGCGCAGCGGATCATCGACGTCGGTGAGCCGGCGATCGTGCGTGATGACCTTCGGGAGTTTGAGGACGAACCGGAAGTCGGGATCGGTCTGCCGGGCCCAGGACGCCACGGTCTCCCTGGCCGGCGTCGCGTAGAACGTCGTGTTGCCCTCGACGGCGTCGCACCAGCCGGCGTAGTGCCGCAGGCGCTCCTGCGGCGCGAGAGGATGTGCCAGCAGGCGTCCCTGCCACGACCTGTGGGTCCACATCGCACATCCCACGTGCAGCCGCACAGTCTCGTCCCTTCGCAGCTGAACCGGCCTGACCGGAGCCACCGTATCCATCGCGTCGACCGACTGCCGCTCCACCTAACCGACGACCAGGTCGAGCGTGGCGAGCTGTGCGGGGTCGGCCACCACCTCGATACCGATGATCCGATCGGTGACGATGAAGCTGAGCGCGAGTCGGCCGCCCCCGCCGAGTTCCACGACCGCGCCCGGCAGGCCGTCGACGTACGCCGGCACCGCCCCCTGTGCGCGGCCGTTGAAGAATCCGGCGACGACGGCCGAGCCGCTCCTTTCGGCGACCGACCCGAAGCCCACGGCCACCGGATCGGCGCGAAACACGACGTGCGGGTCGAGCAGGCTGACCAGGTCGTCGAACCGACCCTCCCGGGAGGCGGCGAGGAACGCCTCGACCACCCGCCGCTGACGGGCCGGATCGGTCTGGAGGACGGTCCCGTCCTGGTGCACCCGCCGACGGGCCCGGCTGGCGATCTGCCGGACGGCGGCAGGAGTGCGATCGACCACGGCGGCGATCTCCTCGAACGAGACCGCGAACATGTCGTGCAGCACGAACACGAAGCGCTCGGTCGGTGCGAGGGTGTCCAGGACGACCAGGAGCGCACGGCCGACCGACTCGGTCAACATGGCCTCCCGCTCCGGGTCGACCGGGCCGCCGTCGGTCGGGTCGGGCTCCGGCCCGGCGGTGTCCCACGGCTGCTCGGAGCGGGTGGTACGGGTTCGCAGCCGGTCCAGGCAGACTCTTCCGACGGCGGTCGTCAGCCACCCGGGCAGGTTGGTGATGTCGGCGACGTCCGCCCGGCTGAGCCGCAGCCAGGTGTCCTGGACGGCGTCCTCGGCCTCGCTGCCGGAGCCCAGGATCCGCTGGGCGACCGCGCGCAGCCGCGGCCGGTTCTCCTCGAAGCGTCGGGCCAGCAGGTCCGCTTCACTCATGGCCGTTGCACCCCCGCGCGTACCTGACCGTTCCTGTGACCGCCGCCACATCTGTCACGTCGTCGGCTCGTCGGTCGACATCCCGGTGAAGACCCGGACCTCGCACCGCGACAACGCCGGGGAGCCTAACAGGATGGGACGACGAACATGATCAGCGAAGCCCGTATCCAGAACCCCGCCGCGCTGCTGCCGGACACCGCGAAGGCGATCAACCTGCTGTACAAGGCCGCGCACTCGGCCGGCGTGCCGACCGGGACGCTGGAGCTGGTGCACCTGCGCGTCAGTCAGATCAACGGGTGCAGCGCCTGCGTCGACGCCGGTGCCCGGGGTGCCCGCAAGGCGGGTGAGACCGAGGAGCGGTTGTTCGCGGTGGCCGCCTGGCGGGAGACGCCGTACTTCACCGAGGCCGAGCGTGCCGCGCTCGCGCTCGCGGAGGCCGCCACCCGGCTCGCCGACCGGGCCGATGCCGTGCCCGACGACATCTGGGCGGAGGCGGCCCGGCACTTCGGCGAGAAGGAACTCGCCGCGATCGTGCTCTGGGTGGCCACCAGCAATTTCTTCAACCGGCTCAACGCCACCACCCGCCAGCCCGCGCCGCAGACCTGGGGCTGAACTGCGCCGCGACCGACGGGCGGCAGGCGGAGGCTCACGTCAACCCAGGGTTGACGGAGCACTTACGTCAACCTATGGTTGACGCATGACGAAACCTCTACAGATGTCCAGCACGGTCAAGCTCGACGACCTGATCCAGGCGATCAAGAAGGTGCACACCGACGCGCTCGACCAGCTCACCGACGCGGTCATCGCTGCCGACCACCTGGGGGAGGTCGCCGACCACCTGATCGGGCACTTCGTCGACCAGGCCCGGCGTTCGGGCGCCTCCTGGACCGACATCGGTCGCAGCATGGGGGTCAGCAAACAGGCCGCCCAGAAGCGGTTCGTGGCGAAGCCCTCGACCGAGGCGGCGGCCCTCGACCCCAACGCCGGCTTCGGCCGGTTCACCCCCCGGGCCCGCAACGTGGTGGTGGCCTCGCAGGAGGCGGCGCGCGCCAGCGGCAACGTGGAGATCGGCGCCGAGCACCTGCTCCTCGGCCTGCTGGCCGAGCCGGAGGGGTTGGCGGCCAGGGTGCTCGTCGGTCGCGGCGTGTCGCCGGAGGCCGTTCGGGAGGCCGTGGGCGCCGTTCTCCCGCCGGCCTCCGACCAGGTCCCGGAGCTCATCCCGTACGACGCACGCGGCAAGAAGGCGCTGGAGCTCACCTTCCGGGAGGCGCTCCGGCTCGGGCACAACTACATCGGCACCGAGCACATCCTGCTCGCGCTGCTGGAGCAGGAGGACGGCACGGGCGTGCTCACCGGCCTCGGGCTCGACAAGGCGGCCGTCGAGGCCGACCTCCTCGCCGCCCTCGCCGGGCACAAGTGACCTCGCTGGCTCAGGGCGTCGGAAAGCCGTAGCGCAGGGCGTGCTCCGGATCGGCCGCATCGATCTGGCGTACGCCCGCGTCGGCGAGCCGCTTGTTGACGTCGTCGAGCTGCTCGCGCACCAACCGGGCCTCCTCCTCGGTGACCCGCCCCCGGTGTGGCCGGCCAGCGTGTTCCAGCGTGCCGTAGTCGATCTTCTCGGCGCTCTTGCGGGCCTTGGGCGGACGGACCCGCTCGGCCGTCCTCAGCAGTTGCGCCATCGGTACGTCGGTGGCCATCGCGTCGAACTCGCTGGCGGTCAGCACCACCCGGCGGGGCTCGCCACCACCGTGCCGGTCGTGAACCTCGACCACCGCCACGTCCAACGCGGCGTCGTCGATGTTCTCCACCTCGACCGGAGTGGCGTCCAGCTGCACGGGCCCGGCGATCAGGTCTGGGTGCTCCAGGACGACGATGCGAACCACCTCGTCGTCGGTCTGCAGGACCGTGCCGCTGAAGTCGGAGACGTGGATCGTCTTCTTGCCCATGCGCGGAGCTGCTCCTGTCGTAGGCCGGGGTGCCGGACCAGAAGACGTTACCCGACAGGTGTGCGAAAGCCCGCGTTGGACGGCTCGGGTGTGTCGTCAGCGTGTGTTCAGGTGGTGCGGACTGGCGACGGCGGGCCGCCTGTTCACCTCGGCCCATGACAGGCCGTCGGGGTCGCCCCCGATCCGGGGCCCCCGGTAGCGCGGCTGGGTCGGGCAGCGATCGGCGGGCTCCGTTGACCGCCACATTCGCTCGGGGTCCTGCTGGAAGCGGTCGTTCGGCTGATTCGGCATGACCACACCCTCCCAGACAAAGGTGTCCATGTATGGAAATACATATGACGGTCGATCCGTCCGGGTGCTTGAAGGGCCGTCGGAGGTGATCCGGCCGTCGGAAACGAGCTTCGACGGGCGCGGACTCCGGCGCTGGCGGATCGCCCGCCGGGTCTCCTCGCCGGGCGTACCATGATCACGACGGGCCGGGTGACGGGGAGGTGCGCATGCTCGACCGGCGGCTTCAGCTGCACCTGGCCACCTGGCTCGGCCAGTGGCCGGCCCCAGCGGGGCTGCACGTGGTCGCCTCCCAGCGGCGGGCCCAACCGGCCTGGGATGGTCGGCTGCGCCCGGCGCTCGCCGTGGACACCGGGCAGAGCGCCGTCCTCTCCGTTGCGCCGGACCGGGTGGCGGCGATCCGCGCACTCGCCCGGCGGGAGCCGGATCAGCTGCTGCCGGCGCTGCCGGCGGCCGTCGGAACGCCCGACTGGTGTGTGCACGACGGCCCGTTCCGGTGGTCACTGGCACCGGCACCGCTGCCCGACGTCGGGGAGTGGATCGCGCCGACGGCCCCCGATCTGCCGCCCTGGGTGCGCCTGTTCGACCGGCCGGTGCTGGTGGTCCGCGACGCGGACGGCAACTACCTGGCCGGAGTCGGGATCAAACGGCACGACGCGTACGGGCAGGAGTTGGCCGTCGGCACCGTGGCCGCCGCTCAGGGGCGCGGCCTCGCCCGCCGGCTCGTGGCACAGGCCGCCCGGCGGGTGCTCGACGAGGGCGCAGTGCCCACGTACCTGCACGAGCGGGACAACCAGGCGTCTGCCCGGGTCGCGGACGCGGCCGGCTTTCCGGATCGGGGCTGGCGCGCCTACGGGGTCTATCCGCGTTGAGCTGCCGTCGTCGGGCGCGGACCGTGGATCCCGGGCCGGATCCACGGTCCGCAGCCTCCCCCCAGGTCCCCGTTCGGGGCGAGCGACCGCGCGGCGTGCGGGCCGCCTCCTCGCGATCACGCTACGTATCGAAGAGGCGTGGTGCAAGGCGTGAGCTGTTGGTTCGGAGTGTCGAATAGTGGACTTGACCTGGGGATGAGCTGCTGAGGGGTGACGACCGGTCAGTGACGTAGCGTGCGGATGAGGTCGAAGACCTGCCGGGTCACCGGGCGGAGCACCCGCAGGCGGGACAGCGCCACCAGCCGGTCGATCAACGGCACGGCGCCGTCGATCAACTGCCGGGTCTTCGTCTGCCCGGGTGACCGGTCGTGCACCCAGTAGAGAACCACCCCCATGTACGCCAGCCAGAGCAGCTCGGGCAGCTGGGGGCGCAGCTCGGCGTCGACCTTGGCGGTCGAGCCCGTCAGCGCCTCGCGGAAGAGATCGATCGCCGCCTCGCGGGGGCCGGAGGATTCCGTGGAGAACGGGCTGAGCGGTGAGGTGGGTTCCGCGGCCGTCTTGAAGAAGGTGGCCGCGAACGCGTGGGACGGGGTCAGCACGTCGATGCCCGCGTGCAGCACCCCGGCGAGTCGGGCGCCGAACGCCTCCTCCCGGTCGAGCACCGCCTGCGCGGCGGCCCGGTGCTCGGTCTGGGACTGGGCGTAGAACTCCTGGATCAGGTGGTCCTTGGAGCCGAAGTAGTAGTAGGCGTTGCCGACCGCCACGCCGGCCTCCTGCGCGATCGCGCGCATCGTGGTCTGGGCGTAACCGCGCTCGCGGAACAGCCGCATCGCGGTGTCCCGGATCAGCAGCCGGGTCTGCTCACCTCTGGCGGTCGCCGGATCACCCGCAGCGGTCGTCGGCGCAGTCTGCTCGGTCATCGAGGTCACCGTATCCCGCCAGCTCGTCGACCGGCTCGGCCCATGGATCGCGAATCCGCTCCCGGATCGCCGAGGCGGTGGCCACCACCTGCCGGGCGAGCGGCAGCAGGTGCGGTCGGGCCAGCCGCTCGGCCGCCGACCGGTGGTCGGCCAACGCCCAGAGGCAGGCGAACCAGGCGCCGTCGCCCGCGTACACCTCGCCGGTGTCCGCCACCACGGTGAGGTCACGCAGCGTCGCGTCGTGGTCGAGCCCGGGAAAGCGCCGTCGGGCCTCGGCCGAGCCGGCCGGCACGAATTCCAGGGGTACGAGCTGGGCGCGGGAGGTCAGCCATCGGCGGGCGGCGCGGCAGAGTGGGCAGTTCGCGTCGAACAGGACGGTGAACCCCCGGATCCCACCCTCGGAGCCAGCGGTGGGATCCGGCAGCCGGCCGGGGCCTCCGGTCGGTGAGACGGTCATCGGCTCGGCGGTTGGCTGGTCGAGCCGGCACCCGGCTGCGCGCCGGTCGGAAGCGGTCCGGTCGGAAGCGGTCCGGTCGGGTGCGCGGTCGGATAGGCGCCCTGCGGTCCGGGCTGCATGGGCAGTCGGCCGATCGGTGCGATGGGCGGGTGGGTGGCGAGCTGGCGGAGCCGACCCCGGCGGTAACGGCTGAGCGCGAAGACGTTGAAGAAGTGCAGCGCGCCGAGCACGAGCAGCACCAGGCCGATCTTGATGGACAGCTCCTCCATCGCCTGGCTGGTCGAGCCCACCGGGTCGCGGTGCTTCATGGCGACCGTCACGTAGCCGAGATTGAGCAGGTAGAAGCCGACCACCAGGAGGTTGTTCACCGCCCGGGCCAGCCGCTCGTCGGCGAACACCTCCTCGAGAAAGACCTGCCCGTTGCGGGACAGCGCCCGGGCCACCCAGATGGTCAGGCCGATGCTGACCGCGAGATAGACCAGGTACATCCAGACCTTGATGTCCATGTTGGACGCCCTTCTTGAACATGTTCAACTACCGACGGCATCAGCGTAGGACAGTTCTTGAACATGTTCAAGAGCGGGGAGCGCCCGCTCCGACTCAGCCGGCCAGACCGAGCGCCTCGGCCGCTGCCCGCCCGTTGGCGTGGCTGGCGCCGTACGTGGTGACGAAGGCGCGTACGCCAGCCGGCCGCCACTGCGCCGGCCAGCCCATCTCCACCACGGCCACGGGATGCGCCGCGGCCAGCTCGGCGATCAGCTCGGGGCCGCCGGGCAGCCGGTGCAGGTGCCGCCCGACCAGCACGATCGGCCGATCGCCGGCCAGCCCCCGCAGCGTCGCCGGATCGGTCTCGGCGGCGACCACCCGGATCTCCTGCACCGCGTCCAGGTGCGGGCCGAGGCCCCACGGCACGCGCCCCTCGGCGATGGTCGACTCGGTGTGCAGCTGCACCACCAGGGGACTGCCCAGGCCGGTGAGCACACCGTCCACGCGGACCGCCCGGCGCGCTGCCGCGTACCCCAGATCGGTGTCGTTGCTGGCCGACGACCTGGCGGCGGCCCGGGTCCAGGCGGCGAGCGCGGCGGCGCGGCCGGCCGCCTCCTCGACCCGGGCGATCGCCAACCGGCCGTCGGTGATCGCTTCGCCGATCTCGGCGGCCACCCGCTCGACCAGTTCGGCGTCGACCCTCGCGCCGATGCAGAGCAGGTCGGCGCCGGCGGTCAGGGCCTGGACCGCGGCCGGGCCGACACCGCCGGCGGCCACGGCGGCACCCTTCATCTCCAGGGCGTCGGTGACCACCGCGCCGGCAAAGCCGTACTCGGTGCGCAGCAGGTCGACCAGGACGGCCCGGCTGAAGGTGGCCGGACCGGTGCCGGTCAGTGCCGGCACCCGGATGTGCGCGGTCATCACGGCACGCGCCCCGGCGGCGACGACCGCGGCGAACGGCGGCAGGTCGCGCTGGCGCAGCAGGTCCAGCGGGACGTCCACGGTGGGCAGCTCGTGGTGGGAGTCGGTGACGGTGGCGCCGTGGCCGGGGAAGTGCTTGGCGCACGCGGCGACGCCGGCCGCCTGCAGGCCGGTCACGGCGGCGGCCGAGTGGGCGGCCACCCGCACCGGGTCGGCACCGAACGACCGCGTGCCGATCACCGGGTTGTCGTCGGCGGTGTTCACGTCCACGGTCGGGGCCAGGTTGACGGTGATGCCGAGCGCGGCCAGCTCGGCGCCGATGGCCCGGTAGACCCGTCGGGTGAGCGGCACGTCCCCGATCGCGCCGAGGGCGGCGTTGCCGGGGTACGGGCTGCCGGTGGCGTGGGCCAGCCGGGTCACGTCGCCACCCTCCTCGTCGATGGCGATCAACACGTCGGCACGGCCGGCGCGCAGGGCCGCGGTGCTCGCCGCGACCTGGGCCGGGTCGTGCACGTTGGTGCCGAAGAGGGTGTGCCCGGCAAGCCCGTCGGCCACCAGGTCGACGGCCCAGTCCGGCGGAACCGGTCCCGGGTATGCGGCGAGCAACGTGCCCAGCGCAAGCCGGCGCAGTCCTGGATCCAGCCCCACGTGATCTTCCCCCTTCGGTGCCCGGCGGACACGAACGTCGTACCGGCGGTGGTCATCGCCCTGCCGGGTCGGCCGAGCGTTTCACCTCCGGGTGGCCGTTACGCTACGGCTACCCGTTCGCAGGTCGGTTTACAGTTAGCAAAGTTTACTAAAACTAGAGGACGTGGCATGAGTGCGACCAGGCTGCCCGGCACCCCCCGCCTGTTGCGGGCGCTCAACGACCGTGCGGCACTGGAACTGCTCCTCGAGCGGGGGCCGCTGACCCGCGCCCGGCTCGGCGAGCTGACCGGGCTGTCCAAGGTCACCGCGTCCCAGCTGGTGGAGCGGCTGGAGGAGCGCGGCCTGGTCAGCCGCGTCGGCGAACAGGCCGGTGGCCGGGGACCGAACGCCCAGCTCTACGCGGTGCGCCCCAGCAGCGCGCACGTGGTCGGCGTGGACGTCGGGCCGGACCGGGTGGTCGCCGCGTGCGCCGACATCACCGGCGAGGTGATCGGGCGGGTGGAGCAGTCCACTCGGGACACCGACGACCCGGTGGGCGTGGTGCACAACGCCGTCGTACAGGCCGCCAGCAGCGCCCAGGCGCAGCTCAGCAGCGTACGGCGGATCGTGCTCGGCACCCCGGGTCTGGTCGACCCCGGCACCGGTGACATCACCTTCGCCTTCAACCTGCCGCGTTGGCACAGCGGCCTGCTGGCCGCCCTGCGCGACGACCTGCACACCCCGGTGGTCTTCGAGAACGACGTCAACCTGGCCGCGGTGGCCGAGGCGCAGTCCGGCGCCGCGCAGGGGTTGGAGGACTTCGTGCTGGTCTGGGTGGGCGCCGGCCTCGGCCTGGCGATCATGCTGGGCGGGCGGCTGCACCACGGCAGCAGTGGTGCAGCCGGTGAGATCGGCTATCTGCCGGTGCCCGGCGCGCCGATCCCGCGCGACGTCTCCCGCCGCGCCAAGCCGGCCTTCCAGCAGTTGGTCGGCGGGGACTCGGTGCGCGCGATCGCCCGTGAGCACGGCTACCCGGAGACCGACGTCGCCGACGCGGTTCGCGCCGCCGTCGCGGACGGCGCCGCTGGCGGCCCGATGCTCGACGAGTTGGCGCGTCGGCTCGCGCTCGGAGTGGCCAGCACGTGCGTGGTGCTCGACCCGCCGCTGGTGGTGCTCGCCGGTGAGGTCGGTCAGGCCGGCGGGGCGGCGCTCGCCGACCGGGTGCAGCAGGAGGTCGCGGCCATCACCCTGGTCCGGCCGCGAGTGGTGCCCACCGGGCTGACCGAGGAGCCGATCCTGCGGGGTGCGCTGCGGACCGCCCTGGACGCCGTCCGCGACGAGGTGTTCGGCTCCACCGTCGGCTGAGCCTCCTGGAACGGTCATGTGAGGGATTATTTTCGGCTCTCCCTCGCTCCGCACCGCTCACCCACCAGGGGTGGTGCACTGACGGGTGCGGAGCGAAGGGGGCCGACGTCGGGCTCAGATCAGGTCACGACGACGGAACACGGCGAACGCCGCCGCGGTCAGACCGCCGGTCAGCACGAGCAGCACCACCAGGGCGGGCGCCCCGGCCAGCGTGTAGGCGCCGTCGCAGTAGGTGTCGTACCCGTTGCTGCCCGCGCAGACCCGGTGATCGTAGAACCGCGCCCCACCGTTGAGCCACGCCCCGATGTAACTGGAGAGCATCAGCTGATCCGGGCGGGGGGCATCGACGATCGTCAGCACAAGTCGGGCACCCAACTCCCAGACCACCGCGTACGCGGCCAGCGCGCCGAGCGCCGCCGACGTGTGGCGGCCCAGCGTGGCGATGCCGAAGCCCACCGCGCTGGCCAGCAGCACCAGCACCAGACCACGCCCGTGCACCGCCGCCAGTGAGCGCCAGAAGTCGCCACTGAGGCGGCCGGCCAGGCCGGCGGTCTGCCCGATCACCCAGAACGTGGCGAGATAGACCAGCGAGGCCGCCACCGCCAGCGCCAACACCGTGCCGAGCAGGGTGCCCAGCTTGGTGCCGAGCACCGTCATCCGGCGCGGCCGCCAGAGCAGCAGATTCACCACTCCACCGGAGTTCAGATCCGCGCCGATGTAGGAGGCGCCGACCAGGAAACCGAACAGCACCAGGAACGCGATGAGGAAGTAGAGCAGTGGGCGAGCCTGCTCGGCGAAACTGAACACTCCGGGAAGGAAGTCGGCCGCGATCGGCAGCCGCTCCTGCCGGATCGGGTCGATCTCCGAGCAGTCGGCGGGGAAGTACTCCTCCGTGTCGCTCGGCGGGAGCGTGCCGTTCCGTCTGGCCAGGCACTGCTGGAAGGTGGTCTCCAGGCTCTGCCGGGCCTCGGTCGCCTGGGCCCGCGCGGAGCTGAGTTCGTCCGCGCTCGGTTTGTGGGAGCCGGCCAGGGTGGTCGCCGCGGTGACCGCGAATGCCAGCGCCAGCAGGACGACCATGAGCTGCACGAAGCGACGCGCGGACAGCCGCTCCAACTCGGCACGAACCAGGTTCACGCGTCCACTCCCCGATTGAGATTGATCACAGCGTCGCCCTGTCCGCCGGGCGGCAGCGCCGAGTCGTCGGACTGCCGAGGCACCGACGGGTGCTCGCCCGCGCCGGTCAACTCGAGAAAGACGCTCTCCAGATCGGGCCGCAGCGGGGTCAACTCGCCCACCCACAGCCCCTGCTCGCCGAGCACCTGACTGATCACCGTCGGGTCGGTCGCTCCGCCCACGACCAGCACGCCGCCGTCGACGGTCGCCTCCAACTCCGCCGCGCGCAGCAGCTCGGCGGCGCGCTCCGGCTCCGCCACCCGGACCATGAACTCGTGCCGGTCGTAGCCGGCCAGCACCTCGTCCACCCGGCCGGACGCCACCCGCCGCCCCCGCGAGATGATCGTCACGTGGTCGCAGATCAGCTGGATCTCGGCCAGGATGTGACTGGACACCAGCACGGTCACGCCGGCCGCCGCCAACGACCGCATCAGATCCCGCATCTCCCGGATGCCGGCCGGGTCCAGCCCGTTCGCCGGCTCGTCGAGGATGAGCAGCTGCGGGTCCTTGAGCAGCGCGGACGCCACCGCGAGGCGCTGCTTCATGCCCAGCGAGTAGCCCTTGACCCGGTCGTCGCCCCGGTCCTGCAGGTTCACCAGCTCCAGCACCTCGTCCACCCGCGAGGTCGGCACCCCACCGGCCCGGGCCAGCAGCCGTAACGTGCGGTGCCCGGTGAAGTTGCCGAAGAACTGCGGGCTCTCCACGATGGCGCCCACCCTGCCGGCGACCCGGGGGAGCAGGTGCGGCGACGGCTCACCGAGCACCGTCATCCGTCCGCTGTCGGCCCGGACCAGCCCCAGCAGGGCGCGCAGCGTGGTGGTCTTTCCGGACCCGTTCGGACCCAGGAAGCCATGCACCTGCCCCTCCTCGACCAGCAGGTCGAACCCGTCGACCGCGACCCGTCGGCCGTTGCGGACGCTGTGGAAGGTCTTGCGCAGACCCTCGATCTCGATGACCGCGCTCATCCGCGCGGTCCCGTACCTCGAGCGGGCATGGGCGGTCCTCCGGATCTGGTGATCAACGACACGGCGCTTCACCCTATGGCCGAGGCGCCGCCCGTGGGGGGCGCCCAGGCGCTGCGTGGTTGGATGGTCCGGTGACTGGTGACCTGATCCCCGGCGCCACCGGCGCCGCATCCGCCGCCGCGCCCGTGGACCCGGATCTGGTGGTCAGCCTCGACAGCGTCGGCGTACGCCGGTCCGGCACCGCGCTGCTGCAGGACCTGACCTGGCGGGTCGAGCTGGACGAGCGCTGGGTGGTGCTCGGGCCCAACGGGGCCGGCAAGACCACCCTGCTCAACCTCGCCGCCGGGCGACTGCACCCCACCACCGGTGTCGCCCACGTGCTGGGCGAACGGATCGGCCGCACCGACGTCAACGAGCTGCGTACCCGCATCGGGCTCTCCACCGCCGCGCTCGCCGAGCGGCTGCCCGCCGACGAGCAGGTCAGCGACGTGGTGGTGACCGCCGCCTGGTCGGTGGTCGGCCGCTGGCGGGAGAGCTACGACCGGGGCGACGAGGCTCGGGCTCGGGCGCTGCTGAGCCAGCTCGGCATCGGCAGCCTCGCCGAACGGCGCTACGGCACCCTCTCCGAGGGCGAGCGCAAGCGGGTGCAGATCGCCCGCGCGCTGATGACCGACCCGGAGCTCCTGCTGCTCGACGAGCCGGCCGCCGGGCTCGACCTGGGTGGTCGCGAGGACCTGGTCGCCCGCCTGGCCGAGCTGGCGTACGACCCGGACGCCCCGGCCCTGGTGCTGGTCACCCACCACGTGGAGGAGATCCCGCCGGGGTTCACCCACGCGCTGCTGCTGCGGGAGGGCGGGGTGGTCGCGCAGGGCCTGCTCGGCGAGACGCTCACCGGTGACAACCTCTCCAAGACCTTCGGCCTGCCGCTGGTGGTCGAACGCTCGGGCGGCCGCTACACCGCCCGCGCCGCCTGACCACCGGACCGGGCAGGAGGTGACCATGCCGCAGACCCGGGTGGTCGTGGTGGGCAGCGCCAACATGGACCTCGTGGCGATGGCGCCCGCGCTGCCGCGACCGGGCCAGACCATGCTCGGCACCGACTTCGTGATGGTGCCCGGTGGCAAGGGTGCCAACCAGGCCGTCGCCGCGGCCAGGGCCGGCGCCTCCTGCGCCTTCCTCGGCGCGATCGGCTCCGACGCGTTCGGCGTCACCATCCGGGCCCGGATCACCGCCGCCGGCGTGGACACCGGCCAGCTGCGGGTGGTGTACGGCGCGTCCGGGGTGGCGCTGGTCATGGTCAACGCGGAGGGTGAGAACGCCATCGTGGTGGTCCCCGGCGCGAACGACGCGCTGATCGGCCTCACCGAGGAGGAGTTGTCGACGGTCCGTGCGGCGGACGTCCTGGTCGCCCAGCTGGAGATCCCGGTGCAGACGGTGGCCGACGCCGTGGCGGCAGCCCGTGCCGCCGGCACCCGCGTCATCCTGAACGCCGCACCGGCCCGGGACGTCCCGGCGGAACTGCTCGCGGCGGTCGACCTGCTGGTCGTCAACGAGGGCGAGGCGCAGGCGTTCACCGGCCGAGGTCGGGAGGAGCCACGAGCGCTGCTCGACCTGGTGCCCCGGGCCGTGCTCACCCTCGGCGGCGAGGGCGCCTGGTACGTCGACCGCGAGGGCGTCGAGGTGCACGTACCGGCCGTCCGGGTCGACGTGGTCGACTCCACGGCGGCCGGCGACGCGTTCACCGCCGCGCTGGCCGTCGGCTGGGGTGAGGGACGGGACCTGGTCGACGCCGTACGCTGGGCGGCGGCGGCCGGGGCGGCCTGCGTACGCCGGCTCGGCGCCTCGGTGGCACTGCCCCGCCGCACCGAGATCGACGAGCTGTACGCCCCGGGCTGACCCGCCGCGCTAAGCCGGCCGGCCCGCACCCGCTGCGGTCCGGAAGGCCCGGCGGTACGCCGACGGCGAGGTCAGCATGACCCGGCCGAAGTGGTGGCGGTAGGTGACGGGGGTGTCGAACCCCACCGCGCCGGCGATCTGCTCGACCGGGGCGTCGGTCTCCTCCAGCATTGACAGGCTGGCCCGGACCCGCTGGTCGATCAGCCACCGGATCGGG
This sequence comes from Micromonospora sp. 067-2, assembly GCF_046549295.1. Taxonomy (NCBI): domain Bacteria; kingdom Bacillati; phylum Actinomycetota; class Actinomycetes; order Micromonosporales; family Micromonosporaceae; genus Micromonospora; species Micromonospora sp. 067-2. The sequence goes on along the minus strand of NZ_JAJPWB010000008.1, from coordinate 304,963 downwards.
CTGGTCCCGGTGGCCCGCGCGAAGTGCCGCAGGTAGGTGCGGGGCGACATGTGCGCCTGCCCGGCCAGCCGGGCCACGGTCAGCGGCTCGGCGAGGTGGGCGAACGCCCAGTCGATGCTGGCGGCTATCCGGTCATCGTCCGGGTCGGTGGTTACCGGCGCCTCGACGAACTGGGCCTGCCCACCGTCGCGGTGCGGGGGGATCACCAACCGGCGGGCGACCGCGTTGGCGATCGTCGCGCCGTGGTCCCGTCGCACCACGTGCACGCAGAGGTCCAGCCCGGCGGCGCTTCCGGCGCTGGTGAGGACGTCACCGTCGTCGAGGTAGAGCACGTTCGGATCCACCTCGACGCGTGGAAACCGCTGCGCCAGCAGCTCCGCGTACCGCCAGTGGGTGGTGGCCCGACGCCCGTCCAGCAGCCCGGCGCCGGCCAGCGCGAAGGCGCCCGAGCAGATCGACATGACCCGGGCACCGTGCCGGTGCGCCCGCCGCAGGGCGGTCACCAGGTCGGGTGACGGGTCAGCGGTCACGTCCGGCACGCCGGCGACGATGACCGTCTGCGCCGCCGCCAGTTCCGTCAGGCCGTACGGCGTGTGCAGGCTGGCGCCGCCGACCAGCGGCACCGGGCCGGGCCGCTCGGCGCAGACGACCAGGTCGTACCAGTCGACGTCGAGCTCGGGTCGGGGAAGCCCGAACACCTCGGTGACGATGCCGGTCTCGAACACCGACATGCCCGGGTAGGCGAGCACGGCGACCCGGTGCCCGGTGGCCGGTCGACGGGCCGTCGGCACCGGCAGTGGACCGGTGGCCACGACGGAGGTCGGCATGGCGGAATGTTAGCGCTGGTCGTCGTTCACGCCACTCGTCCGAGGCGGGAACGATGACCAGGATCGGTGCATGACCTTCACCTTCGCCGTTCCGGCGGCCGACCCGGCCACCGCCACCGCCCACTTCCTCGCCCGACTCGCCGTCGAGACGGATGTCAGCGACGTGCACGCCGACCTGTCCGCCCGTACTCCCGGGTTGGTGGTCGTCGACTCCCGGGGGGAGGCCGCCTGGGAGCAGGGCCACCTGCCGGGGGCGGTGCACCTGCCCACCGCCGAGATCGCCAACCGGGCGGCCGGGCTGATCCCGGCCGGTTCGGCGGTGGTCACCTACTGCTGGGGGCCGGGCTGCAACGGTGCGACCCGGGCCGCGTTGGAGTTCGCCCGGCTCGGCCACCCGGTCAAGGAGATGCTCGGCGGCTTCGAGTACTGGGTACGCGAGGGGCTGCCGGTGGTGACCGGGGGCGGGGTGACCCGCCGCCCGGTCGACGACCTGACCGCGCCCCGCTCGACGATCACCTGTGACTGCTGAACTGGCGGCGGCACAGCCTCCGCCGGTCGGCGGGGGCTCAGCCGGCGGGGTCGTCGATGAGCTTCTCGCCGCGCCGGCGCAGCATGCCGAGCCCGGGAATGCCGGCCACGGCGAGCTTGAGGTCGCGGGTGACGTCGAGCAGGTCGTGCAGGTCGGGCCCGACCCGGTCGAGGGTGGCCAGGATCGGCAGGATGTCCGCCGTCAGGTGCTCCTTGAGCTTGGGCAGCTCGTCGATCAGGAGGATCGCCGCGGTGACCTCCTCGTGGCTGAGCTGCGCGACGAACCTCTCGGTCATCGGTGCGGCCCGCCGCAGCGCCGGCTCGTACGCCGCCAGCAGTTCGGCGGCCGTGGCCGCCGCCTCCGCCGCGGTGCCCACGGTGGCCGCCGCCCGGGCGGCCACAGCGTCCGCTTCGGCGACCACCCTGCCGGCCACCCGTGCGACCTGATCGGCCTCTTCGACCACCGCGGCGGCGGCCGTCGCCACCTCGGTGGCGGTGTCGACGGTGGCGGTCGCGGCGGCGCTGATCACGGCCACCTCGCGGACCGCCGTCTCGGCGTCGGTGAGCACCAGGTCGGTCCGGTCCAGGGTCGTCTCGATCCGGTCCACCACGCCGTTGATGCGGGCCAGCAGCGCCTCGACCCCGTCCAGCACCGCGAACGCGCGGGCGGGTACGGCGGCGAACGAGGCGGCCGAGCCGAGCGCCTGGTCGAGAGCGGATCGGGTCAGGCCGACCATGGCGGTCGGTGTGGGCAGGGGAATGGCCATGGGGTCAAGTGTGCGCCGGCCGCGCCGCCACCGCCCGACGCCGCTCGGCGGGCCGTATCGGGGAGGCACCGCAACGAGCCCTCCGGCGGTAGGGTGCCGGCATGCCGGCCCCCTCGCCGCACCGCACACCACGTACCCGAACGGCCGTCCTGCTCGCCGTGCTGGCGGTGGTCGCCGCCGGACTCGGCACGCTGGTGCTGGTCCGGGCGGACGCCGGCCTCACCACCCGGCGGGTCACCGTCGACGGGGTTCCGATGACCGAGGTCCGCGCCGGTCCTACGGCGCCCGGCGTGCGCCGCCCCGGAGTGGTGATCGCGCACGGCTTCGCCGGCTCGGCCCAGCTGATGCGCCCGATCGCCGACACCGTCGCCCGGAGGGGAGCGGTCGCGCTGCTGTTCGACTTCGCCGGTCACGGCGCCAACCCGGCCCGGCTGCCGGGCGCGGGACGGGGTAGCTCCGCCGCCACTCTCGCCGCCGACCTGGACGTGGCCGTCGGCTACCTCCGATCCCGGCCGTACGTCGACGCGGACGAAATCGTCCTGGTGGGACACTCGATGGGCGCCGGCGCGGTCACCAGCTACGCCGCCGGGCACCCCGAGATCGCCCGGACCGTGGCGATCTCGCTGCCCGACGCGGGCGAGCTGCCTCCGGGCCGGCCGGCGGAGCTGCTGCTGATCGTGGGGGGCGCGGAGTTCCCGGCCTTCCGCCGGGCGGCTGACGACGCCGTCCGGCGTGGTCAAGGCACGGGCCGACGGTCAGCGGTGGTGGTGCCCGGCGCGGAGCACATCTCGGTGCTGTTCGCCGTGCGTACCCACGAGGAGATCGCCGGCTGGCTGCCCACCGCCGCCGAAACCGCCTCCGCGCCCGCGCCACGACCGACCACCCGGCTCGCCGGGGCGGCGCTGCTGGCGCTCGCCTTCGGCATCGGGGTGGTTCCGCTGGCCGCCCTGCTCCTGCCACGTCGGGCCACCGGCCGCCGAACGGCCGTACCCCCGCTCGCCCTGGAGCCCGGCGCACCGGCGCCGCCGGATGCCCGAGCGCCGGGCGACGCACCGGAGCCGTCCGCGGGCCGGGTGTCGTCCGGTGGCGCGCTTCTGCTCGCGCTCGCGGTGCTCGCGGCCGGCGTCGGCGCCGCCGTCGCGGTGGTGCTGCCGACCACCCGGCTTCCGCTGGCGGTCGGCGGTTACGTCACCGGCTTCCTGCTGGTCACCGGGGTGCTGCTGATCGCCGGTCAGCGCTGGCTACCGGGCCTGGGGGGCGCGTCACAACCGCCTCCCGGCGGCACGCCGCAACCGCTTGCGCCCGCACGGATCGCCGTCGCGGCGCTGGTGCTGACCGGGTACGCCGTCCTCGCCGTCGCGCTGCCGATCCACACTGGTCTGACCTCGGCACTGCCGGTAGGTGCCCGCTGGTGGCTGCTTCCGCTGGTCGCGGGGGCCTGCCTGCTCTTCCTGCTGGGCGTCGAGCTGGTCGCCGCCGGGCGGACGGGGCGACACCTGCTGGTCGTCGCGGTCACCGTGCTCGTGCTGACCACGTCGGCGCTGGTCGGTCTGGCGCCGGGCTTCGTGGTGCTGGTGGTGCCGCTGTTCGCGCTACTGCTCGGCTGGCAGGCCGCCTGGGCGACCGTGCTGCGCCGGTACGCGGGCCCGCGCTGGCTGCCGGCAGTGCTGGGCGCCGCCCTGGTGGGCTGGCCGATCGCCACCACCCTGCCGTTGGGCTGACCGGCACGGGGCTAGCGGCCGGAGTTGGCGACGCGCAGCGCCCACCAGATCAGCGGCACCTGCATCGGCACCCGGCCGTAGGCGATGGCCCGCCTCGCCGGACGCCGGTGCCGCCAGTCCACGGCCATCTTCACGTTGGCCGGCAGTACGGCGACGAACAGGGCGGCCGCGGCCCGACCGCCGGCCCGCCGGGTGGCCGGGTTCGCCACGGCGGCCGCCACCGCCAGCTCCGCGACCCCGCTGGCATACGTCCAGAAACGGGCCGGCCCGGGTAGTGCGCGCGGCACGATCGGGTCGTACACACCGGGGCGCAGCAGGTGCGTGACGCCGGCTGCGGCGAGCAGCCCGGCCAGCGCGGCGGCCTCGCCACGGCGGTTGCTCATTCGGGATCCCCCTGCTGTTCGACGGCGCGTTGTACGGCCCGGTAGATCTGACCGAACCGTAGCGCGTCGGGCGTTCGCAGCAGCAACTGCTCCCGGCCGTGGTGCTGTACCCACAGCTCGTGCACGTGGCTGCCGCGCTCGTACGAGCGGTCCAGCCAACTCAGGGGGATCTCCAGGAACGGCATCAGCGCCAGCGCCCCCACTGCGCAGGCGGCGAGGATGATCAGCGCCATCGTCCAGTTGCCCCGGTCCTGCGCCGTGTACAACAGCGAGAGCACGCAGACCAGCGCGACCAGCGGCGGCAGCGAGAGCAGCAGGACCAGGACGCCTCGGCCGAGCACCCGGCCCCGCACCGCGAGGGTCTTCGGCCCGCGCGCGTGCCACACGAACGTCACGTCGGAGAGGGCGATCACGTGACCGCCTGCCCGGATCGACTCGGAGGTCACCCGCACCGCGTCGTCCCGGTAATAGAGGGTCATCACTAAGCCTAACCACCGGCAGGCAACCCCGAACTCGTCGCGCCGACCGCGGCGAGCGGCGGGTCGGGTCCGGCAGGGGATGGTACGACGCTCCTTTGGAGCTGAATCGTTGACGACATCGCAGTCTCGTCGCTGCCCCTTCCTGTCGACGGCAGCGCGGTCGCCCGCGCACCCCCCCGCGCCCCCCCCCGCGCCCCCCCCCCCCCCGCGCACCCCCCCGCGCACCCCCCCGCGCCAATTCGTCGACGGCAGCGCGGTCGCCCGCGCACCCCCACGCCGATTCGTCGGCGATATCAGCTCCACAGGCGGTGCGGGGGGTCTACCGGCTGGTCACCGCAGCTCGCGCCGATTCGTCTGCGATATCAGCTCCACAGGCGGTGCGAGGTGCTCGAGGTGCCGGCCGCCCACCTCGGCGCGCGACCTACCTGCGGGTGGTCGGGCGGGCCGGGTGGCTGTGCTCGGCCGCGCGCTGCACCGCCCGGTAGATCTGACCGAAGCGCAGCGCGTCGCTGGTGGACAGCAGCCTCACCGGCTGGCCGCGCCAGCGCGCCCAGATCTCCAGTTGACGGCTGCCCCGGGCGTACGAGCGGTCGAGGTGTTCGAAGAGGAAGTCGGCGACCGGCCCGACGGCCAGGCCGACCAGCACCGAGGCGCCGACGATCGCGATCGTCACGGTGGGCGATCGGTGCAGCCAGACGGCCACGCCGATGCCGAGCAGCGCCGCAACCAGCGGGCCGGCCAGTGCGGCGCCGATCGCGCCCCGCCCCACGAGCACGCGCCAGGAACGGGTGCCACGGTGGTGCCAGATCATGGTGATGTCGGCCAGCGCGTAGGTGCGGCCGTCCACCCGGACGGTGGTGGAGGTGACCTGCACCGACTTGTCGTCGAAATAAGTGATCATGGCTGGACTCCCGCCCACGGGGCTGACACCACACTACTTACCCCAACGAGGCGGGTCGTAAGGTTGGCACGCGACTTCGACGAGGAAGTGAGGGCAGCGTGGGCGAGTTCGTTCGGCTGGAGACCAGGGACGGCATCGGCACCATCCGGCTGGAGCGGCCGCCGATGAACGCGCTCAACACCCAGGTGCAGGAGGAGTTGCGCGCCGCCGCGACGGCGGCCACCGCCGACGCGGGCGTCCGCGCCGTCATCGTGTACGGCGGGGAGAAGGTCTTCGCCGCCGGTGCGGACATCAAGCAGATGGCCGAGATGTCCTACGTGGACATGGCGGACCGGGCCGCGGACCTGTCCAGTGCGCTCGGCGCGATCGCCCGGATCCCCAAGCCGGTCGTCGCCGCGATCACCGGCTACGCCCTCGGCGGTGGCTGCGAGTTGGCGCTGGCCTGTGACTGGCGGGTGGTGGCCGAGGACGCCAAGCTCGGCCAGCCGGAGATCAAGCTGGGCATCATCCCCGGCGCGGGCGGCACCCAGCGGCTGGCCCGGCTGGTCGGTCCGGCGCGGGCCAAGGACCTGATCATGTCGGGGCGGATGGTGGACGCCCAGGAGGCCCTGCGGATCGGTCTCGCCGACCGGGTCGTCCCGGCGACCGAGGTCTACGACGCGGCGGTGGCGCTGGTCACGCCGTACCTGAACGGGCCCGTGCAGGCGTTGCGCGCGGCGAAGCTGGCGGTCGACGGCGGCCTGGACATGGATCTGAACTCGGGCCTGGCCTGGGAGAGCCAGCTCTTCGCGGCGCTCTTCGCCACCGACGACCGGCGCGAGGGTATGGCGGCGTTCGTCGAGAAGCGCAGGCCGGGCTTCACCGGCCGCTGACATCGACGGAGAAGGCGGTGCGTGTCGCCGGCCCCGACGGTGAGTCGAGAACGGTTCACATTCTGCCTACCGGCCAGTAGCGTGAGGCTTCGGTCGTGAGCGACGAAGGGGAGCGGCAATGACGGAGCGCGTCGAAGGTCACGGCGGGGAGTTGGCGCTCGCGGCGCTGCGGGCGCACGGGGTGCGTGAGATGTTCACCCTCTCCGGCGGACACGTCTTCCCGCTCTACGACGCGGCGCACAAGAACGACTTCCCGATCTACGACGTCCGGCACGAGCAGTCCGCGGTCTTCGCCGCCGAGGCGGTGGCCAAGCTCCAGCGCCGTCCCGGTCTCGCCGTGCTCACGGCCGGTCCCGGTGTCACCAACGGGATCTCCGGCATGACCAGCGCCTTCTTCAACGCCTCCCCGGTGCTCGTGCTCGGCGGTCGGGCGCCCGCCTTCCGGTGGGGCTCGGGCAGCCTCCAGGAGATGGACCACCTGCCACTGGTCTCGCCCGTCACCAAGCACGCCGAGACGGTGTTCAGCACCGACGACATCCCGCGCGCGGTCACCGCGGCGCTCACCGCCGCGCTCACGCCGCACCGCGGCCCCGCGTTCCTGGACTTCCCGCTGGAGACGGTGTTCTCCGTCGCCGAGGCCGAGGTGCCCGCCCCGACCGGCGTCGACCCGGTCGAACCGGACCCGGACGAGGTCGCCCGGGCGGCGACGCTGATCGCCGGAGCGCAGCGACCGGTCATCATCGCCGGCTCCGACGTGTACGCCGGCGACGCGGTGGCCGCGCTGCGCGAAGCGGCCGAAGCGCTGCAGGTGCCGGTCTTCACCAACGGCATGGGCCGCGGCTCGCTCCCGCCGGAGCACCCGCTCGCCTTCGCCAAGGCACGCCGGGCCGCGCTCTCCGGCGCCGACGTGGTCGTGGTGGTGGGCACCCCACTGGATTTCCGGCTCAGCTTCGGTGACTTCGGCGACGCCAAGGTCGTGCACATCGTCGACGCTCCCAGCCAGCGCGCCGCGCACGTGCAGCCGGCCGCCGCCCCCGCCGGCGACCTGCGCCTGATTCTCTCCGCGCTGGCCGACCACGCCGCTGACCGGGCCGACCACAGCGGCTGGATCGCCGACCTGCGCGCCGCCGAGGACGCGGCCCGGGCTCGCGACGCGGCGGAGATGGCCGCCGAGACCGACCCGATCCGGCCGGCCCGCGTCTACGGGGAGCTGCGCCGGGTGCTGGCCCGTGACGCGATCACCATCGGCGACGGCGGCGACTTCGTCTCGTACGCCGGGCGGTACCTGGAGCCGGCCCAGCCGGGCACCTGGCTGGACCCGGGCCCGTACGGCTGCCTGGGCACCGGCATGGGCTACGCCATGGGCGCCCGGGTCAGCCACCCGGACCGGCAGATCTGCGTGCTGATGGGCGACGGCGCGGCCGGCTTCTCGCTGATGGACGTCGAGTCGTTGGTCCGCCAGAAGCTGCCCGTGGTGATCGTGGTGGGCAACAACGGCATCTGGGGTCTGGAGAAGCACCCGATGCAGGCCATGTACGGCTACGACGTGGCCGCCGACCTCCAGCCGGAGCTGCGTTACGACACCGTGGTCAGCGCGCTCGGCGGGGCGGGGGAGACGGTCGCCAAGGCTGCCGATCTGGGCCCGGCCCTGCAGCGGGCGTTCGACGCTGGCGTGCCGTACCTGGTCAATGTGCTCACCGACCCGACGGACGCGTACCCCCGGTCGTCGAACCTGGCCTGAGTCGCACCCGCCGCGCCGTCGCCTCCGGGCGGGCGGCGGCGCCGCGCGTGTTCGCGGGTAAATCAGCTGCCTGTCAGCTCCGGTCGTCGTACCGTCAGCGTCGTATCGACGGAATGTCAGGCCCGTCGTCCATGGTGGTACCACCAGTGACGATGACAGGAGTTGCGATGGACTACGCGATCCGCGCCGAGGGGTTGGTGCGCCGCTTCGGCGCCACCACCGCCCTCGCCGGAGTTGATCTGGCGGTTCCCTCCGGGACCGTCTTCGGCCTGCTCGGGCCGAACGGCGCAGGCAAGACCACTGCGGTTCGGGTGCTCGCCACCCTGCTGCGCGCCGACGAGGGCCACGCCACCGTGGGTGGCTTCGACGTCGTCCGCGACGCCCACCAGGTGCGCCAGCTCATCGGCCTCACCGGGCAGTACGCGTCGGTCGACGAAAGCCTGACCGGCGCGGAGAACCTGCTGCTGATCGGCCGGCTGCTCGGGTTGAGCCGGGCCGACGCCAAACTGCGCGCACGCGGACTGCTCGCCGACTTCCAGCTCGACGACGCCGGTGACCGGGCCACCAAGACCTACTCCGGTGGCATGCGCCGTCGCCTCGACCTCGCCGCCAGTCTGGTCGGCCGGCCGCAGGTGCTCTTCCTCGACGAGCCGACCACCGGCCTCGACCCCCGCAGCCGCAACGACCTGTGGGACATCGTGCGGGCCCTGGTCTCCGACGGGGTGACGGTGCTGCTCACCACCCAGTATCTGGAGGAGGCCGACCAGCTCGCCGGGGAGATCGCGGTGGTCGACCACGGCCGGGTGATCGCCCAGGGCACGCCGGAGGAGCTGAAGGCCAAGACCGGCGGGCAGACGCTGACCGTACGGCCGGCCGACCTCACCGACCTGGGCACCGTGGCCGCCATCGCCGGCGCGGTCTCCGGCGCGACCCCCGAGGTGGCCCAGACCTCGATCACCGTCGCGGTGAACGGGCCCGGTGTGCTGCCCGCAGTGGTGAGTCGTCTCGACGCCGCCGAGATCCCGGTCGCCGAGCTGGCGCTACGCGGCGCCAGCCTGGACGAGGTCTTCCTCTCCCTCACCGGCCACCTGGCCGAGGACGCCCCTGCGGACACCGATCGGGAAAGGACCCCGGCATGACCGCCACCACTCTCGCCGCCGCGCCGACCCTGGCCCGCCGGATCGGCCCCGTCGCCGGCCTGCGACACACCTTCACGCTCGCCTGGCGCAGTCTCGTGCAGATCAAGCACAACCCGATGGAACTGCTCGACCTGAGCATCCAGCCGGTGATGTTCGTGCTGCTGTTCACCTACGTGTTCGGCACCGCCATCGCCGGCTCCTCCGGTGAATACCTCACCTTCATGCTGCCCGGCATCATGGTGCAGAATGCGCTCTTCGCCACCATGACGACCGGGTTCGGGCTCAACAGCGACCTGACCAAGGGCGTCTTCGACCGGCTCCGGGCGCTGCCCATCGCCCGATGGGCGCCCCTGGCCGGCCGGATCCTCGCCGACACCGTGAAGCAGGCCTGGTCGATCGCGCTGCTGCTCGGCGTCGGTTCGATCCTGGGTTTCCGGGTCGGCCACGGGCTGCTCGGGGTGATCGGGGCGTTCGCGTTGCTGCTGGCGTTCACGCTGGCCGCCTCGTGGATCTCGGTGCTGGTCGGGGTGCTGGTGAGCGAACCGGACAAGGTGCAGATCTTCGGCTTCACGGTGATCTTCCCGCTGACCTTCACCAGCAACATCTTCGTGCCCACCGAACGGATGCCCGGTTGGTTGCAGCACTGGGTGGAGGTCAACCCGGTGACCGTGGTGGCCGACGCGCTGCGCGGGCTCCTGGTCGGCGGGCCGGTGGCCGGCCCGGTGCTCCAGACGCTGCTGTGGGGTCTCGGCATCGCGGTGATCTTCGCGCCGTTGGCGGTGCGGGGGCTCAGGCGTCGAGTGTGACCCGCAGCAGCTCGGTCACCTGATGCAGTCGGGTCTCTCGGCCGTCCGCGTACGCCTCGGCGAATCCGGGTTCACCGAGTGCGGTGCGGGCGGCCAGCCGCACCCGGATCGCATCCAACGCTCCCCGGTCGTGCCCACCGCGTACACCGTCCGCCCCGCCGAGCAGGGTGGCGGCCACGGCCGGCCGTCCGCTGCGCAGGGCGAGGTCCGCGTAGCCGACCAGGACGATGGCCACCACGGGTGCGTCGCGGGAGGTGATCGCCAGCTCCAGGGCCTGGTCCAGATGCGTACGTGCGGCCGGCAGCTCTCCCCGGGCCGCCGCGCAGTGCCCGAGCGCGGTGGCCAGCATGGCGCCCCACTGCGGGGCGATCCCCCGCCGCCCGACCAGCTCGGCGGCGCGTTGCGCCCAGTGGGCCGCCTGCTCCCAGTCGCCGTGGTCGCGTAGCAGCTCGGACCAGACGGTGGCGATGGTGGCCCGAGGCTCGTCGGCGCCCAGCCGTTCGGCTTCCCCCTGCGCCTCGGCGAGCAGCGTGCGGGCCACCTCGTGCTCGCCCACCTGCCAGTGCAGCTGGGCCAGCCGGGCCCGCATCTGCGGCACGTCCTCGGCCGCACCCAATTTCCGGACGTCGTGCAGCGCGCCCCGCAACTGGTCGATGGCGGCGTTGCGGTCGCCGGTCCGACCAGCGATCTCGGCCAGTGCGAAGCGGGTGATGGACAGCCCCCAGCGGTCCTCGACGGTGCGGAACAGTTCCAGTGCGGCGCGGAAGTCTTCGGCTGCCTCCTCGACCGGCCCGCCCGCGTTGAGCTGCATGTGCCCGCGCATGATGCGGGCGGTTCCGGCCACCCAGGGGTCGTCGTCGGAGAAGAGCCGCCGCAGCGTGCTCAGCCCCGCGGGCTGCGTCGCCGGGCTGAACATCAGGGCCATCGGCCCGGCCAGTCGCAGCAGGGGTACCCGAGTGTCGGTGCCGGTCAGCCTCAGCGCTTCCTCCAGCCAGACCTGGGCCGTTTCCAGGTCTCCATTGGCGCTCATCACGTTCATGGCCCCGACCAGATACGCGGTCGCCAGCGCGGTCGCGGACGGCGGCTCTTCCTGCCCGGCCGGCGGGACGGACCGTTCCGCCAGCGCGAGCACCTCACGGACGAGATCCGCGCCCTCGACCCGGTGTCCGCGCGACCACCAGTACCAGCCGAGCGCGCCGGTCATCCGGATCGCCCGGGTGACCTCACCGGCCCCGATCGCCCAGCGCAGCGCGTCGTGCAGGTTGTCGTGTTCCGCGCGGAGCCGGTCGATCCAGGGGAGCTGGTCGCGGCCACGCAACTCCGGGTCGGCCCGCTCGGCCAGGTCCAGGAACTCGTCGGCATGGGCCCGGCGCACCCGTTGCTCCTCGCCCGCCTCGCCCAGCCGGTCCAGCCCGTACTCCCGGATGGTCTCCAGCATCCGGTAGCGCGGTTCGCCGTCGCCGGTGGCGATCACCAGCGACTTCTCCACCAGGGCGAAGAGTCGGTCGAGCACCTCGTCGGCGGCCAGCTCGCTGCCGGCGCAGACCCGCGCCACGGCAGTCTGGGTGGCGCCTCCGGCGAACAGGGCGAGCCGGCGCCACAGCGCCCGCTCAGCGGGGTCGAGCAGCTCCCAGCTCCAGTCCACCACCGCTCGTAGCGTCTGGTGTCGGGGCAGCGCGGTACGGCTGCCGCCGGTGAGCAGCCGGAACCTGTCGTCCAACCGGGTCGCCACCTGGTCCGCCGTCATCGCCCGCAGCCGCGCGGCTGCCAGCTCGATGGCGAGTGGCATGCCGTCCAGCGCTCGGCAGATCCTGACCACGGACTCAACCGTGCGGTCGTCCACCCGAAAGTCGAGCCGGACGGCGGCGGCCCGATCGGCGAAGAGCCGCACCGACGGGTATGTCAGCGCAACGTCCGGATCGGCGCCCGCCGGTGGCTGCTCCAGCGGGTCGACGGGATGCAGTGCCTCGCCGGTGATGCCCAGCGGCTCCCGGCTGGTGACCAGGACCCGCACCTCGGGGCAGGCGGCGAGCAACCGGTCGGCCAGTTCGGCCGCGGCGTCCAGCAGGTGTTCGCAGTTGTCCAACACGAGCAGCGCGCATCGACTGACCAGCGCGTCGATGGCCCGTACGGTCGGCTCGGTGGCCTCGCTGGGTGGGATCCGGGATCGGCTGCCGACGAAGAACGCCTGCTCACGGAGGCCGAGCAGGCCCAGCAGCGCCTGGGGCACCTCGCTGGGGTCGGTCACCGGCGCCAGCTCGACGAGCCAGACCCCGTCCGGGAACCGCGCCGCCACTGCGCGGGCGGCCTCGACCGCGAGCCGGGTCTTGCCGGCGCCTCCCGGGCCGGTGAGGGTGACCAGCCGGGCCCGATCGAGCAGGTCGCCGACCCGGTCGACGGCTGCCTCCCGGCCGACGAAGCTCGTCAACGCGGTCGGCAGGTCACCCCGGGTGCGTTGGGCGGGGCCGGCGTGCGGTCTGGCGTCGCCGTCCGGGCTGGACCGGTGGTCGCCACCGTCGGCGGGCACCGGCGCGGCGCTGGACGGCGGGGAATCGGGCCGTTGACCACGCAGCACCGCCAGATGCAGGGCGGCCAGCTCGGGCCCGGGATCGGCGCCGAGCGTCTCGGTGAGTTCGCCCCGCAGCCGTTCGTACGCGGCGAGCGCCTCCGCCGGGCGGCCGGCCCGGTGCAGGGTGCGGATCAGGTGTTCGGCCAACCGTTCGCGTAGCGGATGCGCGGCTACCAGTTCCCGCAGCCAGGGCACCAGGTGGCCGGGGTCCTCCAACGCCGAACGGGCTTCGATCAGCTCCTCGGTGGCGGTGAGGCGCAACTCCTCGAGCCGGGCCACCAGGCCTCGGGCGAACGGCGCGTCGGACACGTCGGCCAGCGCCGGCCCCCGCCACAGGGCGAGCGCCGCCTCGAGTCGTTCGCGGGCGGCGGCCGGGTCGGCGGCCAGCAGCGCCCGGCCGGCGAGCACCTCGGTCTCGAACCGGTGCAGGTCGATCGCGCTCCGGTCGACGGCGAGCCGGTAGCCGCCGGGGCGGGCGTCGACCGGCAGCCCGGGCACGGCACGGCGCAGCCGGGAGACCAGCGCCTGGAGCGCGTTGCCGGCAGCGGTGGGCGGGGCGTCCTCCCACAGCGCGTCGACCAGGTGCGCCGCGCTGACCGTCCGGCCGGGTTCCAGGGCCAGCAGGATCAGCAGTCGCCGCAGGAGCACGCCACCGACCTCGATCGGCGTCGCCGGGTCGTCCCGAACCTCCAGGGGGCCGAGCAGATGGATCTGCACACCGGCGATCCTGCCGTTCGCCCGCTCGAATGCCGGTTTCGGCTGCTCCTGCGCGGTGCTCACACCTCCGGCCGGTCACCCTCACGCGGCGGCTCACCGTCGCGCCGACGCAGGTAGTCCTCGCGTCGCCGCAGGTCCTCTTCCCAGCGGCTGAAGAGTTCCTGGTCCTGCTGTTGGGCGCGGTCCTGCACCGAGCGGAGGAACTCCGGGTCGTCGTCGGGGGCGATCGGGCGTCGGGGCTTCCGCTCGGCGAAGCCGGTGCCGGCCGGCCGCGCCCCGCGGACCCCGGGGTCGGGCTCCCGGCCGGCGACGAACCAGGCGACCGATCCCACCAGTGGGAAGAACAGAATGATCAGCACCCAGGCGATCCGGGGGAGAGCACGGATCTGGCCCTCCTCGGCGGAGAGACAGCTGATCAGCGCGCAGACGGCGAGGACAATCTGCACCAGGAAGAGGAGAACGTACAGCCGGGCCATGCACCCATCATGGCGCACCCCGTCCCGTCACCACAGTCCGCGAACCCGGCGCCGGTTATCCGCTTTCCCCGCGGCCTAACCTGAACCTGTGACCGATCTTGACGTGAACACGCTGCGCAATGCCTACGACAATCAGCTCCGCCCGGAGATCCCGGACCCGGTTCCGGCCGGGGTGACGGTGGAGCGGGACGGGCCGCTGGTCCGGATCATCGGACTCGACGCCGGTGGGTTCCTCACCTACCGCGACCTCGGCGGGTTGACCGGCGACGAGCTGGACGCACTGATCGCCCGGCAGGTGGAGCTGTTCCGCCAGCGCGGCCAGTCGGTGGAGTGGAAGCTCAACGAACACGACGAGCCCGCCGACCTCGCGGACCGGCTGCGCGCCGCCGGCTTCGTGGCGGAGGACCGGGAGACCGTCGTGATCGGGCCGGTCGCGTCGCTGGCCGCCGCGCTGCCGGTTCCCCCCGAGGGGGTACGCCTGCGTGAGGTGACCGCCCCGGTCGACCTGGAGCGGATCGCCGCCATGGAGGAGGAGGTCTGGCAGGAGGACCGCTCGCACCTCGTCTGGGGGCTGGCGAAGGAGATGGACGCCGACCCGCAGTCGATCACCGTGGTGGTGGCGGAGGCGGACGGAACGGTGGTGAGCGCCGGCTGGGTGCGCTTCCCGCCGAACACCGGCTTCGCCACCCTCTGGGGCGGATCCACCCTGGTGCAGTGGCGTCGCAGGGGCATCTACCGGGCGCTGGTCACCTACCGCGCGCGGCTGGCCGACCAGCGCGGCCGGACGCTGCTGCAGGTCGACGCGTCCGAGGACAGCCGGCCCATCCTGCAGCGACTGGGCCTCGTCCCGGTCACCACCACGACCCCGTACGTCTACACTCCGTGATCATGGAGCTGCGGTTGACGGATGAGGAGCGGCTGACCCTCAAGACCGGTGCCTTCGGTGCCGTCTTCCTGGTCTCCAACGCCGACCCGGGGATGCTGGGGGTGATCAGGGAGAGCGTCGCCGCGTCCGACGCGTTGGCCAACGCCAGCGGGGTGGTCAAGGAGGCGCTGACCACCGGTCCGCTGCCCCGGCTGCCGCGCGACTCGCAGCTGGAGATCGAGTCGGTGGTCCTTCCGGCGCTGGATCGGGCGGTGCGGATCCTGCGGGAGAAGTCACCGGCTGACGTCGACGCGTACCGCTCGGTGGTGTTGACCGCGGCGGACCGGGTGGCCCGGGCGCACCACGGGGTTGCTCCGGCCGAGGCGGCGGTCATCGACCGGATCCGTGGCGCGCTGGCCGACCCGGTCTGACCGGGTAGGGCTGGCCGGCGCCGGTGAGCTGTGTCACTCGGAGTGCAGGGGGCCGGCAACCTACTGGCAGGTAACATTGCGTCGTGGGCAACTGCACAGCAGCCTGCGGTTGACCGGGCGTCGGCCGACGCGCGAGGCTGCGCCCCAGACCGGGCGAGCGAAATCGCACCACCACACAGGAGGGTCGTCGAAGCGCGATGAACATCGTCGTACTCGTCAAGCAGGTGCCTGATTCGGGCGCGGACCGCAACCTGCGCAATGACGACAACACCGTCGACCGCGGCTCGGCGAACAACGTGATCAACGAGATGGACGAGTACGCCATCGAGGAGGCGCTGAAGATCAAGGAGGCGCACGGTGGCGAGGTCACCATCCTGACCATGGGTCCGGACCGGGCGACCGAGTCGATCCGTAAGGCGCTCTCCATGGGCCCGGACAAGGCCGTCCACGTGGTGGACGACGCCCTGCACGGCTCCTGTGCTCCTGCCACCTCGAAGGTGCTCGCCGCCGCTCTCGGCCAGCTGGGCGCTGACCTGGTGATCTGCGGTGCCGAGTCCACCGACGGTCGGGTCCAGGTTCTGCCGCACATGATCGCCGAGCGGTTGGGCGTCGCGGCGCTCACCGGCGCCCGCAAGCTCACCGTCGACGGCGACACGCTGACCGTCGAGCGGCAGACCGAGGAGGGCTACGAGGTGGTCACCGCCGCCACCCCGGCCGTGGTCTCCGTGTGGGACACCATCAACGAGCCGCGCTACCCCTCCTTCAAGGGCATCATGGCCGCCAAGAAGAAGCCGGTGCAGACGCTCTCCCTGGCCGACCTCGGTGTCGCACCGACCGAGGTGGGCCTCGACGGCGCCACCAGCGCCGTGGTCGAGCACACCAAGCGTCCGCCGCGCTCCGGCGGCGCCAAGATCACCGACGAGGGCGAGGGCGGCGTCAAGCTGGTCGAGTTCCTCGCCACCGAGAAGTTCGTGTGAGAGCGGGGTCTGGACATGTCTGAGGTTCTCGTCGTCGTCGAAGCCACCAAGGAATTCGGCGTCAAGAAGGTCACCCTGGAGATGCTCACCCTCGCCCGCGAGCTGGGCACCCCGAGCGCGGTGGTGCTCGGCGGCGCCGGCGCCGCCGAGGCGCTGAGCGCCAAGCTGGGCGAGTACGGCGCGGAGAAGATCTACGCGGCCGAGGGTGACGAGATCGACGGCTACCTGGTGGCGCCGAAGGCCACCGTGCTGGCCGAGCTGGTCCGGCGGGTGCAGCCGTCCGCCGTGCTGCTGGCCTCGGCCCAGGAGGGCAAGGAGATCGCCGCCCGCCTCGCCGTCAAGCTGGACAACGGCATCCTGACCGACGTGGTCGGTCTGGCCGCCGACGGCACCGCCACCCAGGTCGCCTTCGCCGGCTCCACAATCGTCAAGTCCAAGGTCACCAAGGGCCTGCCGCTGGTCACCGTCCGGCCCAACTCGGTCACTCCGACCGCGGCGGCGGCCACCCCGGCGATCGAGCAGCTCACCGTGTCGGTCACCGACACGGACAAGCTGGCCAGGGTCGTCAACCGGGTCGCCGAGCAGAAGGGCTCCCGCCCCGAGCTGACCGAGGCCGGTGTGGTCGTCTCCGGCGGTCGCGGCGTCGGCAACGCCGACAACTTCAAGCTGGTCGAGGAGCTGGCCGACCTGCTCGGCGGCGCCGTGGGTGCGTCCCGGGCGGCGGTCGACTCCGGCTTCTACCCGCACCAGTTCCAGGTGGGCCAGACCGGCAAGACCGTCTCCCCGCAGCTGTACGTCGCACTCGGCATCTCCGGTGCCATCCAGCACCGGGCCGGCATGCAGACCTCGAAGATCATCGTCGCGGTCAACAAGGACGGCGAGTCGCCGATCTTCGAGCTGGCCGACTTCGGCGTGGTCGGCGATCTGTTCAAGATCGTGCCGCAGGCCGCCGAGGAGATCCGCAAGCGCAAGTAGCAGTTCCGCGCACGAACGACGAGAAGTGGCCGCCCGGCGTCGGGCGGCCACTTCTCGTCGTGCGGTGGAACGGGAGCTGATCGGCGGGCCGGGGAGCTGAGCCGGCCCGCCGATCAGCCCGTCAGAGTGCCCCGTAGCAGGCTGTCGCCGGAGTGCTTGGTGTTGTTGTCGTACTGCTCGGCGGAGACGTCGACCACCGAGTAGGACCTGAGGTCGACGGTCGAGGACAGCGGCAGCAGGGCGTCCGAGTTGTCACCAAGGGTGCCGATCGAGAACATCTTCCCGTTCTCCGGGTTGATGAGCCAGACCTCGTAGTACCCCGGCACGCGCGGGAGATTCGCGACATGCAGATGTAGTTGGCCGTCCTCGAGAACCCGCGCGTCACCATGAGCCGACTTCGGCGTCTTTCCGTAGGCCGCCAACGGCGCGCTGGCCACCACCGCCTGAGTCGCGGCGGGCTCGGGCTTGTCCGGGCGCAGCACGGCGACCGTGCCCACCACGCCAACCGCCGCGGCGGCGACCGCGGTCACCGCGGTGGCCGCCCAGCCCGCCCAGCGACCGCGCCGACGGGCACGGGACCGGTCCGAGCGGGAGACGCCGCCCGCTCCTGCCGAGCCGTTGGTCGGCTCGGCGGTCGACTGACGGCGGGACGCGGGCAGCGACGGCAGGTCCTCCGCGGCCCGGATCTCCGCGACGATGCCCTGCCAGACGTGCTCCGGCGGGTTGGGCAGCTCGTGCATGCCCTGCGTCTCGGTGCCGAGCCCCGCGACGTGCTGGAGCGTTCGCATCTGCACCCGGCAGTGCTCACAGCTGTCAAGGTGGGTGCTCTCGCCGCTGTCGGCCTGACTCTCACCGAGCGCCAAAAAGACCAGCCGGTCGTGGTCCAGGTGCTGCACCGTCCACCTCCCATCTGCGTTTCAAGCTCGCCATGCCGCGTCTGATATGACTCTTGACCGTGCCCAGCGGCACGCCGGTCATCGCGGCTATCTGCTGGTGTGTCAGGTCGTCGTAGAACGCCAACTCCAGCATGCGTCTCTGGTCGTCCGGCAGGCGAGCCAGCTCGTCGGCGACGACCAGCCGGTCCACCACCCGGTCCGGGTCGGGGCCGCTCTGCGCCGGCTCGGGCAGCTGTCGGACCGTCTCCACGACCCGGGTCTCGCGGGCCGACGCCCGCATCCGGTCGATCACCTTGCGTCGGCCGATCCCGAGCAGCCAGCCGATCAACGATCCCCTGGCCGGGTCGAAGGTGTCCCGCCCGAGCCAGGCTGCCACGAACGTCGCCTGCGTCGCGTCCTCCGCGTCGCTGCGGTTGATCAGCATGCTGGTGGCCAGGTGGAGCACGGCTCGGCCGTACCTGTCGTACGCCTGCCGGAGCGCCGCCTCGTCACCCGCGCGGAAGCGGAGCGCAAGGTCGTCGTCCGGGGGATCCGGGTCCTGTCGCGCGGCCGTCACCGGGCGGCTCGCCTTCCTGGGGGCATACCCGACTGTAACTCCCACAGCCCTCGCCCCACTTCCCCGGTAGTTGGCATCACCGCTTGTTCGTTGCCGAGGGCTCCGCCGGATGCCATTTCGGTCGGGAAAAAGAAATTGCCTCCAGCCGCATCCGGCCGCCGCGGAGCCGGCGTAACCCGTTCTGCAAGTCAGGCCTGACGAATCAGCACCAATACCAGGAGGCAGTAATGCAGCTCTCGTACTTCCGTCGGGTCGCGGCGGGCGGCGCGGTCGCCGCGCTGGCCTTCGCCGGCATCGGCGCGCTCACCGCGTCGCCCGCCTACGCCGCCACGTCGAAGGTCTCGGTCGTGCACGGCATCCCGGACACCCCGGTCGACGTGTACGTCAACGGCAAGAAGACCCTGGAGAACTTCAAGCCCGGTACCGTGGCCGGTCCGCTGAGCCTGGAGAAGGGCGAGTACGACATCGCCCTCACCAAGCCGGGTGAGGCGATCGACAAGGCGATCCTCAAGGTCGACAACGCCGAGGTGCCGGGCGGGGCGAACATCAGCATCGCCGCACACCTCGACGCGGCCGGCAAGCCGAAGATCACCCCGTTCGTCAACGACGTCTCGAAGGTCGGCGCCGGCAAGGCCCGACTGATCGTCCGGCACACCGCCGCCGCTCCCGCGGTGGACGTCCGTGCCGGTGGCACCCCGGTCTTCAAGGGCCTGACCAACCCGAAGGAGGCGAAGGCCGACGTCGACGCGGGCTCCGTGAAGGCGGACGTGGTGCTGGCCGGCACCGACACCGTGGCCATCGGCCCGGCGGACCTGAACCTCAAGGAGGGCACCGCGACGATCGTCTACGCGATCGGCTCGGCCGAGGGCAAGACCCTCGACGTGGTGGCCCAGACCATCACCGGCCTGCACTCCGCCCCGGGCGGCGTGCCGAGCGGTGACGGTGGCCAGGCAGGCACCGGCGTCAACACCTGGTGGTACGTGCTCACCGGTGCCGGCGTCCTGCTGCTGGTCGGCGGTGGTGTGCGGATGGCGTCCGCGCGGACCGGTCGCAAGTGACGGTGCGCAACCGCGGCGCGCTGGCGGCCATGGCCGCCGGCGTTGCCGCGCTCACCGTCGCCACCCTGGTGGCGTGCGGCTCACAGCCGGCCAAGGACGTGGGCGCCGACGAGGCGGCCACCCTGGCCACCGCCACCCCGACGCCGACGGCCGGTGCCGCGAACGGCCCGTCGGTCCCGGTGGCCGCCGGGGAGCTGCCGGCCGACGGCAAGATCGTTCCGCCGGTACGGCTGGAGATCCCGGCGATCGACGTCACCGCCAAGGTGAACGCGGTCGGCATCAACGCGCGGACCAACGATTTCGAGGTGCCGCCCAGCGTCGACCAGATCGGCTGGTACCGGTACGGGCCCGGCCTGGAGGCGGAGGCCGGCTCGGTGGTCGTCGCGGGTCACGTGGACAGCGCCAAGCAGGGTAAGGGCGCCTTCTACCGGCTTCGTGAACTGGACCAGGGCGACACCCTGTCCGTCACCGGCAGCGACGGCAAGGCCCGGCCGTACAAGGTCGTCGCCCGGGAGGAGTACGTCAAGACCAAGATCCCGTTGGACCGGTACTTCGCCCGGGACGGCAAGCCGCGGCTGACCCTGATCACCTGCGGTGGACCGTTCGACGCCAAGGCCCGCAAGTACCGCGACAACATCGTGGTCACCGCGGTGCCCGCCTGACCAGATCGGTTCGGCTCATCGGAGGGTGCGTCGGGCCAGGGTGGGGAGGGGAACCTTCCCACCCTGGCCCGCGCCGCGTCGAGCGCAGGCCGCCCCTCCGCCATCGGGTCCCCCACCTGTCGGCCGTAGGCTGAACGGTGATGGCTTACCTGGATCACGCGGCGACCACTCCGATGCTCGACGAGGCACTGGAGGCGTACGTCGCCACCGCCCGCGAGGTTGGCAACGCGTCCTCTCTGCACGCGGCGGGTCGCCGTGCCCGCCGCCGGGTCGAGGAGTCGCGCGAGCGGGTGGCCGCCGTCCTGGGCGCGCGGCCGTCCGAGGTGATCTTCACCGGTGGCGGTACGGAGAGCGACAACCTCGCGGTCAAGGGCATCTTCTGGGCCCGCAGGGGAGCCGACCCGGCCCGCGGGCGGGTGGTCTCCAGCGCCGTCGAGCACCACGCCGTGCTGGACGCGGTGGACTGGCTGGCCCAGCACGAGGGCGCCGAGGTCGGGTGGCTGCCGGTGGACGCCGCCGGCCGGCTCGACCCGGAGGACCTGCGCGCCGAGCTGGCCGCGCACACCGACCGGCTGGCCGTGGTCACCGTGATGTGGGCGAACAACGAGGTCGGCACCGTCCAGCCGGTGGCCGAGCTGGCCGCCGTCGCCGCCGAGCACGGCGTGCCGTTCCACACCGACGCCATCCAGGCCGTCGGTCAGGTGCCGGTCGACTTCGGCGCCAGCGGGGTCGCCGCGCTGACCGTCACCGGGCACAAACTGGGCGGTCCGACCGGGGTGGGCGCTCTGCTGCTGGCCCGGGACGTGGCCGCCACGCCGCTGGTGCACGGTGGCGGCCAGGAACGCGACGTACGCTCCGGCACCCTGGACACCGCCGGCATCGTCGCCTTCGCGGTCGCCGTCGAGGCGGCGGTGAAGGGCCAGCAGGAGTACGCGGCCCGGGTGGCCGCCCTCCGCGACGACCTCATCGAGCGGGTCCGCCAGGCGGTGCCCGAGGTGATCTACAACGGTGACCCGATCGACCGGCTGCCCGGCAACGCGCACTTCTCCTTTCCCGGTTGCGAGGGCGACGCCCTGCTGCTCCTGCTCGACGCCCAGGGCATCGCCTGCTCGACCGGCTCGGCCTGCTCCGCCGGGGTGGCCCAGCCCTCGCACGTGCTGCTCGCAATGGGTGCCGACGACGACCGGGCCCGCTCGTCCCTGCGCTTCTCCCTCGGGCACACCAGCACGCAGACCGAGATCGACGCCCTGATCGCCGCCCTCCCCGCAGCGGTAAGCCGGGCGCGCCGAGCCGCCGCCCCCCGCACCCCCCGCTGACCACCCCGCGCCACCCCGCGCTGCCCCCCGCCGGGCGCTGCCCCGCGCCCCGCGCCTCGCCGATCTACGGGAGATCGTCGCGAGTTGATCTCCATGCACGACGATTTCCCCTAGATCGATGGTGTGTGGTGTGCGGCGCGGGGGCGGTGTGGAGGCGCGGCGGGGGGGTGTGGGGGCCGCGGGGAGGGCGAGGGAGCGAGGGGGGTGGGGTGGGCGGATAGGGTGGGGTGGGGAAGGGAGTGCGCTGGTGAAGGTGTTGGCGGCGATGTCGGGCGGGGTCGACTCGGCGGTGGCGGCGGCGCGGGCGGTGGCGGCCGGGCACGACGTGACCGGCGTGCATCTGGCGCTGGCCCGTAATCCGCAGACGTTCCGGACCGGGGCGCGCGGTTGCTGCACTCTGGAGGATTCCCGGGACGCGCGGCGGGCCGCCGACGTGATCGGCATTCCGTTCTATGTCTGGGACATGGCCGAGCGGTTCCACGCCGACGTGGTGGACGACTTCGTTGCCGAGTACGCCGCCGGTCGTACGCCGAATCCCTGCCTGCGCTGCAACGAAAAGATCAAGTTCACCGCGGTGCTGGACCGCGCGGTGGCCCTGGGGTTCGACGCCGTGGTGACCGGTCACCACGCCCGGCTCGGCCCCGACGGGCTGCTGCGGCGCAGCGTCGACCTGCCCAAGGACCAGTCGTACGTGCTGGCCGTCCTCACCCGCGAGCAGCTCGACCGGTCGATCTTCCCGCTCGGCGACTCGACCAAGGCGCAGGTCCGGGCGGAGGCCGCCGAGCGTGGCCTGGCGGTCGCCGACAAGCCGGACTCGCACGACATCTGCTTCATCGCTGACGGCGACACCCGTGGCTTCCTGGCCGGTCGGCTCGGCGAGGCGCCCGGCGACGTGGTGGACGCGAGCACCGGCGCGGTGGTCGGCAGCCACACCGGCGCGTACGCGTACACCGTGGGCCAGCGTCGCGGGCTGCACCTGGACCGGCCCGCACCGGACGGTCGGCCGCGCTACGTGCTCTCCATCACGCCCACGACCAACACGGTGACGGTCGGCCCGGCGGAGGCGCTGGAGGTGTCCCAGGTGCACGCCGAGCGGCCGGTCTGGACCGGTGGCACGCGCCCGGACGTGCCGGTCGAGTGCGAGGTGCAGCTGCGCGCGCACGGCGAGGTGGTGCCGGCGACCGTGGCCCTCGACGGTGACCGGCTGCACGCCGAGCTTCGTCGGCCGGCCCGTGGCGTCGCCGCCGGTCAGGCCGTGGTGGCGTACCGGCCGGACCCGGCAGGCGACGTGGTCCTCGGCTCCGCCACCATCACCGGCTGAGCCGGCGACGGCCAGCGCGGCCGTCGCCGCCCGTGCGGACCACGTACCGGATACCCTTCCGCCGTGACAGATCAGGCGTGGCCCTGGCCGGCCGGCGCAGCGACCGGTATCGGTTCGCTGCCCGGCACCGACATCGCCGAGGCCCAGCGGGTGGTCCTCGGCGAGCTTCCCGCGCTGCCCCACCTGCCCGAGCTGCCGGACAGAGGCCCCGGGGCCGACGTGATCGGTCGCACCGCCGGGCTGCTGGTCGAGCTGCCCATCGAGTTGTACGCCGGGCGGTGGCGGGTCGCCCCGCGCCCGGGCCGCGACCTGCGCCGCACCCGCGACCTGCTGGAACGCGATCTGGATCAGCTCGCCGAGCAGGCCGAGGAGTACGCCGGGCCGATCAAGGTGCAGGCCGCTGGTCCGCTCACCCTGGCCGCCGCGCTGGAGCTGCCGATCGGCGGCAAGCTGCTGCGCGATCCCGGCGCGGTCCGCGACCTCACCGGGTCCCTCACCGAGGGGCTGCGCGGGCACGTGGCGGCGGTCGCCCGGCGGTTGCCCCGCGCCTCGGTGCTGCTCCAACTGGACGAGCCGTCGCTGCCGATGGTGCTCGCCGGGCATGTGCCCACCGAGAGTGGGCTCGGCGCGTACCGTGCGGTGGACCCGGTCGACGCGGCGGCGCTCCTGCGCACCGTGATCGAGGGGGTCGGCGTGCCGGCCGTGGTGCACTGCTGCGCCCCCGACGTGCCGTTGGAGCTGATCCGGTCGACCGGCGCCGCCGCGGTCGCCCTCGACCTGGGCCTGCTCACCGACCTGGACCCGCTCGGCGAGGCCCTCGACGCCGGCCTCGGGTTGCTGGCCGGCGCCGCGCCGACCCGACCGACGTCGGCCGGTCGCGCGCCGACCTCCGCCGAGGTGGCCGATCGGGTACGTCGGGTCTGGGACCGACTCGGCTTTCCCCGTCGACAGCTCGCCGAGCAGGTCGTCGTCACCCCGGCCTGCGGGCTCGCCGGGGCCACCCCGGAGTACGCCCGGACGGTGCTGGCCGCGTGCCGTGACGCCGGTCGGCGGCTCGCCGAGGTTTGAGGTTTCTCGTCGCACCCGCCGGGCAGAATGGCGGTCATGATTGGACAGCTACGTTCAGTGGTGATCGACTGCCCGGATCCGCACGCGCTGGCCGCGTTCTACTCGGAGCTGCTCGGCATACCCCTGGCCGAGGGTGACTCCGAAGACGACTGGGTGGTGCTCGGCGGCCCGCCCGGGCACCAGCCTCGGTTGGCGTTCCAGCGGGCGCTCAACCTGCGCGCCCCGGCCTGGCCGGACCCGGAGCGCCCGCAGCAGTTCCACCTCGACGTCACTGTGGACGACATCGAGTCCGCCGAGAAGGCGGCGCTCGCCCTCGGTGCCCGTCGGCTGCCAGGCGAGGGCGGGGGCTTCCGGGTCTACGCCGATCCGGCGGGCCACCCGTTCTGTCTCTGCTGGGACTGACCCTGGCGTCGATCACGGCGGCCGGGCATCATGGCCGCCGTGATCCGCCGGAAGGTGGCCGCGGTGCGCTTCAGTGGGTGGGCAGGTGGTGAAGACTGCGGACCTGTCGCCAGAGGTTGGCGTCGCAGCGGCCGGCGCGATCGGCGAAAGCTGCCGAGCCGATCCGGGTGGGCTCGGTGAGGCTCAGGAAACTGTCGTGCTCGGCGTCCGGGTCCCAGTCCCGGGTGGGGATGCGGACGTGGTCGTCCCGGTCGCTCTTGTCCTGGCTGGTGATCTTCAAGACGTCGGCTCCCCGCGAGTCGGCGCGCAGCACCAGGCACGGCCGCACCTTCGACCCGCTGCCATCGGCGTACGGCACATCGGCCCACCAGATCTCGCCTGGCGCCGGGGTGCCGGTGGCCCGGTCGGTGTCCCGCGCCCGGGGCTTGGCAGCCGGCCGGTCGGCGCCGCGGGGCCGGGGCGGTGTGGGGCGACGGCCGCCGGCGCGGGATGTGGCGTCGCGGCCGGGTCCGGTGCCCGGAGGCCGGTTGGCCCTCCGCTGTCGCCAGCTGTTCCACGCCCAGCCAGCGCTCACCGCCACCAGGATCGCCACCGCCCAGAGCAGGGCCTCGGGCATCGCCACCTCCGCCTCCCGGGCGGCCCGCCGGCCACCACCGTCCGGCGATCCTCGCATGCCGACCACCGCGGCGCCCGCCGACCACCCCGCAGCCCGCCGGGACCGCCGCCGTTACGCGCTTCGCGCGCGGGTGGGCGGCGGATTGTCCGACCGGCCCGATACCGTGCCGGAGTAGCGTGATCAGGGGAGGTCGCAGGCGTGTCCGAAGGTGGCGAGGTGTCCGAGGAGCAGATCGGTCAGCAGGTCAGCCCGGCGCAGGAGGCGGCGGCCGGTGCCGAGCCGACGCCGCAGGCGCGCGAGCGGCATGCCACGCTGAGCCGTGAGCTGACCGAACACCAGTACCGCTACTACGTGCTGGACGCGCCGATCGTCGCCGACGCCGAGTTCGACAGTCAGTTGCGCGAGCTGGCAGCTCTGGAGGAGGAGTTCCCGGCGCTGCGTACGCCGGATTCGCCGACCCAACGGGTGGGCGGCACCTTCTCCACCGACTTCACGCCGGTCACCCACGCCGAGCGCATGCTCTCACTGGACAACGCCTTCGCCGACGAGGAGCTGGCCGCCTGGGCGGAGCGGGTCGAGCGCGACGCTGGCGGCCCGGCCCCCTATCTCTGCGAGCTGAAGGTCGACGGGCTGGCGATCAACCTGACCTACGAGGGCGGTCGGTTGGTCCGGGCGGCCACCCGTGGTGACGGCCGCACCGGCGAGGACGTCACGGCAAACGTCCGCAGCATCCGGGACGTGCCCGGCCAGCTCACCCCGTCCGCCGAATTTCCGGACGTGCCCGAGCTGCTGGAGGTCCGGGGCGAGATCTACTTCCCGATCGCCGCGTTCGCCGACCTCAACGCCGGCCTGGTCGAGCAGGGCAAGGCCCCGTTCGCCAACCCGCGCAACGCCGCTGCGGGCAGCCTGCGGCAGAAGGACCCCCGGGTCACCGCCTCCCGGCCGCTGCGCCTGGTGGTGCACGGCATCGGTGCCCGCCGCGGGTTCCAGCCGACGGCGCAGTCCGAGGCGTACGCCGCGCTGGGCGCGTGGGGACTGCCGACCAGCGACCGTTGGCGGGTGGTGGCGGATCTGGCCGGTGTGGCCGGGTACATCGCCTACTACGCCGAGCACCGGCACGATGTCGAGCACGAGATCGACGGCGTGGTGGTCAAGGTCGATCCGGTCTCCATCCAGGGCCGCCTCGGCTCGACCAGCCGTGCCCCGCGTTGGGCGATCGCCTTCAAGTACCCGCCGGAGGAGGTGACCACCAAGCTGCTCGACATCGACGTCAACGTGGGGCGCACCGGGCGGGTCACTCCGTTCGCCGTTCTCGAGCCGGTGCGGGTGGCCGGCTCCACCGTCGCACTCGCGACCCTGCACAACGCCCGGGAGGTGGAGCGGAAGGGAGTGCTGATCGGTGACACGGTGGTGCTGCGCAAAGCCGGCGACGTGATTCCGGAGGTGCTCGGCCCGGTGGTCGAGCTGCGTCCGTCCGACGCCCGGCCGTTCGTCATGCCGACCAGCTGCCCGGCCTGCGGCACGCCGCTCGCGCCGTCCAAGGAGGGCGACGTCGACATCCGCTGCCCCAACACCCGCAGTTGCCCGGCCCAGCTACGCGAGCGGGTGTTCCACCTCGCCGGCCGGGGCGGGTTCGACATCGAGGTGCTCGGTTACAAGGGCGCCGCGGCGCTGCTGGACGCGGAGATCATCGCCGACGAGGGTGACCTCTTCCAGCTCGACGCCGAGCAGCTGTCCCGCTCTCCGTTCTTCGTCAACAAGGACGGCAGCCTCGGCACCAACGCGACCAAGTTGCTCGACAATCTCGCGGTGGCCCGCGAGCGCGACCTGTGGCGGGTGCTGGTGGCGCTCTCCATCCGGCACGTCGGCCCCACGGCCGCCCAGGCGCTCGCCCGGCACTTCCGCTCGATGGAGGCCATCGACGCGGCGAGCGAGGAGGAGCTCTCCTCGGTCGACGGGGTCGGGCCGACCATCGCGGCCAGCATCCGGGAGTGGTTCGCCGTGGACTGGCACCGCGAGGTGGTCCGCAAGTGGGCCGAGGCGGGCGTACGCATGGCGGAGGAGGCGGTCGACGAGGGGCCGCGCCCGTTGGAGGGGTTGACCGTGGTGGTGACCGGCACGCTCGCCGGTTTCTCCCGGGACCAGGCCGCCGAGGCCGTGCAGAGCCGGGGCGGCAAGGTGAGCGGGTCGGTCTCCAAGAAGACGGGCTTCGTCGTTGTGGGGGACAACCCGGGGTCCAAGGCCGACAAGGCGGCCAGCCTCAAGGTGCCGGTGCTCGACGAGGACGGGTTCCGGCTGCTGCTGGACGCGGGCCCGGACGCCGCGCGGGGGGCCGCCCGAACAGAGGGCTGATCCGCCTTCGGGCTCGCCGCGCCGGCTGGCCGCGTATACCAACTTAATTACGACTACGACCGATTCGTGACTGTCATACCGGGAAATCGGGGGCCGAGGGCGTTTCATTGGGTCACGGCGTGCGCTCCGGCACGTCGACCGTCGGTCGGGAGGTGGAATGGAGGTCGCCGACCCGCGCAACTCCGTCCCTCCCGGGCGGGTGGCGCCGTTCGCCGGCTTCGTCATCGGCATCCTGGCGGTGGCGGCCTCGATCGCCGCGGGTCCACTCGCGACGCTCCCCGGTGAGGTGTCCCGGCTGCCGGTGGCGTTCTGGACGATGGCCGCGCTCGCCGTGATCTGCGACGCCCGTCCGTTCGTGCCCCCGGGCCGGCGGCAGTCCTCGGCGGTCTTCCCGTCCACCTGTTTCACCTTCGCGATCCTGCTCGGCTGGGGGCTCGGCCCGGCGGTCGCGGTGCAGGCGGTGGGGGTGGTCGTGTCGGGCTGGCGGATGCGGCACGCCGCGTGGCGGACGGCGTTCAACGTCGGCCAGTACGCCTGTGCCCTCGCCGCGGCCTACGCGGTCATCCGGTTCGGGCCGGGCACCATCTTCTCGGGCGGGCGGTTGCACTGGACCGACGTGGCCGCGGTCGGCGGCGCCACGATGGCCTGGTTCGTGGTCAACTACGGGCTGGTGAGCTGGGCGGTGCGGCTGCGGTTCGGGGACCGCTGGTGGCCCACGCTCCGGCACGGCCTCGGCTTCGAGTTGCTCTCCACCGGCTCGTTGCTGCTGCTCGCTCCGGTGCTCGTCGCCGCCGCGCGTGTCAGCGCGGCGCTGATCCCGCTGGTGCTGGTGCCGCTCTTCGCCGTCTACCGGATGGCCCGGCTCACCGTCGAGCAGCAGCACCTCGCCGCCGCCGACCCGCTGACCGGGCTGCCCAACCGCAAGGCCCTGCTGACCGAGGTGGCGGAGCAGGTGCACCTGCACGCCGAGCGCACCGCTCGCGGCGAACCGGACGGGCACCTCGCGCTGCTGCTGATCGACCTGGACCGCTTCAAGAACGTCAACGACGCGCTCGGCCACGCCGTGGGCGACCGGCTGCTGGTCGAGGTCAGCGCCCGGCTCGTCGACGTGGAACCCCGGCCGCAGATGATCGCCCGACTCGGCGGGGACGAGTTCGCCATCGTGATGACCGGGCTGACCGACGCGAGTCAGGCACGTGACCTGGCCGACCTGGTGGTCGCGGCGCTCGCCGAGCCGGTGCCGCTGGACGGTCTGCCACTCGACGTGGGTGGGTCGATCGGAATCGCCCTCTTCCCCGAGCACGGCGAGGACTTCGCCACGCTGATGCGCCACGCCGACGTGGCGATGTACGACGCCAAGCACCGCAACGACACGGTGGCGCTGTACGCCCCGGAATCCGACCACAACTCCGCCGAGCGGCTCGGCCTCCTCGCCGATCTGCGCCGGGTGTTGGAGGCCGGCCCGTCGGCCGTCGAACGCCCCGACGCCGAGCAGGCTCTCGACGTACCCCTCGAGGTGGTGACGGAGGTGCGCGGCGGGGATGGTGCGGCGCTGCCCAGCGGTGACCTGCCCGCCGAGGCCGCGCCGCACGCGGGCGCGGCTGCGGTGGTCGCCGCCGCGCCGGGGGTCGACGGTCGCTGGTGGGGCCGCCGTCGGCGGCCCGGCGCCGAGCTGGTGCACGCCGACGAACTGCTCAACCGGATCGCCACCGGAGCCGACCCGATCCGTGGCCGCAACACCCGCACCACGGTGGCCGGCACCCGCCCGGGGTCGGTCCGGGACCGGCACGTCGGCGGAGGGCGCGGGCGGCGATCGCCGAACGGTGGCGCGGTGCCCGCTCCCGCCCCGACCGACGGCGGTCCCCGCAGTGGAATCGGGCCGGGCACGGTGGAGCCACCGTCCGGGTCGACCGGGTGGGCGCACTCCGGCGGCGAGCAGGCCGACGATGCCGGCGAGATCACCATGTACTACCAGCCGCAGATCGCGATCGCGACCGGCGAGGTGGTCGGCGTCGAGGCGCTGCTGCGGTGGCGGCACCCGCGCCGGGGCATGGTCGACCCGGAGGAGCTGATCCGGGTCGCCGAGCAGAGCGCGGTGATGCGACTGCTCACCCGGCGGGTGGTCGACGACGTGGTGGAGCAGCTCGCCAAGTGGTCGGCGGCTGGCATCGGGCTGCGCGCGGCGTTGAACGTGAGCGTGCGGGACCTGCACACCGGTGAGATCGCCGACCAGATCGCCGAACGCCTGGCCCGCTACCAGGTGCCGGCCGAGCGGCTGCAACTGGAGATCACCGAGGGTGCCCTGATGGCCGACCCGCGCCGGGTGCTGGCCACCATCTCCCGGCTGCACAGCATCGGAGTGGCCATCGCGTTGGACGACTTCGGCACCGGATACTCCTCGTTGCAACACCTGCGCCGGTTGCCGCTGTCCGAGGTGAAGGTCGACCGCTCGTTCGTGCTCGGCATGGCCGACGACGCCGACGACGCGGCGATCGTCAAGTCGATGATCGAGCTGGCCGGCGCGCTGGGGCTGCGCGTGGTCGCCGAAGGCGTGGAGGACGAGCGAACCTGGCGGATGCTGCACGCCGCCGGCTGCGACGCCGCACAGGGCTGGTTCTACGCCCGACCGATGCCCGCCGAGGAGTTGGTCACCTGGCTGGCCCGGTACCGGCCGGTCCGCCCGACCGGCGGCCCGGAGCCGGACGGTGCCCGTCGTCCCACCCGCTGACCCGGCGCGCGGGGCCACCGGAGGGGGAGTCGGAGACGCGACACCGGAGCGGAACAATAGACTCGCTCCGGTCACCGCGCGTCACGCTCCACCCGCCGCGCGGCCGGCACACCGCCCGACCAGCAGGACATCAGAAGGGGGCACGGATGGCCGCCATCTCCCGCGAGGAGGTCGCGCACCTGGCGCGCCTGTCGCGGCTCGCCGTCACCGAGGAGGAGCTGGACACGTTCGCCGGCCAGCTCGACGTGATCCTCCAGGCGGTCGCCCAGGTCGGCGAGGTCGCCGCGGCGGACATCCCGCCGACCTCGCACTCGGTGCCGCTGACCAACATCTTCCGCGAGGACGTAGTCACACCGTGCCTGACCCCGCAGGAGGCGCTGTCGGGCGCGCCGGACGCCGAGGACCAGCGGTTCCGCGTACCGCGGATCCTGACCGAGGATGTGGCCTCATGAGCGATCTGACCAGGATGACCGCTACGGAGATCGCGGCTCTGGTTGCCGGCGGTGAAACCTCCGCCGTCGAGGTGACCCGGGCCCACCTGGACCGGATCGCCGCCGTCGACGACCGGGTGCACGCCTTCCTGCACGTCGACACCGACGGCGCGCTCGCCGCCGCCCGCGCGGTCGACGAGCGCCGGGCCGCCGGCGAGGAACTCGGCCCCCTCGCGGGCGTGCCGGTCGCCGTGAAGGACGTGCTCGCCACCCGAGGCGTGCCGACCACCGTGGGGTCGAAGATCCTCGAGGGCTGGCGTCCGCCGTACGACGCGACGATCGTGCAGCGTTTGCGCGAGGCCGGCACGGTGATGCTCGGCAAGACCAACATGGACGAGTTCGCGATGGGCTCCTCCACCGAATACTCGGCGTACGGTGCGACGCACAACCCGTGGGACCTGAGCCGGATCCCGGGTGGCTCGGGTGGCGGCAGCGCGGCCGCGCTGGCCGCGTACGAGGCGCCGCTGGCGATCGGCTCGGACACTGGCGGCTCGATCCGCCAGCCCGGCGCGGTCACCGGCACCGTCGGCGCGAAGCCCACCTACGGCGGCACCTCCCGCTACGGGCTTGTCGCGTTCTCCTCGTCGCTGGACACTCCGGGCCCGTGTGCCCGTACCGTGCTCGACGCGGCCCTGCTGCACCAGGTGATCGGCGGGCACGACCCGCGCGACTCCACCTCGATCCCGCAGCCGGTGCCGGACGTGGTGGCGGCGGCGAAGCTCGGCGCGACCGGTGACCTGACCGGCGTACGGCTCGGCATCGTCAGCGAGTTCGTCGGCGAGGGCGCCGAGCCGGGCGTGATGACCGCGTTCCGCGAGTCCGTCGACGCCCTCGCGAAGCTCGGCGCGGAGATCGTCGAGGTGTCCTGCCCGACGTTCGCCTACGCGCTGCCGGCGTACTACCTGATCGCGCCGAGCGAGTGCTCGTCCAACCTGGCCCGGTTCGACGGCGTCCGGTTCGGCCTGCGGGTCGGCGACGACGGCAACCGGTCGCTGGAGGAGGTCATGTCGCTGACCCGGGAGGCCGGTTTCGGTCCCGAGGTCAAGCGGCGCATCATGATCGGCACGTACGCGCTGTCATCGGGTTACTACGACGCGTACTACGGACAGGCGCAGAAGGTCCGGACGCTGATCACCCGGGACTTCACGGCCGCGTTCGAGCGGGTCGACGCGCTGATCTCGCCGACCACCCCGTCGGTGGCGTTCCCGATGGGCGCGCGGACCGCCGACCCGTACCAGATGTACCTGGCCGACCTGTTCACCATCCCGACCAACCTGTACGGCGGGCCGGGCATCTCGGTTCCGTGCGGCCTGTCCGAAGGGTTGCCCGTCGGCCTGCAGGTGATGGCTCCGACGATGGCCGACGACCGGATGTACCGGGTCGCCGCCGCGTTGGAGTCCGCGGTCGGCACGTTCACCCCGCCGGCGCTGTAAGCACGCGCAAGCGGCCGAGGCGGGTCGGGGACAGGCTGTTTCACGCCGGTCCGTGATCCGCCTCGGCCGTGCCGGTGCTCGGCGGGCCGGCGAGGTAGCGGCGGGCCCGCCGCACGGTGCGCAACTGCAGGACGACCACCACCGCCCAGGCGACTGATCCGATCACCGCCACCCAGCGGACGGATGGGCGGTCGCTCGAGATGGACAGCAGCACATTGAGGGCCAGGGCCCCGCCGAGAACCCAGAGCGTCCACGGCTGGCGTGCCTGGCGTCCGGCTTCCTGCCGAGCAAGTGCGTCGATGCGCAGGTCGTCGGTCCGCCCATCGCGCAGTGCCGCCTTCATCCGGAGCAGGGTGGTCGCGTCGGTGTCGCTCGACCGCGACGGGTCAACCTGCGAGCGCTTGTTCACCAGCAGTGCGATGGCGGTGCCCACCGCCGCGGGGATCAACGCGAGCAGCAGGCGGACCAGCAGGTCGTGCGGATTCCGTTCCCCGTCGAGCACCGACCAGCCGACAACCAGCAGGGCGGGGACGGTGCACAGCGCCACCACCACGACCACGGTCAGCCGTCGTGAGCGTCGCCGACCCTTCTCGATGAGCCTCGTCCGTTCCCGCGCCGTGTCGTCCCCCGTGTTCGTCATGTGTCGATACCTACCCCCGAGGGCGTCACCGCATACCGGGTCGTACGCCCGCCCCGGTGTGTTGTCGAAACCCGAGCGAAGCGGTGGCCGGCAACCCCACTAGGCTGGACAGGTTCTGTCCGGATCGCGCCTGGAGCGTCTCATGACCACGACACTGCCCGCGTACGACGAGGTCGTCGCGCGCTACGAACCGGTGATCGGCCTGGAGACCCACGTCGAGCTGGGCACGAACACCAAGATGTTCTGTGGTTGCCCGACCGACTTCGGTGGCGAGCCGAACACCCGGACCTGCCCGGTCTGCCTGGGGCTGCCCGGCTCGCTGCCGGTGGCCAACAAGGCCGCCATCGAGGCGATCATCCGGATCGGCCTGGCGTTGAACTGCTCCATCGCCGAGTGGTGCCGGTTCGCCCGGAAGAACTACTTCTACCCGGACATGCCGAAGAACTTCCAGATCAGCCAGTACGACGAGCCGATCTGCGTCGACGGCTACCTGGACGTCGAGGTGGGCGGCGAGACGGTACGGATCGAGATCGAGCGGGTGCACCTCGAGGAGGACACCGGCAAGACGCTGCACGTGGGTGGCGCCACCGGTCGGATCCACGGCGCGACCGAGTCGTTGGTCGACTACAACCGGGCGGGCATCCCGCTGGTCGAGATCGTCACCAAGACCATCCCGGGCACCGGGGCGCTCGCCCCCGACGTGGCCCGGGCGTACGTCGCCGAGTTGCGGGACGTGATCCGGACCCTCGGTGTCTCCGACGTGCGGATGGAGGAGGGTTCGCTGCGCTGCGACGTGAACACCTCGCTCAACCTGCCGGGTGCGGAGTGGGGCACCCGCACCGAGACCAAGAACGTCAACTCCCTGCGCTCGGTGGAGCGGGCGGTCCGCTCGGAGATGCTGCGCCAGGCATCGGTGCTCGATGCCGGTGGCCGGATCACGCAGGAGACCCGGCACTTCCACGAGGAGACCGGCGACACCACCTCGGGCCGGTCGAAGGAGACCGCCACCGACTACCGGTACTTCCCGGAGCCGGATCTGGTGCCGATCGCGCCGGACCCGGCCTGGGTGGCCGAGCTGAAGGCCGCCCTGCCGGAGCTTCCCCGGGTGCACCGGCGTCGGCTCCAGCAGCAGTGGGGATTGTCCGACCTGGACATGCAGTCGGTGTTGAACGCCGGCGCGGTGGAGCTGATCGAGGCCACCGTCGCCGCTGGCACCACCCCCGCCGCCGCCCGCAAGTGGTGGCTGGGCGAGCTGTCCCGCCGGGCCAACGAGACCGGCGTGGAGCTGGCCGACATCGGCGCCACCCCGACCCAGGTCGCCGAGCTTCAGGGCCTGGTGGACGCCGGCAAGCTCAACGACAAGATGGCCCGTACCGTCCTGGAGGGCGTGGTCGACGGCGAGGGCTCGCCCACCGAGATCATGACCAACCGGGGCCTGGAGGTCGTCTCCGACACCGGTGCGCTCACCGCCGCGGTGGACGAGGCGATCGCCGCCAACCCCGGCATCGCCGACAAGATCCGTAGCGGGAAGGTGGCCGCGGCCGGCGCCCTGGTCGGCGCGGTCATGAAGACCACCCGTGGCCAGGCCGATGCGAAGACCGTCCGCGAGCTGGTCCTGGAGCGCCTCGGCGTCCAGGGCTGAGACCCACCCGGAGCGGCCCGACGACGGCGCTCCGGGTCGCGCACCCTGACGCCGAGCACCGGGGGGCGGTCACGCCGCACGCCTCCCGGGGTTCCACGCCCCACCCGCCGGGTCAGCGGGTGGGGGTGGGAGTGACCGGGGCGGGCGCACCGCTCGCCGGGGTCTCCACCACGTGCCGTTCTAGAGTGACCTGGGACTGTCCGGTGCCGCCGACGGTGATGTCGTCGTACGCCTGCAGCATCTTCTGCTGGTCGAAGTAGAGCACGCTCATCGAGAGCGGGGTGGGCTTCTCACCCTCCAGGCCGCGCAGCCCGGCGCCACCGGTGGAGCCCTCCACCATGAGCGTGGTGGGCTGCTGCCCGGGTGCCTGCGGCAGTTTGGAGATCTGGCGGGCGTGGGTGTGCCCGGCCAGCACCAGCGGGCAGGTGCCGGCGAGCGGCCCGGCCGACGCCGGATCGTGCACCAGGGCGATGTTCACCGGCTGTGGGGACCGGCGCACCGTCGCGGCAAGCTGCTCGCCCGCCCCGATCACCTGGTCGGCCACCTGCTTGGTCAGCCCACTTCCGGCCGGGGAGGTGTTCTTGTCCGGGGTGAAGCGCGGGTCTCCGATGCCGGCGATGGTCAGCCCGGCGACCGTGGTCGTCGAGTTGTTCAGCACGATCGCGTTCGGCTGGCGGGCCACCGCGGCGCCGGTCCGGCCCGAATCGTGGTTGCCCCGGATGAAGACGTACGGCTTCTTGAGCAGGCTGATCGAGCCCACGAAGGACGCTTCCGGCTCGCTGCCCCAGTCGGTGATGTCCCCCGTGTCGATCACCACGTCGATCCCGAACTGCTCCACCACCGTCCGGATCAGCTGCCAGCCGGTCGGGTTGAGGTGCATGTCGGATACGTGGAGCACCCGGGTGGTGCCGGGCGCCGGCTCGTACACCGGCAGCGCCGACACCGTCGTGTAGAGCTGGCTGACGTTGCCGACGATGCGTTGCAGTTGCTCGGCGTACTTGGTGTAGTCGTTGGCGATGCGCCGGGCGTCTCCGACGATCGCCGGGGCGTTGACCAGCAACCCCTCGTAGCGCGGCTCCTCGATCGCCTGGGGGCGCAGGGTGGCCGCCGCGGTGCCGAGGCTGCCGGCGGTGACCAGGAGCGCCAGCCCGCCCGCCCAGGCGGTGCGCCGCGTGTCGCGGAAGACCAGCCCGGCCAGGATGAGGGTGACCAGCACCGCCGAGGCGAGGGTCCGCAGGCCGAGCCGCATCACCCCGGACCGGACGTCCTCGACGGCGCTCTGGCTGGCCCTGCTGATGCTGGCCGGGTCGTCGATCAGCGCCTCGGTGCGCCCCTGGTCCAGGGCGCCGAGCCGAACGGTGAGATGTGTCGGCCCGTCGTGGCTGTTCAGCTGTAGTGCGCCGAGCGGCGGCACGTCGACGGTGGTGCCACCGTCGCTGGCGGGGGAGAGGGTGAGGTTGGCGCGGAACGGCCCGATGTCGGTGGACACCCGGCCGCCGGCCAACACCCCGAGCACCGTTCCGGTCAGGGCCACGGCGAGTACGGCGAGGATCATCGCGGTGCGGCGCAGTGGACCGGTGCGGCCGGGTCGCGCCGAGGACCGCGACCTGCCGGCGGCCACCGGGTCGGTCCGGTCCCCGGTGTCGTCGTGTTGCCCGTCGTGCTGCCCGTCCATGCTGAGATTCTGACCTGCCCGTTGGAGGATCTTGGCAAACCTGAACGGATGGTGACGAAGCTCAGCTGCGACCGCCGTCGCCGCCGGCGAAAACCACCCGCAGGAGGCGGTCGTCGTCGGCTGCCGGTTCGCCCCGCCCGTCGTGGTTGGAGGTGCTCACCCAGAGGGAACCGTCCGGCGCGGCGGCCACCGCGCGCAGCCGGCCGTACCGGTTGGTGAGCAGCTCACTGGGCTGACCGAGCAGCGTGCCCGTGTCGGTCAGCTCCATCACCCAGAGCCGCTTGCCGCGCAGGCAGCCGGTGACCAGCAGCCGGTCCGTGGCGGCCAGCCCGGAGCAGGACGCGTCCGAGGTCGCCCACTGGGTGATCGGGTCGGTGTACCGCTTGTCGCCGGCCCGCCCCTCGACCTGCGGCCAGCCGTAGTTGCCGCCCTTGGTGATCTGGTTGATCTCGTCCCAGGTGTTCTGGCCGAACTCCACGGCGTACATCCGCTTGGCGGCGTCCCAGGCGAAGCCCTGCACGTTGCGGTGCCCCAGCGACCAGACCGGGGAGCCGGGATACGGATTACCAGCGGCGGGTTTGCCGTCCGGAGTGATCCGCAGGATCTTGCCGCCGAGGCTCTTCACATCCTGGGCGCGGGGGCGCTCGCCGGCGTCGCCCGTGCTCACGTAGAGCTGGCCGTCGGGGCCGAAGCCCAGCCCGCCGCCGTTGTGCACGCTGGCCTTGGGGATGCCGGTGAGGATCGGGGTGGGCTGCCCGCCGAGTTGCAGCCGGACGACCCGGTTGTCCTGTGCTGTCGTGTAGTAGGCGAAGACCGTGCGGTCCCGGTCGTAGTCAGGGGAGACGGCGATGCCGAGCAGGCCGCCCTCGCCCGCCGCCGCCACGTCGGCGATCGTCTGCACCACCCGGACCTTCAGCCCATCCGGCCCGGACTCGGGGCCGACCTGGAGGATCCTGCCGTTGTCCCGCTCGGTGACCAACGCGCCGCCGTCCGGAAGGAAGGCGATAGCCCAGGGCACCCGCAGCCCCTTGGCGAGGACGGTCGCCACCGCCTGCTGGCCGGCGCCACCGGGGCTCGCCGGCGCCGACGGTGTCGGCAGGTTGGGCGGCTCACCGGCCGGATCCGGTTCCGGCTCGCCGAAGCTGCAACCGG
This sequence comes from Micromonospora sp. 067-2, assembly GCF_046549295.1. Classification (NCBI taxonomy): domain Bacteria; kingdom Bacillati; phylum Actinomycetota; class Actinomycetes; order Micromonosporales; family Micromonosporaceae; genus Micromonospora; species Micromonospora sp. 067-2. Next base: position 267,781 of record NZ_JAJPWB010000008.1, on the reverse strand, counting down.
CGGCGAACAGCAGAGCCGCGCAGGATGCCGCGAGGGTCGCCCGGAAACGGCGGGTGCGAGGGTACGAGGGTCGGGCGCTCACCCGGCCCAGGGTAGCCCGCCCGACGGCCCTGGCGGGCCCGACGGCCGCCGACGACGGGTCGGGTGGTTCCGTCGGACCGCTCAGCGGACCCGTACGGCCAGCAGGGCGGTGTCGTCCTCACGGTGGCGGATCGAGGCGAGCAGCAGGTCACACAGCTCGCCGAGGGGCAGCGTGTCGGTGCCGGTCAACCGGCTCCGCAGCTCGGCGAGGCCGTCGTCGATGGACCGGTCCCGCCGCTCGATCAGCCCGTCGGTGTAGAGCAGCAGGGTGTCGCCGACGGCGAGGCTGGTCGAGTGGCTGGTCCGCCGCACCGGCCGGGCCAGGCCGAGCAACGCCTCCGGCCGCGCTTCGAGGATTTCCACGGCGCCACCCGCGCGGACCAGCGCGGCCGGCGGATGCCCGGCGTTGCACCAGGTCACCTCCCTGGTGCCGGCGCGGTCGGGACAGATCCGGACCAGCGTCGCGGTGGCCGCGATCGGCAGCCGCAGGCCGCGGATGGCGTCGTCCAGGTGGGTCATCAGGTCCCCGACGGCGTCCTGACGGCCGAACGCGTTGCCGCGTACCAGGTTGCGCAGCTGACCCATCGTCGCCGCAGCCTCGATGTCGTGCCCGGCCACGTCCCCGATCGCCGCGATCATGTCACCGTCGGGCTGGACGAAGGCGTCGTACCAGTCGCCGCCCACCTCGACCCGGTCGGCAGCCGGCTGGTAGCGGGCCGCCAACTCCAGCTCCGTTACCACGGGCAGCCGCGGCAACATGCTGTGTTGCAGGACCTCGGCGACGTGCCGCTGCTCGCCGTACATCGAGCTGTTGCCGATCGCCTGTCCGGCCCGGCGGCCGATGTCGACGGCCGTGAGCAGATCGCGGTCGTCGAACTGCTGGCGCTGGGCGCCGTTGATGAGGGTGAGCGCGCCCAGCACGGTGCCGCCGGCACCCCGTACCGGAACGCTCAGGTAGGAGGTGATGCCGAGGCGGTCGGCGATCGGTGCCATCTCCGGTTCCGTGGTGCCCCGCACCACGTCGGCCACCGACGCCACGCCGCCGAGGCGAGGCTGGCCGGTCCGCAGCACCGTCCGGATGATCGAATCCGGACTCAGCCCGGTAACCAGCAGCTCGGCGAAACGGTCGACGTCCGCCGTTCTCGCCAGGTCGTGGTGCACCGCGACCACCTCGCGGGGTAGGCCGGTCGGCCCGACCAGGGTGAGCAGACACCAGTCGGCCAGCAGCGGCACCATGGTGGCGGCGAGCCGGCGCAGCGCGGTGCCCACGTCGAGCGTGCCGGCCAGCGTCTCGCTCACGCCGGCGAGCAGTTCCAGTCGCTCGTGCGCCCGCACGGCGCGCCGGCGCGCCTCCTGCGCCCCGTCCAGCGCGATCCGCAGCCGCAGCTCCGACGAGCAGGCGGCGGCCAGGTCGGCCAACGTCCGCAGCTGCCCGGCGGTCCAGGCCCGCGGCTTGTTGTCGATCGCGCAGAGCGAGCCGAGCACCCGGCCGGAGAGGTCGGTCAACGGCATCCCGGCGTACGCGACCACCCCGAGGTCCTCGATGGCCAGGTTGTCACGCACCCGGGGGTAGAGCCGGGCGTCCGGCAGCACCATCGGCACCCCGATGTCGACCACGTGCTGGCAGAACGAGTGGCTCAACGGGGTCTGCCGGCGCTCCGCCCAGGGCTCCGGCAACCCGACCGCGCCGGGAAAGAACTGCCGGTCGGCGGAGACCAGGCTGACCAGTGCGACCGGTACGTCCAGCAGGTCGCCGACCAGGCGGGCGAACCGGTCGAGCGCCTCGTCCGGGGCGGCGTCCAGCCCGGTGTCGGCGAGCGCCCGCAGCCGTGCCGGGTCGCCGAGCGCCGGAGGTGGAGCGATCGCGCGTCGAGGGCGCGCGGGTGAGCCGTCGGTCATCGAGCACCTGTCTGCCGGGGCGGAGGCCGAGCGGCGACTCCGACCCTTCGTTATACCTTCTCCGTGCCCGAGCCGAACAGCGGTGTGCCGAGTCTCGCCCGCCCCGACGTCGGGCGCCATCCCCCGGGACGCCGATTCGCCGCCGTGCCGGCGGCGGCCCTCAGGCGGGCGGCTATCGTCGCGGACGTGAAGGTATGGATACCGCACCGGGCCGGTCTGGACCTCATCGGCGAGCTGCCGCCGGACGTGACGGTGGAGGTCGCCGAACGACCTGACCGGCTGCCCTCCCCGGTGGCCGATGTCCGGTTCTGGGTACCGCCGTTCCTGTCCGGTTCGGACGCGGCCGCGCTGCTGCACGAGCTGCCCGACCTGGCCGTGGTGCAACTGCTCTCCGCCGGTGCGGACGCCTGGGTGGGTCGGACACCGCCGGGTGTGACGCTGTGCGACGCCCGGGGCGTGCACGACCCGTCCACCGCCGAATGGGTCGTGACCGCGATCCTGTCCCAGCTGCGGGCGTTCCCGGCCTTCGTCCGGGCACAGGCCGACCGACGGTGGGCGTTCGGCGAGTTCGCCCCCACCGACGAGGTGACCGGCAAACGGGTGCTCATTGTCGGAGCCGGTTCGATCGGCACCGCGGTGCGGGACCGGCTCGCCCCGTTCGAGGTGAGTTTCACCCTGGTCGCTCGGACCGCCCGGCCCGAGCAGGGGGTGCACGGCGTCGACGAGCTGCCCCGGCTGCTGCCCGAGGCCGACGTGGTGGTGGTGCTGGTGCCGCTCACCGACCAGACGCGCGGTCTCATCGACAAGGAGTTTCTGACAGCGATGCGGGACGGCGCGTTACTGGTCAACGCGGCGCGGGGGCCGGTGGCCCGTACCGAGGCGCTCGTCACGGAGCTGGCCACCGGCCGGATCTCGGCAGCCCTGGACGTCACCGACCCGGAGCCGCTGCCCTCGGACTCGCCGTTGTGGACGATGCCGAACGTGCTGCTCACTCCGCACGTGGCCGGTTCGGTGCGGGGGCTGTTGCCGCGCGCCTACCGGCTGGTCGGCGAACAGGTACGGCGGTTCGCCGCCGGCCGGCCGCTGGTCAACACGGTGGTCGACGGCTACTGATCGGGCGGCTCAACCGGCCAGGTCGGGCAGTGTCTGGTCGGTGGCCGAGACCAGCCGGGGCAGATCCGTCCCGCGTACCGCCGGCAGGACGATCTGCCGGCCGTCGTCGAGCCGGGCGACCGCCCGCCCGCGCGGGTCGGTGGTCAGCTCGACCACCTGCTCCCAACCGATCCGGCGCTGCCCTGTCAGTGCCCGCAGGCGCAGGCCCCGAGGATCGGCGTCGGTGCCGGCCCGCCAGGCCCAGAGGCCGACGGCGAGCGGAATGAGCAGCACCGGCAGCAGGTACGTCCGGGCACTGGCCAACGGTAGGGCACCGAGAAAGGCGATGATCGCGGCGGCCAGGATGGCTTGGTTGTACCGGAAACGGATCATGTCGGGCGTACTCACCCTCCGATGATCCCACCCGCGGCCGGTCCGGCTCGCGGCGGGCGGCGTCGGCGGGCCCCGAACGCCGTACAGTGACTCGGGTCACTGCTTGGTCTCCGTGGCCGGCGCGTAACCGATTCGGCTGCCGGTCGTTCTCGAATGATGGGCAGCGGACTCGCACCGTCTGATGCCCCGCACCGCCGCACCGCCCCCGTGCCCCCTCACGAAGGCGACCGCCGTGCTCCTCGCGTACCCGTTCCGCGTCCTCGTCCCCCGCCGGGCGGCACCGGAGGCCGCCGTGTCCACGGCGGTGGCGCTGCTCGTCCTCGCCGGCGCCGGCCGACTGGTCCCGACCTCCGTGGTGATCGCGTTGGCCGGCGGCGCGGGCGCCACGCTCGCCGGAGTGCGGCTCTCCCGGCTGGCAACGCGGCGCCGGCACTCCGCCGATCCGTCGCCCAGCGATCCGTCGTCGCCCGCTGATCCGTCGCCGCGCGTGGCCGGGCTGTTGCTCGATGCGGCGGTGGTGGCAGCCGGTCTCAGCGCCGCCACACTGCCGCTGATCGGCACCGGGCACCGGGCCGCCGCGCTGGTCGGCCCGCTGGTCGTGGCCGCACTGTCCGCGGCCGGCCTGCGCCGGCTCCCTGGCCGGACGGGACCATCGATGCGGGTCCTGTCGCGCGCGCTGGTCGAGGCGACCGGCCCGGCCATCGGGCTTGCCCTCGCCGCCTGGCTGCTGCTGCCCCGCGACACACTGCCGGTGCCGGCCCGGCTGGCTGCCGCCCTGGTGCTCGGCGGTCTGGGCATGGCCGCGCTCACTGCCTTCACCGGTCCGTACCGTCGCGCGGCCGGCGCGATCTGCCGGGGTGGTGTCCTCCTCACCCTGGTCGGGTTGACGCTGCTGGCCGCCCTGCCGCCCGCGTCCGCCGGTCGGGCGGCCCTGCTGGCCGTGCCACCCCTGGTGCTCGGGATGCTGCTCACCGCGCTCGGCGCGGGCGACGCGGTGGCTGCCGACGACGCGGTGGCTGCCGGTGGCGCGGTGGCTGCCGGTGGCGCGGTGGCTGCCGGTGGCGCGGCTGCTGCCGGCGGCGCGGCGACCGGCGGCGACGCGGTGGCTGGCGGCGGCGCGGCGACCGGCGGCGACGCGGCGACCAGTGGTTGCGTGGTGGCTGGCGGCGACGCGATGGCCACGGACGACGCGCAGCCGGCGGCGGGTCGGGTCGCGCCGGCCTGGCCCCGGGCGGTGCTTCCGGCAGCGGTGCTGCTGCTGGCGACGGGCCTGCACCTGGGCGCGGGCCGGTCGCCGGACCGGACGAGCGTGCTGCTGGCCCTGGCGGCGGTGCCGCCTCTGGTGCTGCGCGAGCTGCTGCGCACCGGCGACGCGGCCACTTCCGAACGGCGTGCCGCGCACCGGCGGCGGGGCGGCCGGGAGGTCCGGCACCGGCGCACGGCTCAGCCGCGCTGGCTAGGTGCGTCGGAGCACCCGGCCGGTACGACCGGCGGCGCACCGCACACCTCGAGCGGTGTCGGCTCGGTCTGGCCGTCCGAGGTCGGCGCGACCTGGTCGACACTCGGCCGTCGGTCCGTACCGGCCGGTGGTGGCGGTCCGGGGGACCGGGCGGCCCTGTTGGACGCCCTCGCCGCGATCGGCGACGTGCCCGCGCCGGTCGGCGCGCTGCTGCTGGTGGACCTGCACGGCACCGACGGGATCGGGCCGACGAGCCGCGAGGACGTGCTGGCCGAAGCGGTCCACCGGGCCCGCGCGATCATCGCGCCCGGTGACCTGGTCACCGGCTGCACCGGGGCCGGCTTCGCCGTGGTCACCGCCGCCGGCCCGGTGTTGGCGTACGCGCTGGGCACCCGTCTGCTGACCGCGCTCACCCCGCCCTACCGGCTCGCCGGTTCGGTGCTGCGGGTGCAGGCGAGCATCGGGCTGGCCGAGGTGAGCGGCGCCGGGCCGGCGGACGTGCTCCGGCAGGCCGAGCTGGCCCGGCGGCGGGCCGTGCAGCTGGGCCGGGACCGAATCGAGTGGTACGACGCGTTCCTGGAGGAGCAGCTCGTCCGCCGGCTCGACCTGGAACGTGAACTACCCGGTGCGGTGGCCCGCGGTGAGCTCGATCTGGTCTACCAGCCGGTGCTGGACCTGGCCGACCGGCAGCCGGTGGGCGCCGAGGCGCTGCTGCGGTGGCGCAGCCCGGTGCTCGGCACGGTGCTGCCGACCGAGTTGCTGCCGGTAGCCGAGGATCTGGACCTGGTCGGCGAGCTGGAGTGGTGGGTGCTGGATCGGGCCTGCCGACAGTTGGCCGAGTGGTCGGTGGGCAGCAGGGAACTGTGGATGGCCGTCAACGTCACCACCCGGGAGCTGACCACCCCCGACTTCGTGCAACGCGCCGCGGCGGTGCTGGCCGCGTACGGGGTGTCGCCGGAGCGGCTCGTGGTGGAGGTGGCCGAGCCGAGGATCGCCGCCGACCTCCCGACCGTGGTGGCCCGGTTGGCCGGGCTGCGGTCGTTGGGCGTCCGCACGGCCCTGGACGACTTCCGGGCCGAGCACGCGTCCCTGGCCCAGCTCCGTCGGCTGCCGATCGATCTGCTGAAGGTCGGCCCGGAGTTGGTGGGCGCGCGACCGGACGGGCAGCCGCCGCTGATCGACGTCGTGGTCAACGTCGGTGAGCGGCTGGGAGTGGAGATCGTCGCCGAGGAGTTGGAGTTTCCCGCTCAGGTCGAGGGAGCGCACCGGGCCGGTTGCCGGTACGGGCAGGGCTTCGCGCTGGCCCGCCCGGCAACGGCCGAGCGCGTCGAGGCGTACTTCGAGGAGTTCCCGTCGGCGTCGCGCTGACCCGGGCACGATGATGAACCGGTTCATCTGTCGCGGGGCGGTGCGGTGCTGCCACGCGGGGTGAGGTGTGCGGTCTCGTCCTGCATCCGGGCGGCAGGCTGTCCGGCGATGACGGTGAGCAGTTGCCGGGCGGCGTGCGCGCCGTACGCCGGGATGTCCCGGCTCAACGCGGTCAGCGGCGGGTGCACCAACCGGCAGAGCGGTGAGTCGTCCCAGGCCACGATCGACAGGTCGCCGGGGACGGTGAGCCCCATCTCCTGTGCCACGGAGAGCCCGGCGATGGCCATCACGTCGTTGTCGTAGATGACCGCGGTGGGCCGCTGGGCGGAGCTGAGCAACCGGCGGGTGGCTCGTCCGCCCTCCTCGCCGGTGTAGTCGGACCACACGGTGACCGCGTCGACCAGGCCGAGCTGCTGGCACACCGCCGCGAAGGCCTCGTCGCGGATCTCGGTGTGCCGCAGGTCGGGGAGGCCGCCGACCCGGGCGATCCGCCGGTGCCCGAGCGCGACCAGGTATTCCACGGCCTCGGTCAGCGCGGCGGCGTCGTCGGACCAGAGGCTGGCCAGGTCTCCGGTGCCGCCCGGCCCGCCGATCACCACCGCCGGCAGTTGGAGTTGTTCCAGTGCCGGGATGCGTCGGTCGTCGGTGCGCAGGTCGCAGACGAGCACGCCGTCGACCCGGCGCTCGCCCCACCAGCGTCGGTAGACCGCGATCTCGGCGTCGTGGTCGGCCACCACCTGGAGGGTGAGCGCGTACGAGCGGGCGGAGAGTTCGGCCTCGACGCCGCTGATCAGCTCCATGAAGAAGGGCTCGATGCCGAGTATCCGGGCGGGCCTGCAGAGGGCCAGGCCGACCGCCTCGGCGGTGGCGGCGGAGAGGGCCCGCGCGGCGCTGCTCGGGCTGAACCCGATCTCCTGGGCGATGGCGAGGATGCGTTGCCGGGTGGCCTCGGAGACACCGGGTTGCCCGTTCAGCGCGTACGACACGGCGCCCTTGGACACCCCGGCGCGTCGGGCGACGTCGGCGATGGTCGGCCGCTTCACCGGCGTGCTCCTCCACTCTCCGGCCGCGTGGGTCCGGGGTTCTGCCTGCCGTGGTGACGCCTGTGGTCGGGCACCCGTGGTGCGTCGGCGGCCTCAACCTAGCGCAACCGGTATGGGAGCCCTCGGCTGGTTGGTCACCGTCGGGTGCGATCCCTGGTGGTGATGGACTTGCCCGGTTCAGCGTAGCGGTGCGCTCCCGGATGTGGTGTGCCGGCAGGTGCGCGCAGCGGTGGGAGAAAGCGCTCCACCACGCGTGTTCGCGCTCCCACGGGTCCCCGCAACTGTCGATCGTGCGCCTTCTTAACAAGCCGTTGACACTCCCGGAACAGGCCCGTACGGTGACGTCACTTATCCGGTTCAGTCAACGTCTCTCGATGTCGGGAGCGTTCCCACTCGTTCGGAGGATGCCATGAAACGCTCCTGGACCCGGTGGGCCCGTACGGTCGCCGTGGGCACGGTCGGTCTCGCCCTGGTCGCCGCGTGCAGCGGCAAGAGCGGGCAGGATTCCGACGCGGCGGACGGCCAGGTCAACCTTAAGATCAACTTCTGGGGCGACTTCGGCCTCCAGGACCTCAAGACGAAGTACGAGGCGGCCAACCCCAACGTCAAGATCCAGCTGAACTCGGGGGAGTACAACGCCCAGCACGAGGATCTGCAGAAGAAGCTGGTCGCCGGCTCCGGTGCGGCCGACATCGCCGCCATCGACGAGGGCTTCATGGTGCAGTTCCGCAGCCAGTCGGACAAGTTCGTCAACCTGCTCGACAAGGGTGCCGGCTCGTACGAGAGCAAGTACCTGCCGTGGAAGTGGAAGCAGTCGCTCTCGGCCGACGGCAAGACCCAGATCGGCCTCGGCACCGACGTCGGTGGTCTGGCCATGTGCTACCGCACCGACCTGTTCAAGAACGCCGGGCTGCCCACCGAGCCCGCCCAGGTCTCCGCCCTCTGGCCTACCTGGGACAGGTTCATCGAGGTCGGCCAGAACTACACCGGCAAGACCAACAAGAAGTTCATCGACGCCGGCAGCAACCTGTTCAACCCGATCCTCGGTCAGCAGCAGGTCGGCTTCTACGACGAGCAGGACCAGCTCCAGATGGAGCAGGGCCCGAAGGTGGCCTTCGACTACACCATCAAGGCGATCCAGGCCGGCCTCTCCGCCAACCTGGCCAGCTTCCAGGCGGACTGGGACAAGGGCTTCACCAGCGGCGCCTTCGCGGTGCTCGCCTGCCCGGCCTGGATGCTCGGGCACATGAAGGACACCGCCCCCGGCACCCAGGGCAAGTGGGACATCGCCGCGGTGCCCGGTGGCGGCGGCAACTGGGGCGGCTCGTTCCTGACCATTCCCAAGCAGAGCAAGCACGTCGACGAGGCGTACAAGCTGCTGGAGTGGTTGGTCCAGCCGGAGCAGCAGATCGAGATCTTCAAGAAGGTCGGCAACCTACCGTCCCAGCCGGCCCTCTACAGCGACCCGGCCATCGCCGACTTCAAGAACCCCTTCTTCACCAACGCGCCGGTTGGTCAGATCTTTCCGAAGATGGCGCAGGGCCTGACCCCGCAGTACCTGGGCAAGAAGAACGGCCCCACCCGGGTGGCCGTGGAGAACGTGTTGATCCGGGTGCAGAACAAGAGCCTGAAGCCCGAGGCCGCCTGGGCCGAGGCGGTCAAGGAAGCCGGAAAGGCAAGCACCTCCTGACCCCGTCGTGCGGGGGCGGGCCGGACGCCGGGCCGCCCCCGCACCATCCGCGCGTACCCCGTCTCTTCGGCCCTGGAGTGTCCGATGTCCACCACCCGCGCCGCGCCCGCGCCGTCGGGCCGTCACACCGCCGACGGGCCCCACGGCCACGGCACCGAACCGGCCCCCCGCCGGTCCAGCTGGCGTGACCGGCTGTACCGGTTCGACACGCGTTACATGCCGTACGTGCTGATCGCCCCGTTCTTCTTGATCTTCCTGGTCTTCGGCCTGTTCCCGCTGATCTTCAACGGCGTGGTCGCCCTGCGGAACTACCGGCTGGACGATCCGACGCTGACCGGCTGGGCGGGCCTGGCCAACTTCCGTCAGCTCTTCGGCGACGACGACTTCTGGAACGCGCTCTACAACACCTTCGGCATCTTCCTGCTCTCCTCGGTGCCGCAGCTGCTGCTCGCGCTGATCGTGGCGTCGTTGCTCAACCGCCGGCTGCGGGCGCAGACGTGGTGGCGGGTGGGGGTGCTGCTGCCGTACGTCACCCCGATCGTCGCCTCGACCATGGTGTTCAGCGTCTTCTTCTCCCGCGACTTCGGTATGGCCAACTGGGTGCTCGGCCTCTTCGGCATCGGCGACGGCGACCCGATCGACTGGCGGGCCGACAAGCTGCACGCCTGGATCGCCATCGCCACGATGGTCAACTGGAAGTGGATCGGCTACAACGCCCTGCTCTACCTGGCCGCCATGCAGTCCATCCCCCGCGACGTCTACGAGGCAGCCGCGGTCGACGGCGCCGGTCCGTGGCGCCAGCTGTGGCGGATCACCGTGCCGATGATCCAGCCGGTCATCGTGTTCACCGTCATCCTGTCGACCATCGGCGGGTTCCAGCTCTTCATCGAGCCGATGCTGTTCGATCTCAACGCACAGGCCGCCACCGGTGGACCCAACGGCGAGTGGCAGACCATCGCCCAGCTGATCTACAAGGTCGGTTGGAAGGACCTCAACCTCGGCTACGCGGCCGCCATGAGCTGGGCGCTCTTCCTGATCATCCTGGTCGTGGCCGGGATCAACACCCTGCTGACCAACCGACTCTCCGGAGGGCGATCCAGGTGAGCGCCGTCGACACCGCACCGCCCCGCCCGGCGGCCACCAGCACCCGCCGCCGTCGGGCCGCCCTGATGGGTCGCGCCCCACAGGAGACCCCGGCCGGCGTGGGGACGTACCTGCTGCTGGCCACCTCCATGCTGTTCGCGGCGTTCCCGCTGTACTGGATGTTCGTCATCGCCACCAGCAACGACGAGGCGCTGGCCCAACTCCCGCCGGCAGTGGTCCCCAGTGACCGGTTCCTGGTCAACCTGGACGAGGTCTTCTCGCTCCAGGACGTCTACTTCGCCGCGTCGCTGATCAACAGCGTCATCGTCTCGACCGTGGTGACCGTCTCGATGCTGTTCTTCTGCTCGCTGGCCGGGTTCGCCTTCGCCAAGCTGCGGTTCGCCGGCAGCCGGTGGCTGATGCTGTTCGTGGTGCTCACCCTCACCGTGCCCAACCAGCTCGGCGTCGTCGCGTTGTACATCGTGATGGGCAAGCTGGGCTGGAACGGCACCCTGTTGGCGGTCATCGTGCCCGGCCTGGTCACCGCGTTCGGCGTCTTCTACATGCGGCAGTTCATCGTCAACACCGTTCCCGACGAGCTGATCGAGTCCGCCCGGATGGACGGGGCGACCACGATGCGGGTCTACCGCTCCATCGTCCTGCCGGCGATCCGGCCGGCCCTCGCGGTGCTCGGCCTGCTCACCTTCGTGGCGACCTGGAACGACTTCCAGTGGCCGCTGATCACCCTCGGCGGCACCGACTACCCGACCTCGATGGTGGCCATCTCCGACCTGGCCAGCGGCAACTACGTCATCTATCGCCGCGTGCTCGCCGGTGCGTTCGTGGCTACCATCCCCCTGCTGATCATGCTGTTCATCGGTGGACGCCAGATCGTCCGCGGAATCATGGAAGGTGCGGTGAAGTCTTGAGCCGACAGGCACTTCACGACGGTTGGACCCTGCGGGCGACGCCCGGGGCGCAGGTGCCGGCCGAGATCGCCGGGCTGGCCGTGCCGGCCACCGTGCCCGGTTGCGTGCACACCGACCTTCTCGACGCCGGGCTGATCGCAGACCCGTACCTCGACGACAACGAGTTGGGCCTGGCCTGGATCGGCCGCACCGACTGGACCTATCGGACGAGCTTCCGGCGCCCGCCGGGGGATTTTGACCGGATCGACCTGGTCTGCGCCGGCCTGGACACCGTCGCCACGGTCACCGTCAACGGTGTCGAGGTCGGCCGTACCGAGAACATGCACCGTGGCTACCGGTTCGACGTCCGGTCGCTGCTGGGCGACGGCGACAACGACCTGGTGGTCACGTTCGATTCCGCCTACCGGTACGCCGAGGCGCAGCAGGCGCGGCTCGGCGACCGGCCCAACGCCTACCCGGAGCCGTTCCACTTCATCCGCAAGATGGCCTGCAACTTCGGTTGGGACTGGGGGCCGACGCTGGTCACCGCGGGTATCTGGCAGGAGATCGGCCTGCACGCCTGGTCCACCGCCCGGCTGGCCACCGTCCGTCCCCTGGTCACCCTGGCCGGTCGGGACGGGCAGGTCGAGCTGCACGTCGAGGTCGAGCGCGTCGCCGACGTCCCGCTGACCGTCCGGGCAACCGTCGCCGGCGCGTACGCCGAGGTGGTCGTCCCGGCCGGGCAGCGCACGGCCGTGCTGACCCTCACCGCCCGCGAGCCCGCGCTCTGGTGGCCCCGGGGGTACGGCGAGCAGGCGCGCCACCCCTTGGAGGTGACCCTGCACGCGCCGGACGGCGACACCCTGGACAGCTGGTCCCGACTCATCGGCTTCCGCTCGGTGCACCTGGACACCACCCCCGACGAGCACGGCACGCCCTTCGCGCTGTCGGTCAACGACGTCGCGGTCTTCGTGCGCGGGGTCAACTGGATCCCGGACGACGTGTTTCCCCACCGGGTCACCCGGAAGCGCCTGGCCGAGCGGTTCGACCAGGCCGCCGACGCCAACGTCAACCTGCTGCGCGTCTGGGGTGGCGGCCGGTACGAGTCGGCGGACTTCTACGACCTCGCCGACGAACGCGGGCTGCTGGTCCAGCAGGATTTCCTGTTCGCCTGCGCCGCGTACCCGGAGGAGGAACCGTTCGCCGGCGAGGTGGCCGCCGAGGCCGCCGAGCAGGTGACCCGGCTGGCGCCACACCCGTCGCTGGTGCTCTGGACCGGCAACAACGAGAACATCTGGGGCTGGCACGACTGGGACTGGCAGGAGCCGCTGGCCGGGCGCACCTGGGGGCGCGGCTACTACCTGGACGTGCTGCCCCGCACCGTCGGCGAACTGGACCCGACCCGCCCGTACTGGCCGGGCAGCCCCTGGTCGGGCACCGAGGACATCCACCCCAACGACCCGGCGCACGGCACCACGCACATCTGGGACGTGTGGAACACCGACGACTACCGCAAATACCGGGAGTACGTGCCCCGCTTCGTCGCCGAGTTCGGCTTCCAGGGCCCACCGGCGTACGCCACCCTGCGTCGGGCGCTGACCGACGAGCCCCTCGCCCACGACTCACCCGGCATGGCGCACCACCAGAAGGCCGCCGACGGCGACGCCAAGCTCCAGCGGGGCCTGGACGCGCACCTGCCCGCCCCGGCCGACTTCGACGACTGGCACTACCTGACGCAGCTCAACCAGGCGCGGGCGATCCAGCTCGGGGTGGAGCACTTCCGCTCGCACCGGAGCGTCTGCGCCGGCACCATCGTCTGGCAGCTCAACGACTGCTGGCCGGTCACCTCCTGGTCCGCCGTCGACGGCGACGGCCGGCGCAAACCACTGTGGTACGCGCTGCGCCAGGCGTACGCCGACCGGCTGCTCACCCTGCAGCCCCGCGACGGTGGCCTGGCTCTGGTCGCGGTCAACGACAGCGGTACGCCCTGGCGCGCATCGGCCTCGGTGACCCGACTGACCCTCGCCGGCGAACCTCGGGCGAAGACGACGATGGAGTTGGAGGTCCCCGCGTACTCGGCGGTGACGCTGGCACTGCCGGGGGAGCTGGCGCGGCCGGAGGAGGCCACGCGTGAGCTGCTGGTCGCCGAGGCGGGGGAGAGCACGCGGCGGGCGCTGTGGTTCTTCGCCGAGGACCGGGACGTCGACTGGCCGGTGGCAGCCTGGGACGCGTCGGTCGAGCCGGTCGACGGTGGGCAGCGGGTCCGGGTCACCGCCCGCACGGTGCTGCGCGACCTGACGCTGTTCCCGGACCGGCTGGACGCCTCGGCCGGGACCGACGAGGCCCTGGTCACCCTGTTGCCGGGCGAGTCGACGACCTTCACCGTGCGCGCCGACGGGCCACTGGACGCCGCGGCCCTCGTCGCCCGCCCGGTGCTGCGCTGCGTCAACGACATCCAGCGAAGCTAGGCCGCCGCCGGTCGCAACCGGGGGCCGTCGCAGTGGTGAGCGTGATGCCTCAGAGTCATCAATATGACTCTGAGGCATCACACTCCTTGCCATCCGTCGAAGGGCCATGCAGCCGGGTGTCCGGGGGCGCTGACTGAGCGTTGAACGACCCGAGATCGTTGATGTCGTGTCGATCAGGCCGGCGCGAGCGCGAGTCCGGTGGTTACTCCGGGACGCGGCGGTAGGCGCCGTCGCTGGCCGAGGTGGCCATCGAGGCGTACGCGCGCAGCGCCGCCGACACCGGGCGCTGCCGGTCGGTCGGGGTGTACGGCTTGTCGCGCTTCTCCTCGGCCACCCGTCGCGCCTCCAACTCGTCGGACGGCACGTTCAACTCGATGGTGCGGCCGGGGATGTCGATGACGACCTCGTCGCCGTCGCGGACCAGGGCGATCAGCCCTCCGGAGGCCGCCTCGGGGGAGACGTGCCCGATGGAGAGGCCGGAGGTGCCGCCGGAGAAGCGGCCGTCGGTGAGCAGCGCGCAGGACCGGCCCAGCCCGCGTCCCTTGAGGAACGAGGTGGGGTAGAGCATCTCCTGCATGCCGGGGCCCCCCTTGGGGCCCTCGTATCGGATGACCACGACGTCACCGGCGACCACCTGCTTCGCGAGGATCGCCGTGACCGCGTCGTCCTGCGACTCGTAGACCTTGGCCGGACCGCGGAAGGTCAGGCAGTCGTCCGGCACACCCGCGGTCTTGACCACGGAGCCCTCCGGGGCCAGGTTGCCGTGCAGGATGGCCAGCCCGCCGTCGGCGGAATAGGCGTGCCCGAGGTCCCGGATGCAACCGCCGGCCGCGTCGGTGTCCAGCGACGACCAGCGGTTGGTGGTGGAGAACGGCTGCGTGGTGCGCACCCCGCCGGGTGCGGCGTGGAACAGCTCGACCGCCGTCGGCGTCGGCGAGCCACCCCGCACGTCCCAGTCGGTCAGCCACTGCGCCAGGGTGGGCGAGTGCACGGCGTGCACATCCCGGTTGAGCTGCCCGGCCCGGTCCAGCTCGCCGAGGATCGCCGGAATGCCGCCCGCCCGGTGCACGTCCTCCATGTGGTAGTTCGGTGAGTTCGGGGCGACCTTCGCCAGACAGGGCACCCGCCGGGAGATGGCGTCGATGTCGGCGACGCCGAAGTCCAACTCCGCCTCGCGGGCGGCGGCCAGCAGGTGCAGCACGGTGTTGGTGGAACCGCCCATCGCCACGTCCAGGGCGACGGCGTTCTCGAAGGCGGCTTCGGAGGCAACGACGCGGGGCAGCACCGAGTCGTCGTCGCCGTCGTACCACCGCTTGGAGATCTCCACGACGGTGCGGCCGGCCTCGACGAAGAGCGACCGGCGCGCGGCGTGGGTGGCCAGCGTCGAGCCGTTGCCGGGCAGTGCCAGCCCGATCGCCTCGGTGAGGCAGTTCATCGAGTTCGCGGTGAACATGCCGGAGCAGGAGCCGCAGGTGGGGCAGGCGGAGCGTTCGATCTCGCCGAGTTGCTCGTCGGTGACTGCCTCGTTCGACGAGGCGATCATCGCGTCGATCAGGTCGATCTTGCTGTGCACGACGCCCTCGATCGCCATCGTCTTGCCGGCCTCCATGGGCCCGCCGGAGACGAAGACGGTCGGAATGTTGAGTCGCAGCGCCGCCAGCAGCATCCCTGGAGTGATCTTGTCGCAGTTCGAGATGCAGACCAGGGCGTCCGCGCAGTGCGCGTTGACCATGTACTCGACCGCGTCGGCGATCAACTCACGGCTGGGCAGCGAGTAGAGCATACCGCCGTGGCCCATCGCGATGCCGTCGTCGACCGCGATGGTGTTGAACTCCCGACCCACCCCGCCGGCCTCGGCCACCGCGTCGGCCACCAGGCCGCCCATGTCCTTGAGGTGTACGTGACCAGGCACGAACTGGGTGAAACTGTTGGCGATGGCGACGATCGGCTTTCCGAAATCGTCGTCGGTCATCCCGGTGGCCCGCCAGAGGGCCCGGGCGCCGGCCATCGTCCGACCGTGCGTGGAGGTCTTCGACCGCAGCTCAGGCATGCATACCAGCATGACACCGCAGCCGCGCCAGCCGTCCGGAGTGTGCACGTGTCCCAACAGATGCACATCCGGTCCCCCACGGCGAGCACTCATCCGGCACTCTTGAGGGCGTGCATCTTCCCCCGGGCATGGTCGCCGTGTCGGCGCTGAGCGGGCTCGTCGCCGCTGCGGCCGTCGTCCTGCTGACCGTGGTCGCCCGGCGGCGCACCGGGCCGCGCCGGCCGGCGCACGTGCTGCTCGTGGTGGCCGCCGGGGCCGCTCTGTTCAGCCTGTTGGTCGGGGTGTGGGCGGCGTTCGCGGCGAGCGACCACTGGGCGCACGAGCAGGCACAGCGCACGGGTTGGGCCACCGTGGTGGCGATCGGTACGGCGGTGAGCGGGCTGGTCTTCTCCGCCGGTCTGCTCCGGCTGCCCGGAGTGGCCGCCACCGCGGCGGGGACCACCCGGCTCGCCCTGGACGGCCTGATCATGGCCACCGCGCTGTGGTTCGTCGGCTGGGTGCTCTTCACCGAGCCCACCCGGTTGCTCGGCGCCGCCACCCCGATGGCCTGCCCGGCGATCCTGGTGGCCACCGTGGCCGCCGCGCTCGGCGCCGGGCTGGCCGTGATCGTGGTCTTCCGGGCCGCCGCTCCGCGCCGACGGCTGGCCGCGCTGGGCACCGGCATCAGCGCGGTGACCTGCGGTGGGCTGGGGCTCGCCGCCGGGCTCTGCCAGGCCGGGCCGACGATCGCCCTGACCGGCGCGGCGGTGCTCGCCGCCGGCCTGCTGACCGTCGCGCTCGCGGTGCACCGGGCCGACCGACCGGGGCAGGTCGAACTGGATCTGACCGGTCGCGACGGTGAGTACGCCATCGCCCCGATGCTGGCCATGGCCGCCTCGGCCATGTACCACCTGCTGCAGGACGGTCGGTTCACCGCAGCGGGCATCGTGGCCGGCAGCGTGGAGGGCTTCGCCCTGGTGGCCCGGCAATACCTCAGCCTCAAGGACGTCCGGAACTACGCCGGTCGGCTGGCCGAGCGGGAGGCGCACTTCCGGGAGTTGGCTCACACCGATCCGCTGACCAGCCTGGCCAACCGCCGAGGGCTGCTGCGCGCGCTGCACGACAGCGCCGCGGTGGGCACCCCGTGCGTGCTGCTCGGTCTGGACCTGGACGGCTTCAAGAACGTCAACGACATGCGTGGCCACGACGTGGGGGATGCGGTGCTGGCCGAGGTCGGCCGGCGGTTGCGCGGCAACCTTCGCCCCGGCGACGTTGCGGCCCGGCTCGGTGGCGACGAGTTCGCCGTACTCATGGCGGGTCGGCCGGCCGAGGCGGACCGGGTCGCCGAACGACTGCTCGGGGTGCTCAACCGCCCGTACGACCAGTCCGAAGGGCCGGTCTTCCTGTCGGTGAGCATCGGAGTGGCCGGGTGGGCCGCCGAGCCGGACGTGGAGCTGCTCCTGCGACACGCCGACCTGGCGCTGCGCTACGCCAAGCAGCGCGGCAAGAACCGGATCGAGCGCTACGACGCCACGTACGACCAGCTGCTGCGTCGGCGAACGACGCTGGAGCACGAGCTGCGCGGCGCCATCGAGCGCAACGAACTGCGGCTGGCCTTCCAGCCGGTGGCCTCGCTGCCGTCGGTACGGCCGGTCGGCGCCGAGGCGCTGCTGCGCTGGCATCACCCCGAGCTGGGCAACGTCCGTCCGGACGAGTTCATCCCGCTGGCCGAGGAGTGCGGCATGATCGCCTCGCTCGGCGCCTGGGTGCTGCACCAGGCCTGCTACCAGCTCTCCCGCTGGTTGGCCGACGGGCACGACGTCTGGGTCTCGGTGAACGTCTCGCCGCGTGAGCTGCACGCCCCGGAGTACGTGGTCCAGGTCGCCGAGGCGCTGCGCGCCCACCACGTGCCACCGCAGCGGCTGGTGCTGGAGGTCACCGAGCACGCCGTCGCCACCGACCTCGACGAGCTGATCCGTCGGCTGACCGCGCTGCGGCTGACCGGCGTACGGATCGCGCTGGACGACTTCGGCGCCGGTTACTCCTCGCTCGGGCAGCTGCGCCGGCTGCCGATCGACATCCTGAAGATCGACCACAGTCTGGTCGCCGAGCACGAGCCGGTCCGGCCGGTCGGCAGGGACGGCCCGGCCTTCGCGCCGATGGTCGACATCGTCATGCGACTGGGCCACCAGCTGGGGCTGGAGGTGATCGCCGAGGGGGTGACCACACCCACGGAGTTGGCGGCGGTGGTGGCGGCCGGCTGCCGGTTCGGCCAGGGCGCGCTCTTCGGCTGGGGCGTGCCGGCCGAGCATCTGGAGGCGATGTTGGAGGCGGCCACCTCACCGGGTGCGCGGCCAGCGCCACTGCCCGCGCCACGCCGGGTTCCGGGTGGGTCCGGGCAGGTCATCCCGCTGTCCGAGGGCGCGTCCCAGGCCGACGCGCCGTACTCCGTTAACCAACATGTGGGATCAGTTGACTCATCGCGTGAGATGCGTCAGGCTTAGCCGCATGTCGTCGTACCGGTCGCTGCGAGTACTTACCTGAGCGCACTCTCCCTCATCGAGAGTGCGCTGGCCCCGTGCATCTGCACGAGGGCCGTTTTTATTGCCATCGGAATCTGTCGGGGCGGGCCCCGCCCGCGTCGCATCGCTGAACAAGCCCCAGCCACTCCAGCCGAAGGCCAGAACCGCCATGACGAGACCCACGCCCGAGACCCTCGCCCACACCGCCAGGCGGGCCCGCGCGACCACCGAGCCGACCGTCGATGCCGCCGCCGCGCGCACCCCGGCCACCCCGGCCACTCCGGCCACCCCAGCGGTACGGACACCTGCTCCGGCCCAGATTTCCGGTGCCGGTTCGCTGGTGCGGTCCCTTGAGGCGCTCGGCGTCGACGTCGTCTTCGGCATCCCGGGCGGCGCGATCCTGCCGGCGTACGACCCGCTCTACGACTCCAGCGTCCGGCACATCCTCGTCCGACACGAACAGGGCGCCGGGCACGCGGCGACCGGGTACGCGCAGGCCACCGGCAAGGTCGGCGTCTGCATGGCGACCTCCGGCCCGGGCGCCACCAACCTGGTCACCCCGATCGCGGACGCGTACATGGACTCGGTGGCGATGGTGGCGATCACCGGTCAGGTGGCGCGCCCGTCGATCGGCACGGACGCCTTCCAGGAGGCGGACATCCAGGGCATCACCCTGCCGATCACCAAACACAACTTCCTCGTGCAGTCTCCCGAGGAGATTCCGCAGGTGCTGGCCGAGGCGTTCCACCTGGCCAGCAGCGGCCGGCCCGGCCCGGTGCTGGTCGACATCCCGAAGGACGTGCTCCAGGCGTCGACCACCTTCACCTGGCCGCCGACCCTGGACCTGCCCGGCTACCGGCCCACCCTGCACCCGCACGGCAAGCAGATCCGGGAGGCGGCCCGGCTGATGGCCTCCGCCCGCCGGCCCGTGCTCTACGTGGGCGGTGGGGTGCTCAAGGCCGGTGCCACCGACGGGCTGCGCCGGCTGGCCGAGGAGACGGGCATCCCGGTGGTCACCACGCTGATGGCGCTCGGCGCGTTCCCCGACTCGCACCAGCAGCATCTGGGGATGCCCGGCATGCACGGCACCGTCGCCGCGGTCTACGGCCTGCAGAAGGCGGATCTGATCGTCGCCCTGGGCGCGCGGTTCGACGACCGGGTCACCGGCCAACTGGACTCGTTCGCCCCGGACGCGACGGTGGTGCACGCCGACATCGACCCTGCCGAGATCGGTAAGAACCGGCACGCGGACGTGCCGATCGTGGGTGACGCCCGGCACGTCATCGACGAGCTGATCGCGGCGGTGGCCGTCGAGCGGTCGGCCGGGCACAGCACCGACCTCGGCGACTGGTGGACCCAGCTGGACGATCTGCGTAACCGCTACCCGCTGGGCTACGACGAGCCGGCCGACGGCACGCTCTCCCCGCAGTACGTGATCAAGCGGCTGGGTGAGATCGTCGGCCCGGACGCGATCTTCGTGGCCGGGGTGGGCCAGCACCAGATGTGGGCGTCCCAGTTCATCTCGTACGAGAAGCCGCGCACCTGGTTGAACTCCGGTGGCCTCGGCACGATGGGCTACGCGGTCCCGGCGGCGATGGGCGCCAAGGTCGGCAAGCCGGACACGGTGGTCTGGGCGGTGGACGGCGACGGCTGCTTCCAGATGACCAACCAGGAGCTGGCCACCTGCGCGCTGGAGGGCATCCCGGTCAAGATCGCCGTGATCAACAACGGCAACCTCGGGATGGTCCGGCAGTGGCAGACGCTGTTCTACAACGAGCGTTACTCCAACACCGACCTCGGCACCCACAAGCACCGCATTCCGGATTTCGTGAAGCTCGCCGAGGCGCTGGGCTGCATCGGGTTGCGCTGCGAGAACGCGGCCGACGTGGACAAGACCATCGCCGCCGCCATGGAGATCAACGACGCCCCCGTGGTGATCGATTTCGTGGTCGGTAAGGACGCCATGGTCTGGCCGATGGTGGCAGCCGGCACCAGCAACGACGAGATCATGTTCGCCCGCGGCGTCCGCCCGGCCTTCGACGAGGATGACATCTAGTCGTGACCGAACGCACCGAGCGCAGCGAGGGCCATGAGGGCATGACAAAGGAGACTGAGTGACCATGCACACGCTTTCCGTCCTGGTCGAGAACAAGCCCGGTGTGCTCGCCCGGGTCTCCGGCCTGTTCTCCCGACGCGGGTTCAACATCGACAGTCTCGCGGTCGGCGAGACCGAGAACCCCGACGTCTCCCGGATCACCATCGTGGTCAACGCGGACTCCTCGCCGCTGGAGCAGGTCACCAAGCAGCTCAACAAGCTGGTCAACGTGCTCAAGATCGTCGAGCTGGACCCGCAGGTCTCGGTTGCCCGGGAGTTGCTGCTGGTGAAGGTCCGTGCTGACCGGTCCGCACGGACCCAGGTCCTGGAGACAGTCACCCTGTTTCGCGCCCGGGTGGTCGACGTCGCACCGGACACGCTGACCATCGAGGCCACCGGCACCCCGGACAAGCTCGACGCGCTGCTGCGCGACCTCGAGCCCTTCGGCATCAAGGAAATGGTCCAGTCCGGGCTGGTGGCGATCGGGCGCGGCTCACGTTCGATCACCGCTGGCCCCGCACTCCGGGCCGCCTGACCTGCTGTGGCCGGCCCTGGCGGGCCGTCCCGAACCCATCCACACAGTCCACGACGGGCCGCCTGTGGCCGTCGTACGAAAGGGAAGCTGCAATGAGTGTTGAGGTGTACTACGACGACGACGCCGACCTCGGCCTGATCCAGGCCAAGAAGGTCGCGGTGATCGGCTACGGCAGCCAGGGCCACGCCCACGCGCTGTCGCTGCGCGACTCCGGTGTCGACGTGGTGATCGGTCTGCCGGAAGGTTCGAAGAGTCGCCCCAAGGCAGAGGAGCAGGGCCTGCGGGTGGTCACGCCGGCGCAGGCCGCGGCCGAGGCCGACGTGATCATGGTGCTCGCGCCGGACACCGCCCAGCGTTCCCTGTACACGGAGTCGATCGAGCCGAACCTCGCCCCGGGCAAGGCGATCTTCTTCGGTCACGGCTTCAACATCCGGTACGGGCTGATCAAGCCGCCGGCCGAGGTGGACGTGGCGATGGTCGCGCCGAAGGGCCCCGGCCACCTGGTCCGCCGCCAGTACGCCGACGGTAAGGGCGTGCCCTGCCTGGTCGCCGTCGAGCAGGACGCCAGCGGCAACGCGCTCGCGCTCGCCCTCGCGTACGCCAAGGGGATCGGCGGCACCCGCGCCGGCGCGATCAGGACCACCTTCACCGAGGAGACCGAGACAGACCTCTTCGGCGAGCAGGCGGTGCTCTGCGGCGGCGCGGCGGCACTGGTGCAGACCGGCTTCGAGGTGCTCACCGAGGCGGGCTACGCCCCGGAGGTCGCCTACTTCGAGTGCCTGCACGAGCTGAAGCTGATCGTCGACCTCATGTACGAGGGCGGCATCGCGAAGATGCGTTACAGCATCTCCGACACCGCCGAGTACGGCGACCTCTCCCGCGGCCCGCGCATCATCGACTCCCGGGTCAAGGACGAGATGCGCAAGATCCTGGGCGAGATCCAGTCCGGCGAGTTCGCCCGTGAGTGGGTCGCCGAGGACGAGGCCGGCCGGCCCAACTTCACCAAGTGGCAGGCCGAGGGTGCGGCGCACCCCATCGAGGAGACCGGCAAGAAGCTGCGCGGCATGATGAGCTGGGTCGACCGCCCGATCACCGAGACCGCCTGACCCGTCAGGACGACGACTCCCGCCGGCCCGGGCCGGCGCTCTCCCCAGCGCCGCGCCCAGCCGAAGATCCGTACGACATCAGGGATGTTGGCCCCTCCAGCCTTGAGGGGGAGGCACTATCCCGATGTTGTGCGGATCTCGGCGTTGCGGGCCGGCGGGCGGTCGTTGCCGGCGGCGTTGTGGGTGGGGCCGCGACGGCGACGTCTCGTTGCCCTGACCGTTTCGGTCAGGTGAACGGCCGATGTCTGCCGTCCGGTGCGGCGTGTGAGGGCCCTCACCACAAAGACCGGAACACGCCGACCAGCGTGGCCCCTACGATCGCCTGTAGGTGCAGCAGCCGGCACCTGACGGCCACGGCACGGATCAGCGCAGGGCGCAGTGCAGCGCCTGGACGCCCCGGCCGATCGCAAACACGACATCTACGAGGACCGATGAATCCTGTCGTACTGATCGCCGAAGAACTCGCTCCCGCCGCCATCGAGGTGCTCGCCCACGACTTCGACGTCCGTCATGTCGACGGCACCGATCGGCCGGCCCTGCTCGCGGCGCTCTCCGAGGCCGACGCCGTCATCGTGCGTAGCGCGACCCAGATCGACGCCGAGGCGGTCGCCGCCGCGCCTCGACTGAAGGTCGTCGCCCGGGCCGGCGTCGGGCTGGACAACGTCGAGGTGCCGGCCGCCACCGCGCGTGGCGTCATGGTCGTCAACGCCCCCACCTCGAACATCGTGTCCGCCGCCGAGCAGGCCGTCGCGCTGCTCCTGGCCGTGGCCCGCAACACCGCGAGCGCCAGCGCCGCGTTGAAGGCGGGGGAGTGGAAGCGGTCGAAGTACACCGGGGTCGAGCTGCAGGGCAAGACCGTCGGCGTGGTCGGGCTCGGTCGCATCGGCGTGCTCTTCGCGTCCCGCATCGCCGCGTTCGGCACCCGGCTGATCGCGTACGACCCGTACATCCAGCCGGCCCGTGCGGCGCAGCTGGGCGTACGCCTGGTCGGGCTGGAGGAGCTGCTGCGGGAGAGCGACTTCATCTCCATCCACCTGCCGAAGACCCCGGAGACGGTGGGCCTGATCGGTGAGAAGGAGTTGGCGATCGTCAAGCCCGGCGTCCGCATCGTGAACGCCGCCCGTGGTGGTCTGGTCGACGAGCAGGCTCTCGCGAACGCCATCGCCGAGGGCCGGGTCGCCGGTGCCGGGGTCGACGTGTACAGCAAGGAGCCCTGCACCTCCTCGCCGCTGTTCGCGTTCGACAACGTGGTGGCCACCCCGCACCTGGGCGCCTCCACGCACGAGGCGCAGGACAAGGCTGGTCTGGCGGTGGCCAGGAGCGTGAAGCTGGCGTTGCAGGGCGAGTTCGTCCCGGACGCGGTCAACGTGCAGGCCGGCGGCGTGGTCGCCGAGGATGTCCGGCCGCTGCTTCCGCTGGCCGAGAAGCTCGGCCGGGCGTTCACCGCGGTCGCCGGCGGGGTCGCCGCCAGCGTCACGGTCGAGGTCCGCGGTGAGATCGTCGCCCACGACGTGTCGGTGCTCAAGCTCGCCGCCACCAAGGGCTTGTTCAGCTCCGTGGTCGAGGAGCAGGTCACCTACGTCAACGCCCCGCACCTGGCCGCCGAGCGTGGCGTCGAGGTCAGCCTGGCGAGCCTGGCCGAGACGGCTGAGCAGCCCACCCTCGTCACGGTGCGCGGCGCGCTGCCCGACGGCCGTACGGTCAGCGTCTCCGGCACGGTCACCCACGCCGGTGCTCGTGACGTCCTCAAGCTCACCGAGGTGGACGGCTTCGACGTGGAGATCGGCGCGGAGGGCATCCTGCTCTTCCTGCGCTACGCCGACCGGCCCGGGGTGGTCGGCACCGTCGGCACCCTGCTCGGCGAATCGGGAATCAACATCGCCGCCATGCAGGTGGCCCGGCGCGAGGCTGGCGGCGAGACGCTGATGACGCTCACCGTCGACCAGGCGCTCGGCGCGGACCTGCTCACCTCGGCGGCCGACTCGATCGGCGCGACGGCGGCCAGCGCGGCGGATCTGCGCGACGAGTAGTCGACGGCAGCACCACGGGGGGCCCGGCGATGCGCCGGGCCCCTGTCGTGTCGCCGTTTCCGGTTGGGTCAGCCGGCCAGTCGGGCCGGGGGTGGATAGACCGAGCCGTCCTGCGGGTCGAAGAGCATCAGCCCGTGCTCGCCGGCCAGCCTCTCGATGTCCAGCAGCACCTGATCCGCGCAGCTCGGGTGCAGGTTCAGCTCGACATGGTCGTGCGCGGCGTGTAGCGGCGTCACCGCCCACGGGCTGTTCGGGCCGGGGTGCCGGTCGGGGTAGGAGGCGGTGATCGCCCGGTAGAAGCTGACCACCCGCGGGTCCGGGTAACGGTCGATGTGCCGCCCCTGCCGGCAACCCTCGACCGCGGACCGCACGCCCTCGGGCGTCGCCCCGTCCTCCAGGGCCCACACGCTCAGATCGAAACTCACGGCGGCCAGCGTGCCATCCGTCGTTCACCATGTCGAAACTGCCTCGCCGCAGGCCCACCGTCGATCCGCGACACTCCGGTCACGACGGTCCGCTGTGGAGACCCTTGCGTTGAGTTGCGTCGATTCGCTAGCGTACCGACTGCGGTCACTGGCCGAGTTCGCGGCGCCGGCCCGTCTTCGGGTGGCGCGGTCGACGTCCGGCCCGACCGGTCCGCACCCCTCGATTGCGCGAGCCACGCGCACTCGTCGCTGATCGGCCCCCACGGTCGTTGCCGAGACCGCGGGGGCCGATCGCGGGCCCGACCGGCCGACCCAGGGGCGACCGAGGCGCGAATCGGGCCGGAATGCCGGGGCTCGGTGCGGAGACGTTCCGCTCAGCGCCGGTGGGCGAAGAGCGCACGGTAGTCGGAGCCGGCGCGGAACCAGGCCAGGCCGGTGGGTCCGGCGGCGTAGAGCGCGGTGGCGTAGGCGTCGGCGACCGTGAGGTCGGGGCCGACGACGGTGGCGGCGACAAGCTGGTTGGCCGGTTCCCCGGTGTGCGGGTCCACCACGTGTCCCTGTCGCCCGGTCACCCCGGAGGTGCCGACCGCGCCGGCGGTCATCTCCAGCACCAGCGGCGCGCGTTCCGGTGCGGTCGGGTGGTGCACCGCCACCCGCCACGGGCCGCCGTGTGGCGCATGGCCACGGACCACCAGGTCGGCGCCGGTGAGCACGGCGTAGTCGTGGATGCCGGCGGCGCGCAACCGGGCGGCGACGCGTTCCACCGCCCAGCCGCCGAGCAGGCCGCCCGGGTCGAAGCCGCCCGGGACCGCCCAGGCGTCGAACCACCCGTCGGTGGCGGCCCGCATCGCCGTGCAGCGGTCCACCAGGTCGGCCAGCGGCGGGTACGAGTCGGGGCTGATCTCGCCCCGGCGCAGCATCGAGACCAGGCTCTCCGGCCGGTTCGGGCCGTAGGTGAGGTCGATGGCACGCAGTTCGGCGACGCTGTCCTGCAGGGCCTCGCCGACGCCCCGACGGCCGAGCCACTCGGGCGCGTTGAGCAGCAGGGTGTACTCGGCGGTCGGGGTGCGTACGGTGTGCTGCACGGCGATGCGGCCCTCGGTGGCGCCGGCGGGGTCGATCCGTTGACGGCTGCTGCCGAGCCGAAGGTCCGGACGGCGGTTCCGGAAGGCCGACGGATCCGGCCAGCGGGTCCGCGGCTGCTCGTCGATGCGCATGGCCTCTGCCCCCTCGCAGTTGGCGTCGCGTGATCGGCGACCCCCGGTCGCAGGCCCCCCTGACCCGCTGACCCCCACGGTAGGCAGCGGAGATGACTGGCTCATGGGTGTCACCTGAGAGGGTGCTGTGGATCCAGTCATCCCATAGTGTGGAAGATCTGTACCGGGAGGCGGGACGGAGACGTACCGTTGCCGGATCGGGCGGTCGAGGATGAGGAGTGCGGGCGTGGCGCGGATCGCGGTGGTGGCCGGGGACGGCATCGGGCCCGAGGTGGTCGCGCAGGCCCGCAAGGTCCTCGACGCCGTGCTGCCCGGCGTGCAGGCCACCGAGTACGACCTCGGAGCGGCCCGATGGCACCGTACCGGAGAGGTGCTGCCCGATTCGGTGCTGGCCGAGCTGGCCGGGCACGACGCGATCCTCCTCGGCGCGGTCGGTGACCCGACCGTTCCGCCCGGGGTGCTGGAACGGGGTCTGCTGCTCAAGCTCCGGTTCGCCTTCGACCAGTACGTCAACCTGCGACCGTCCCGGCTCTGGCCCGGCGTCGCCGGCCCGCTCGGCAACGTCAAGCCCGGCGAGGTCGACCTGGTGGTGGTGCGGGAGGGCACCGAGGGTCTCTACGCAGGGGCTGGCGGTTCGCTGCACCGCGACACACCCGCCGAGGTCGCCACCGAGGAGAGTCTCAACACCCGGCACGGCGTGGAGCGCGTGATCCGTGACGCGTTCACCCGCGCCGGCCGCCGGGAGCGGCGCAAGGTCACCCTGGTGCACAAGACAAACGTGCTCACCCACGCCGGGTCGCTGTGGGCGCGCACCTTCGACGCGGTCGCCGCCGAGCACCCGGACATCGCCACCGAATACCAGCACGTCGACGCTGCCGCGATGTTCCTGGTCACCCAGCCGCAGCGCTACGACGTGGTGGTCACCGACAACCTGTTCGGCGACATCCTCACCGACATCGCCGCGGCGGTCACCGGCGGGATCGGGCTGGCCGCCAGCGGTTGCATCAACCCCGAGGGCACACATCCCTCCATGTTCGAGCCGGTGCACGGCTCGGCACCGGACATCGCCGGGCAGGGCATCGCCGACCCGGTCGCCGCGGTGCTGTCCGTCGCGCTGCTCCTGGAGCAGCTCGGGCACGCCGAGGCCGCGTCCCGGGTCAACGCGGCGGTCGCCGCCGAGCTCGCCGGCCGGACTCCGAGCGTGGCACTGCGCACCGACGAGGTCGGTGACCGGCTCGCCGCGTACGCCGTAGCCTGATCCGCCTCCGGCGTCCCGCGCCGGCCGGTGCGGTGGCGAGCCGTCGTTTGTCCTCGATGCCATCGGGCGGCGCTACCCGCTGAACGACCGTTCGGGGTAAGTTTCTGGCACAGCCATGTCGGTGTGCGATCCCGCATGCCGTTGTCCCGCAAGGAGGTCAGCGCGATGAGCGGTGGTGACAAGCTCGACTTCGAGATCCGTCCGAATCCCGCGCCGGTATCCGCCGCCGACCGGGCCGCCCTGTTGGCCAACCCCGGGTTCGGTCGGGTGTTCACCGACCACATGGTCACCGTCCGCTACGCCGACGGCAAGGGCTGGTACGACGCCCGGGTGGAGGCGCGCGGGCCGATCCCGATGGACCCGGCCAGCGCCGTGCTGCACTACGCGCAGGAGATCTTCGAGGGGTTGAAGGCGTACCGGACCACCGACGGCGGCGTCACCATGTTCCGGCCGGACGCCAACGCCGCCCGGTTCGCCGCCTCGGCGCAGCGGATGGCGATGCCGGCCCTGCCGGCCGACGTCTTCGTCGACTCGCTGCACAAGCTCATCGAGATCGACCGCGAGTGGATCCCCACCGGCGCGGACGGCAGCCTCTACCTGCGGCCGTTCATGTTCGCCAGCGAGGTCTTCCTCGGTGTCCGGCCCGCCAACGAATACCTCTACCTGGTGATCGCCTCGCCGGTCGGGGCGTACTTCAGCGGCGGGGTCAAGCCGGTCACCGTCTGGGTCTCCCCGGACTACACCCGGGCGGCGCCCGGCGGCACCGGCGCGGCCAAGTGCGGCGGCAACTATGCCGCCTCGCTGGCGGCGCAGGCCGAGGCGATCGAGGCCGGCTGCGACCAGGTGGTCTTCCTGGACGCCGTGGAGCGCCGGTTCGTCGACGAGTTGGGCGGCATGAACGTCTTCTTCGTCTACGACGACGACAGCGTGGTCACCCCGCCGCTGACCGGCACGATCCTGCCCGGCATCACCCGCGACGCGATCCTCACGCTGGCCGCCGCGGCCGGGCAGCGGGTCGAGGAGCGGCCCGTCACGTTCGCCGACTGGCAGGCCGACGCGGCCAGCGGCCGGCTCCGCGAGGTCTTCGCCTGCGGCACCGCCGCCGTGGTCACCCCCATCGGCGGGGTACGTTTCCCGGACGGCGAGTTCCTGATCGGCGGCGGCGAGCCCGGCCGGGTGACGATGGCGCTACGCCAGCAGCTGGTGGACATCCAGCGTGGCAACGCCCCCGACCCCCAGCACTGGGTCCACCGCGTCCTCTGACCCCTCCCGCCCCCACCCCTCGCCCCGTTGATCTAGGGCATATCGTCGTGGATAAAGATCCGCTAGTGGCGATATGCCCTAGATCAACGAGGTGGGAGGGCGGGGGTCAGGTGAGTAGGTGGTTGCGGAGGGCGGCGAGCTGGTCGTCGGTCACGCCGGCGTGGCGCAGGTACGCCTCGACCGAGCCGTGCCCCTCGCGCAGCTCGTTGAGGAAGATCTGCATCGCCTCGGCGGGTGAGGCCAGGAACGGTGCCGGCACGTCCGCGCCGTTCGGGTTCGTGGCGGCCAACCAGGCGCTGTACCGGGCCGACGCCTCGCTGCTGAGCGCATAGTCCGCGGTGATGTCCGCGTCGTCGACGCCGAGCACGGAGAGGGTCAGCGCGCAGACGATGCCGGTGCGGTCCTTGCCGGCGACGCAGTGCACCACCACCGGAGCGTTGGCGGAGTCGGCGATCAGCCCGACCGCCTCGGCCAGCCCGGCGGTGCCGGTCTGTGCCAGGGCGGCGTAGCGGTCGGCGAGGTAGCGGGCCAGGCTGGCGCCCTCCTCGTGCGGCACGCCCGACCAGTCGTCGTGCTCCGGATGGATGTGCCGGTAGGTCAGCCCCTGGTACGACGGCACCCGGCCGTCCCGCTCCACCTCGGTGGGGCGGCGCAGGTCGATGACGGTACGGATGCCGATCGCGGCGAAGGCGTCCCGGTCCTGCTCGGTGAGGCGGTGCAGCGAGTCGGAGCGGTAGAGCCGGCCCCGGGCTACGGTGCGCTCGCCGTCGCCGACGTAGCCCCCGACGTCGCGGAAGTTGAAGGTGGCGGGCAGCGTGATCTGGCGGTTGTCGTCGATGGCGTCCACGCTCACACGGTAACGGCCGGGGGGTGGCAACCCCACCGGCCGTCGGGTCCGTTCGGTTATCGGGCGGTGCCGGGCGGGAGCGCGCCGTACGTCTCGTCGTAGTAGCCGCCCAGCTGATTCCGGTAGGTCGGGTCGCTGTGGCTGGTCTCGTCGTACTCCGGGGCGGCCTTGATCTGGTCGCGGGTCCGGTCGACCGAGACGGTGCGGTGGTCGTGGTCGACCTGGTTGACCGTGCCGGCCGGCAGCATCACCTTCTTGCCGAAGATCCACGGCCCGGTGTCCACCACCAGGTAGCTGCCGTCCACCTCGTGGCTGGCGCTGTCGATCTTGCCGATCCCGCCGTCCGTGGCCTCGACCTTGTAGCCGACCAGGTCGGCGTCGGCCACTCCGGCCTGGTCCCGGTAGCGCCAGGGGTCGAAGGTGCCGGCCGGCGCGCCGCCTGGCACGGTGCCCTGGTCGCCGCCGGGCAGCGGGTCCGGCCCGGCGTGGGTGGCGTGCGGATCGATCCTGTCCATGCCGTTCACTCCTGACTGTCGCCGATCGTCTCGACGTCGGTGGGTGTCCCCGCAGGAGCTACCCGGCCGCCGGGGGCCGGAAACGACGAGGGGCCGACACCGGAAACGACGACGGGCCGACACCGGAAACGGCGACGGGCCGACACGGCGGGTGCGGCGTCGGCCCGTCGGGGCGTACCGGATCAGGCCAGCGCGGCCTCGGCGTCCAGGGTGACGGCCGCGGCGTGCATTACCGCAGCGATCCGCAGCGTCTCGTGCACCTGCTCCCGGGTGAAGCCGCCGCCGCGCAGCGTCTTCTCGTGCGACTCCAGGCACACCCCGCAGCCGGTGATGGCCGAGACGGCGAGGCACCAGAGCTCGAAGTCGCCCTTGTCCACGCCGGGGCGGGCGATGATCTGCATCCGCAGCCGGGCCGGCATCGAGGCGTAGTGCTCGTCGCCGATGAGGTGCTTGGCCCGGTAGTAGATGTTGTTCATCGCCATGATGGCCGCGGCGCCCTTGGCCGCCTCGACGCCCTCCGGCCCGAGGTGACCCAGCGCCTCGGCGGCGATCTCGCGCAGCACCACGGGGTTACGGGCGGCTACCGCGCAGGCCAGCGCGGTGCCCCAGGCCTGCACCGGGGTCAGCGTGGAGGCGCCGACGGTGGAGCCCAGGTTGAGCTTGATGTCCTTGGCGTACTCGGGCAGGGCGGCCTTGATCGCGTCCAGACCCATGGTCAGACCCCGGCGCTGGCGAGGAGCGCGTTGGCGTCGAGGGTCTCGCCGCCTCTGTTCCAGTTGCAGGGGCACAGCTCGTCGGTCTGCAGCGCGTCGAGCACCCGCAGCACCTCGGAGACGTTGCGGCCGACCGAGCCGGCGGTGACCATGGCGAACTGGATCTCGTTGTTCGGGTCGACGATGAACGTCGCCCGCTGGGCCACGCCGTCCTCGCCGAGCACGCCGCAGGCGGCGGCCAGTTCGCGCTTAATGTCGCTGAGCATCGGAAAGGGCAGGTCCCGCAGGTCCGGGTGGTCCTTGCGCCACGCGTAGGGGACGAACTCGTTGTCCACCGACGCCCCCAGGACCTGGGCGTCCCGGTCGGCGAACTCGCCGTTGAGCCGGCCGAACTCGGCGATCTCCGTGGGGCAGATGAAGGTGAAGTCCTTCGGCCAGAAGAAGACCACCCGCCACCTGCCCTCGTGGGACTTGTGGTCGATCGTCTCGAACGCCCTGTCGGCGTCGAGCGACACGCAGGCGGTGAGTTCGTACTCGGGGAAGCGGTCACCGACAGTGAGCAAAGGTCCTCCTTGAGAGCGGCACAGATGGCCGAAACTGGATCGGTTCAAGATACTTCCGTAGAAGTGTTTCCGCCGGTGAGCAGCCATGCGACCTGTGAAGTCGATCACGAGGCTGCGGAACGCGCCCGCGTCGAACGGAGATCGAGAGACGACAACCCTGTGTCACCATCCCGTCATGTGGATTGTTCCTCCCAAAAACAGGGGTGGGGTGGCAGAGTGGGATCGTGACCAGCACCGCCCTGATTATTGCGACCTAGCGCGCCGGCCGTCCCCTCCGCCGAGCGCGCAGACCTCCCGCATCCGCGGGGGGTCTTTTTGTTGCTCCCAGAAAGGTTCCTGATGACGTTCCAGGTCTTCGACACGACGTTGCGCGACGGCGCCCAGCGCGAAGGGCTCACCTACTCGGTCGTCGACAAGCTGGCCGTGGCCCGGCTGCTCGACGAGTTCGGTGTCGGCTTCATCGAGGGCGGCTGGCCGGGTGCGGTGCCCAAGGACACCGAGTTCTTCCGCCGGGCACAAACCGAACTCGACCTGCGGCACGCCGTGCTTGTCGCGTTCGGTGCCACCCGCAAGGCCGGCGTCGCGGTCGCCGACGACCCCCAGGTGCGCGGCCTGCTGGACGCCCAGACCCCGGCGGTGGCGCTGGTCGCCAAGGCCGACATCCGCCACGTCGAGCGGGCGCTGCGCACCACCGGCGCGGAGAACCTGGCCATGATCCACGACACCGTCACCCACCTCGTGGGCGAGGGCCGACGCGTCTTCGTCGACGGCGAGCACTTCTTCGACGGCTACCGCCACGACCCGGCGTACGGCACGGCCGTGGTGCAGACCGCGCTGGCCGCCGGTGCCGAGCGGATGGTCCTCTGTGACACCAACGGCGGCATGCTGCCCTCCCAGGTGACCGCCGCGATCGTCGACCTGACCCAACGGCTCGGCGTCGACGCCGCGCTGTTCGGCATGCACGCGCAGAACGACACCGCCTGCGCCGTGGCCAACACGATCGCCGCCGTGGAGGCGGGCGTCCGCCACGTGCAGGGCACCGCCAACGGGTACGGCGAGCGCCCCGGCAACGCCGACATCTTCGCGGTGGTCGCCAACCTCCAACTCAAGCTGGGCATGCCCGTCCTACCGGAGGGCTGCCTGGCACAGATGGTGCGGGTCTCGCACGCCATCGCCGAGATCGCCAACATCGCCCCCGACACCCACCAGGCGTACGCCGGGGCCGCCGCCTTCGCCCACAAGGCGGGGCTGCACGCGAGCGCGATCAAGGTCGACCCGTTGCTCTACAACCACGTGGACCCGTCCGTGGTGGGCAACGACATGCGGATCCTGATAACCGAGATGGCCGGCCGGGCCAGCGTCGAGCTCAAGAGTCGCGAGCTGGGTCTGGACCTGGCCGGCCGTCCGGAGGCCCTGACCCGGGTCACCAACCGGGTCAAGGAGTTGGAGGCGGGCGGGTGGTCCTTCGAGGCCGCGGACGCCTCGTTCGAGCTGCTCGTCCGCTCGGAGCTGCCGGAGGGCCGACCGGCCCGGCCGTTCACCCTGGAGTCGTACCGGGTGCTGGTCGAGCACCGCGAGGACGGGGCGGTCGTCTCCGAGGCCACCGTCAAGATCCGGGTACGCGGCGAGCGGGTGATCGCCACCGCCGAGGGCAACGGCCCGGTCAACGCCCTCGATGAGGCGTTGCGGGTCGGCCTCGCCCGGCACTATCCGCAGCTGCGCGGGTTCGAGCTGGCCGACTACAAGGTGCGCATCCTGGAGGGCAGCCACGGCACCGGCGCCATCACCCGGGTGCTGCTGGAGACCGCCGACGACAGCGGCCGGGACTGGACCACGGTCGGCGTACACCCCAACGTGGTCGAAGCGAGCTGGCACGCCCTGGTCGACGCCCTCACCTACGGCCTGGCCCCCACGCCCGTGTAGCCCACGCGGACGGGTGCGGGTCAGGGGGTGGGGAGGGTGAGGGTGGCGAGGACGGGGCGGTGGTCGGTGTGGGGAAGGGCGTACACGTTCACCGAACGGACCGCGATGCGGCGGTCGACCAGCACGTGGTCGATGGTGACCGGCGGGATGAGGTCGCCGTCGTACGGGCCCCACGTGCCGGTCAGTCCCTGCCCGCTGGCGTCGGCGGCGTCGACGTAACCGGTGCGCAGCAGCGCCCGCAACGGGCTGTGGTCGAGGGTGGCGTTGAAGTCCCCGGCGAGGATCCGTAAGCCACCGTCCGGGGTGGCCGGTGGTTGGGCCTGCAGGTCGGTACGCCAGAAGCCGACCTGGTCCAGCGCGTACGGCGCCGAGGGGTGCGCGGACTCGACGCGTACCGGTGGGGAGCCGGGGACGGCCAGTGTGCCGTACGCCTGGCTGAAGCCCCACCCGCCGAGGTTGTGCCGGATGCCGGCGTCGGCGATGGGCCACCGCGAGTAGAGCCCGGAGCCGGGCGTGCCGATCTGTGGGTTGAGCTGCCGGTGGGGCAGCAACTCGTCGAGACCGAGTCGGTCCAGGGCGGCCTGCGCGTCCGGGGTGAACTCCTGCACGACGAGCACGTCCACCCGGTGCTGCCGGACGAGCGCGACCAGCGTCGCCGGGTCGGCGGCACCGGCGAGCAGGTTGGCGGTGAGCAGCCGTACGGTCGGCCCGCCCGCCGTGGGTTGTCCGGAGGCGACCGCCCGCGGTGCGACCACGCCCAGCAGCGCCACCGCGGCCAGTGCCGCGACCGCCGCCGGCCACCACCGCCGCAGGGCGAGCGTCAGGACCAGCGCCAACAGGCTCCAGCCTGCGACGTACGGCGTGAAGGCGAGCGCCTGCACCAGCGGCCCCCGGTCCAGACCGGTCAGCCGGACGGTCGCCCAGGCGGTCGTCGGCGCAACGGCCAGCCAGCAGAGCACGGTGCCGATCCGAGCGGCGCGGTGTCGGATCGGCACGGGCGCGGAGTCGACGATCACGGCGGCCAGCCTAGTTGGTGGCCGGGGAGGGGTGACCGACCATGCTTCGCGAGAGGGAGGCGGCCCGCGTTCAGCGGATGGTGCGCACGCTCACCGGTGCCGTCCGCTCCACCGGTCAGATCCGTGAGACCGACCTGCCCGCGGGGTTCCCCCGTTCTCGGTCCGGCAACCTCGAGCAGAATCTGCGGCTGGTGGAGCAGGTGACGACCATCGCCTCTGCTGGGGCTGAGCCCGGGGCAGGTGGCGCTGGCCGGCGACGCCGGTCACCCGCCGACGTCGCGATCGAGGGCTGACACCATTGGTCCTCCATGGTCTGAGGACGGCGCAGCGCGTTTCGTGAATGGTAATACGCTCACGTTTCACAATTGCCTGACAGTAGGCCGACAGTTCGAATATACGAGATCAACTATTGACGCCCGGCTTTTTCCAGTGCTACGTTCCATCTGGTCCAAAGCGACGCAACTCTGAGTAGTTACAGCAGCTCAGGGTGGATGGAGATCGTAGGAAGTCGGTCTACGAACTACCGGCGAGATGCCCGGTCCCCATTGTTGTCGTCTACCTATTTCAGGCAGTCATCCGACCCGCGGGGCGGGGCGGTCGAATTCGCACGGTCACACAAGGGGGACCTGTCATGAGCTCATTCTTCCGACGTAAGGCGGCGGCGGTCACGTTCGCCGCTCTGGCGCTCAGTCTGGCCGGCGGGGGCATCGCTCTCGCCCAGCCGGCGGCGAAGGCGCCGCAGGACGCCGTCCAGCCGGCGGCACGCGCCACGAACTCCCAGCCGCCGGTCACCGCCGAGTCGGCGCGCAAGGCGAAGGCCGCGCTGAAGGCGGGTGCGGCCACCACGCTGGTGGCCACCGAGGCCTTCACCGTCGTCAACGCCAACGGCACCAAGGCGCGCGGCACCGGTACGGTGATCAAGTACGGTGTCGGCCAGTACGAGGTGCAGTTCAGCTACACGGTCTCGACCGGCGCCTACCTGGCCACCATCTCCCGGTCCGAGTCCCAGTTCATCCCGCCGCCCGGCGAGGTCTCGGTCGCCCCGCGGCTGAACACGCCCAACGCGGTCTTCATCCAGACCCGCAACTCGGCCGGAACCCCGGCCGACCTGGGCTTCACCCTGCTCACCCACACGTTCTGACCGAACCGACGTCCGGCCCCCGCGCCTCCCGCGCGGGGGCCGGACCCGGTTTCGCCCTCCGCCCCGGGCGGCGACGCCCACCACCGTGCATCACTCGGACCCTGTCGTGCCCCGCTGGTCGGCTTCTGCCGGTCGTCACCCGTCCGGGCGGCTCGTCCCCATCCGGCCCACAACCGACCGGTCCGGTGCCGACAATCCGACGTTTGCCGGGCTGTGGCCCGGGAAGCAAGCACCGTGACGGACATCTCGGACACCCTGGCCAGCATGCCCAGCTCGGTCGATCCCGAGCCGACGGGCGTCGAGCTGGAACAGACCCTCTTCGAGGTCAAACGCGTGATCGTCGGGCAGGATCGGCTCGTCGAACGCCTGCTCACCGCCCTGGTCGCCAACGGGCACTGCCTCCTTGAGGGTGTGCCCGGCGTGGCCAAGACACTGGCTGCGCAGACCCTCGCCACCGTGGTCGGCGGCACCTTCTCCCGGATCCAGTTCACTCCGGACCTGGTCCCCTCCGACATCGTCGGTACCCGGATCTACCGGGCCTCCCAGGAGGCCTTCGACATCGAACTCGGCCCGATCATGGCCAACCTGGTGCTGGCCGACGAGATCAACCGGGCACCGGCCAAGGTCCAGTCGGCGCTGCTGGAGGCGATGGCCGAGCGGCAGGTCTCCATCGGTGGACGCAGCTGGCCGGTCCCGTCGCCGTTCCTGGTGCTGGCCACCCAGAACCCGATCGAGTCCGAGGGGGTCTACCAGCTACCGGAGGCGCAGCGCGACCGGTTCCTGATGAAGGTGGTCGTGGACTACCCGAGCGACGCCGACGAACTCGCCATCCTCTACCGCATGAGCACCGACCGGCCCAGCCCTCGCCGCGTGCTCGACGCGCAACGGTTGCTGGACCTCCAGGGCCGGGCGGAGCGGGTCTTCGTCCACCACGCGTTGGCCGAGTACGTGGTCCGGCTCATCCTCGCCACCCGTGATCCGGCCCGGTTCGGGCTGCCGGAGATCGCACCACTGCTCGCGTACGGGGCCAGCCCACGGGCCACCCTCGGCCTCGTCGCGGCTGCCCGGGCACAGGCGCTGCTGCGCGGACGGGAGTACGTGCTGCCCGAGGACGTCCGGGAACTGGCAGTGGACGTCCTCGCCCACCGGCTGGTGCTCTCCTTCGACGCCGTGGCCGACGGGGTGTCGGCCGAGAGCCTGGTCCGTCGGCTGGTGGAGGCGGTACCGCCACCCCGGCTGGCCAGCGGACACCCGCAGCAGACCCAGGACCTGGCGGCGGCATGAGGCGCACGAGCACCGCGCCGGCCGACCCCGGTCTGGCCGAGCTGGCCCCGGACCAGCGGCTGCGCCGCCTGGAGCTGACGGTCAGCCGCCGGCTCAACGGGCTGCTGCACGGCCAGTACCGCGGTCTGCTGCCCGGACCGGGCAGCGAGCCCGCCGGCAGTCGGGAGTACCGCCCGGGCGAGGACGAGGTCCGCCGGATGGACTGGGCGGTGACCGCCCGCACCGCCGTGCCGCACGTCCGGCAGGTCGACGCCGACCGTGAACTGACCACCTGGCTGCTGGTCGACGCCAGCGCCAGCATGGAGTTCGGCACCGCCGAGCTGGACAAACGGGAGCTGGCGGTCGCCGCTGTCGCCGCGATCGGCTTCCTGACCGCCGGCGTCGGCAACCGGCTCGGAGCAGAGGTGCTGCGCGCCGACGGGGTACGTCGCTTTCCCGCCCGCAGCGGACGTACCCATCTGCTGGGTCTGCTCCGCGCGCTGTTGGCAGCCCCGCGCGCCACCGCTCCCGGCGATCGACGCGGGTCGGGGCCGATCGGGGCGTCCGTCGACCCGCTGGAACTGAGCGACGGGCTGGCCGCGCTGAACCGGGTCGCCAACCGGCGCGGGCTGGTCGTGGTGGTCTCCGACTTCCTCGACGGCCTGCCCGACGACCCCGACGAGCCGCCGCCCTGGGAGCGGACCCTGCGCCGGTTGGGCGCCCGCCACCAGGTGCTGGCGATCGAGGTGACCGACCCGCGCGAGTGGGAGTTGCCAGACGTCGGCCTCATCACGGTGGTCGACCCGGAGACCGGCCGCCGCCGGGAGGTGTGCACATCGGACCGTCGGCTCCGGGAGCGGTTCGCCGCGGCCGCCGCCGCCCAGCGCGACCAGGTCCACCAGGCGCTGCGACGTAGTGCGGCCACCCACCTGGCGCTGCGTACCGACCGGGACTGGAGCGCGGACATCGTCCGGCACGTGCACGCCCAGCGCCGACTGGCCGCCGCGCCGGCCGGAGCCGGTCGGGGAGGTGCCGCGTGAGCTGGCAGTCGCCGCTACGACTCTGGCTGCTGATCGGAGTGCTCGCCCTGGTCGTCGCGTACCTGGTGATGCAGCGTGGCCGCAGTCGGTACGCGGTCCGCTTCACCAACCTGCGGCTGCTCGACCGGGTGGCCCCGGAGCGGCCGGCCTGGCGTCGGCACGTACCGGCCGGGTTGTTCCTGGCCATGCTGGCGCTGCTCGTGGTCGGCTTCGCCCGGCCCACCGCCGAGGTCCGGGTGCCTCGG
This sequence comes from Micromonospora sp. 067-2, assembly GCF_046549295.1. Taxonomy (NCBI): domain Bacteria; kingdom Bacillati; phylum Actinomycetota; class Actinomycetes; order Micromonosporales; family Micromonosporaceae; genus Micromonospora; species Micromonospora sp. 067-2. The sequence continues at coordinate 230,551 of NZ_JAJPWB010000008.1, read as the reverse complement.
GAACGCGCCACGGTGATGGTGGCGGTGGACGTGTCCACCTCCATGCTCGCCACCGACGTGGACCCGGACCGGCTGGCCGCGGCCAAGCAGGCGGCCCGGCGCTTCGCCGAGAGCCTGCCCGACGAGTTCAACGTGGGTCTCGTCGCGTTCGCCGGCAGCGCGGCCGTACTGGTGCCGCCAGGCACGGACCGGGACGCCCTGGACGAGGGGATCGGCCGGCTCGTCGAGGGGGCGACCGGGGTGCAGGGCACCGCCATCGGCGAGGCCATCAACACCTCACTCGGCGCGATCAAGGGTCTGGACAGCCAGGCCGCGAAGGAACCTCCGCCGGCCCGGATCATCCTGCTCTCCGACGGGGCGAACACCTCGGGGATGGACCCGATGGAGGCGGCGGCCGACGCCGTGGCGGCGAAGGTGCCGGTGCATGCCATCTCCTTCGGCACCCCGTCCGGGTTCGTGGACCGGGGCGGGCGGCCGATTCAGGTGCCGGTCGACGGGCAGACCCTCAAGGCGGTCGCCGACGAGACCGGCGGGATGTTCCACGAGGCCGGCAGCAGCGAGGAGTTGCGGGCCGTCTACGACGACATCGGCAGCTCGGTCGGCTACCGCAAGGAGCGGCAGGACGTGTCGGCCCGGTTCATCGGCCTCGGGTTGGTCTTCGCGATGGGTGCCGCCGCCGGCTCGCTGCGCTGGTTCTCCCGACTGCCCTGACCCGCCCTGCAAAGGACTTCGACCGGAAGGAGTACGCATGGCAGTGCAGACCGGACTGGGCGAACCGCGCGGTCCCTGGTTCGTCTCGCCGGACCTCGACCCGGACGGGCGCGGGTGGTGGGACGCGCCCGGCCCCGGCCGGGGCCCGGGCGGACGGCGGCCGGGTCGGCTGCTCGCCGCGCTGGCCGTGGTGGCGCTCTCCACCGTCTCCGGCGCCGTGGCCGGTGGCGTGGTGGCCAGCCGGGACGGTGCCCCGAAGCCGGCGGCGGCGTCTGCCGCCCCGGCGCCGGCGGAGCTGGTGACCGCCGCCCAGCGGACCGTGCCCGGAGTGGTGTCGGTGCTTGCCGGCGGCGCGAACGGTGGGTCCGCGACGGGCTCCGGCTTCGCCGTGGACGACCAGCAGCACCTCATCACCAACGATCACATCCTGGCCAAGGGTGGTGGCGGCCCGGTGACGGTGGAAATGCCGGACGGCCGCCGGTTCGCCGCCGAGGTGGTCGGCCGGGAACCGCGCAGCGACCTCGCGGTGCTGAAGGTGCCGGCGTCGGCCGGGCTCACCCCCCTGCCGCTGGCGAAGCCGGGCGCGACGCGGGTCGGTGAGCCGGTGCTCGCGGTGGGCTCGCCGCTCGGCCTGTCCGGGACGGTCACCGCGGGCATCGTGAGCGCGTTGGACCGCCAGGTGCGGTTGGGCAACAACCGGCACACCGCCGTGCAGACCGACGCCTCCATCAATCCCGGGAACTCGGGCGGGCCGCTGGTCAACGCGCGCGGAGAGGTGGTCGGGGTGAACACCGCGATCGCCACCATCGACGGCAGCGGTTCGATCGGCATCGGCTTCGCCATTCCGATCGAACAGGTGCAGCAGACCGCCGACACGATCATCGGCAAGGGCGGCTGAGCTGCCCGGACGGCCCGAAACCCGTCCTCCAGTGTCGGATATCCGGCCGGAGGGCATCGGGCCATGGAAATATTACGTTCGATGTGAATACTGGCGGAGGTGGAGCGTCCTCTTCTCGCGGTCCTCCTGCTGGTGGGCCTGGTCATCGGATGTGCAGTGGGGTCGGCGTACACCCGGGCGCGACGCGGGTGGAGCGACTACCAGACCGTCAAGAAATCGGTGCCGGGCGCCCGTCGGGGCGCCTGGTCGCTGATCCGCGGGGTCGCCGTGAAGGCCGGGGTGATCGCGCTGCTGATCTTCGGCGCAATGGCGTACGCGGCGGTCGGCTCCGACGAGGAGGTCGCCGGCCCGGCGCCCAGCCCGTCGGCGACGCAGGGTGAACCGCCGCACCGGTGATTCCGGAGGCGCGGGTGCGGGTTAGCCTCGGTGCGTGGACGACGGACTGCGGGTGACCGACCGGTGGGTCGTCCCCGCCGGTGAGTTGCGGGAGCGTTTCTCCCGCTCGTCCGGGCCGGGTGGGCAGGGCGTGAACACCGCCGACTCCCGGGTGGAGCTGAGCTACGACCTGGCCAACTCGCCGGCCGTGCCGGAGTCGGTCCGGTCGCGGGCGCTGGCCCGGCTGGCCAACCGTCTGGTGGACGGGGTGTTGACGATCGCGGCCAGCGAGCACCGGGCGCAGCTCGCCAACCGGGAGGCCGCCCGCGAGCGGATGCTGGCGTTGCTGCGGGAGGCCGCGTCGCCTCCGCCTCCGCCGCGCCGGCCGACCCGGCCGTCCCGCGGGGCCAAGGAGCGCCGGCTGGCCGAGAAGAAGCGTCAGTCCCAGCGCAAGCGCGACCGCCGCACCGACGGCGAGTAGCGGTCCTTCAGGCGGGTGCGGCTGCGAGCAGCCGGTCGCGCAGTACGGCAGCCCGGTCGGCGAACCCGCGCTGGGCGACGGCGTACTCCGCCCGCCCCTCCGGCGTCTCCACCCGTACCGGAGGGTGACCGAGCGCCGCCAGGTCGTACGGGCTGGCCCGCATGTCCAGGGTCCGGATCTCCCGGGTCAGCGCGAAGCAGTCCGCGACGAGCTCCGAGGGCACCAGTGGCGACAGCTTGTACGCCCATTTGTACACATCCATGTTGGCGTGCAGGCAGCCCGGTTGCTCGTTCGCGTGCTGGGTCTCCCGGGTGGGGCTCAGCAGGTTCAACGGCCGGGCCGGCGGCGTGAAGAACCGGAACGCGTCGAAGTGGCTGCACCGTACGCCCCGCTCCTCGACGACCTCGGCGGTCCGCTCCGGGGTCAACCGCAACGGCCAGGCATTGTGTCGCAGCTCCTCGTGGGTCTGCCGGTAGACCATCGCCCACTCGTGCATCCCGAAGCAGCCGAAGTGCGGCGCCCGCCCGGCGGTGGCCGCCAGCAGCGAACGGATCCAACCGATCGACTCGCCGCGCCGCGCGCGTACCGCCTCGGTGTCGAGGGTGATTCCGGCGGTGGTGGCGCGGTAGTCCCGGCCGAACTCGGCCGGATCCGCGCCGCGCAGCTCCACCCCGGCGCCCGGGTGCCAGCGGCGCAGCTGGGCCGGACGGTGCGAGTAGTAGGTGAACAGGAAGTCGGCCACCGGGTGCCGCTCGCCGCGCCGCCGGCGGGCCAGGTGCGGTGTCAGCCAGACGTCCACCCGCTCCTCGTGGGCCCGACGGCGGGCCTGCCAGTCCGCCACGTCGAGCACGGCGGGGGCGAGGGCGGCGGTCACGGACCCCAGGGTACGACCGCCGCCCGCCCGCCGGTCAGGGCATGTCCACCCGCACGCCGGCGGAGAACACACCGCTGCGCAGCTCCAACTGCCGGGGCGGGTCCTGCCCGTCGACGCTGAAGACCAACGGCAGCACCACCCGGCTGCCCGCCGCCATCGGGTCGGCGAAGACGTCCCGACCCAGGTTGGCCGCCCTGGTGGCCGACTCGTCGGTGCTCACCCAGCGCCCTCCGGGCAGGTAGGCCCGCTGCAGCTGACCGTGCCAGGGCTGGTGCTCGCCGGTGATGTTGCGCACGCCCACGGTGGCCTGGCAGCGTCGACCGGTGGCCGGGGCCGCACCACCGTCGCCCGGTCGGGCCGAACCGGCCGCGCCGCACGACATCCGGTACACGGTGAACTCGAACGCCGACTCGCGCAGCGGCATCCCCACCGGCCCGGAGACCCCGGTGCCCATCCACGCGCCGCTGGTCGGCTGCTTCTGGGTGTCGATGGCCGCGACCCGTCGGGTCGCCGTCCAGCCTGCCGCGCCGAGCACCCCGGCCAGCATCACCACGGCCGCCCCCACCAGCAACCAGACCGGCGGGGTACGCCGCCGCCTCGCCGGGGCCGGTGCCGCCGGCCGAGGATAGATCGTTCCGCGTCCGTCGTCGGGTCCGTCGCCGGTGGCCAGGGCGGCGGCCGTCACCCGACGCCCGCGCCGCTGTCGCCAGACCAGGATCAGCCCGGCGATGACCACCAGCAGGACGGCCAGACCCGCCAGGAGGACAGGCGTCCGCCGCCAGGCCGGCGCGGCGTTGATCTCGGCGGCGGATGTCGCCGCCCCCTGCCAGGTCGCCGTGGCGCAGTCGTACGGCCGGTTGCCGTCACTGGTGAACGCGCAGGCCGGCGCGGTCAGCGTCTGGCCGGGCGCGGTCGCGGCGAGCGCGGTACCCAGCGTGGTGGTGCTACGGGCGGGCAGCCTCAACCGCCAGGTCACCTCGGCGGCGGAACCGCCGGCGCGGGTGGACTGGCCGCCGGCGCTGATCGAGGTGACCGACGAGCCGGGTGGCAGCTCCTGGCGCACCGTCGTGTCGACCGGCGAGTTGCCGACGTTGCGCACGTGGATCCGGTAGCGCGGTGCCGGACTGCCCTCCGGAGCCACCGCCACCGTGACCGGCGGCGGGGGTGTCGACGCCGGCACCCGGGAGGGTGGCGCCACCGCCGGCGGCGCCGAGGGTGGAGTGGGCGCCGCGGTCCCGGCGGGCACCCGCGCCGCGACCACCACCGGTGCTGGCGTGCTGGCGACCGGTGGCGGCGTGGCCCCCGCCGGTGCGGGCGTGGCGGCCGGTGGTCGTGGCGTGGCGTCTGGTCGTGGCGTGGCGGTTGGTCGTGGCGTGACGGTTGGTTGTGGCGTGACGACCGGTGGTCGTGGCGCGGCCGCCGCCTCCGGGGCCGCCGCCGGCAGGGCCGGCACGGCGGCGAGGATGCCCAGGCAGTGCACGAACGCTGCGAGGGCTCTGTGGTGTCGTGTCGATGCAGGCATACGAACGAACCTCCGGAGCCGACGCTAGGGGCGCGCTCCCTCCGTGCGGGTACGAAGTCGCGAACCCCGCCCGTGCCGTCGCCACCTCGGGTAGGGTGCCGCCGCGATGACGGGTTGAGCACACCCGGCGACCGGTCCTGGCCGGTAGGCCCGTCGGCGGAGCTAGATTGACCGGGTGCGTATCGCTCGTTTCGCTCATGCCAAGGGAATGTCGTTCGGGGTCGTCGAGGGCGAGCCGGAGGCCGGGCCGCAGGGCCTGACCATCGCCGAGATCGAGGGCCACCCGTTCGGCCAACTGTCCTTCAGCGGGGCCCGCTGGGCCCTGCCCGACGTTCGACTGCTCTCGCCGATCCTGCCCAGCAAGGTGGTCTGCGTCGGTCGCAACTACGCCGACCACGCCGCCGAGCACGGCAACGAGGTGCCCAAGGAGCCGTTGCTCTTCCTCAAGCCGTCCACCTCGGTGATCGGTCCCCGCGACGCCATCCGGCTGCCGGTCTTCTCCAAGCAGGTCGAGCACGAGGCGGAGTTGGCGGTGGTGATCGGGGCGCCGGGGGCGCGCCGGGCCGACCGGGCCGCAGCCGAACGTGCCATCTTCGGCTACACCTGCGCCAACGACGTCACCGCGCGCGACCTCCAGCGCTCGGACGGGCAGTGGACCCGGGCCAAGGGCTTCGACTCGTTCTGCCCGATCGGTCCGTGGATCACCACCGGACTGGACGTCTCCGACCTGGAGATCCGGTGTGAGGTCGGCCGCAACCCCGACGACATGGAGGTACGCCAGCTCGGCCGGACGAAGGACATGGTCTTCGACGTGCCCGGCCTGGTGTCGTACATCTCGCACGTGATGACCCTGCTGCCCGGTGACGTGGTGCTCACCGGCACTCCGGCGGGGGTTAGCCCGCTCACCGAGGGGGATACCGTCACCGTGCGGATCGAGGGCATCGGCGAGCTCAGCAACACCGTGGTCCCCGTCGCCTGATCCGTCCGATGCCCCCCTTTCCGCAGCTCACGAGTGGTTCGGGGGGATCGGATTTGGCCTGCCGGCACCGGGAGGGTAAAGTTCACTCCCGGCGCCGCAAGGGGCCAATGGGGTATGGGGTAATTGGCAGCCCGACTGATTCTGGTTCAGTTAGTCTAGGTTCGAGTCCTGGTACCCCAGCGCAGCTGGGATTCGTGAGAATCCTCAGACGCTGGATTCTGACGGAGTTCGACTCCGCCCCTTCGGGGGCGGAGGGCGGTCTCTGGCAGAGTGCAGCTCCTCCGTCCGCAGGGATGGGGGAGCAGAACTAGTTCTGGCCCCGTCGTCTAGTGGCCCAGGACGCCGCCCTCTCAAGGCGGTAGCGCCGGTTCGAATCCGGTCGGGGCTACATCTGTGTACAGCCCGTCTCACCTGGTGAGGCGGGCTGTTTCGTGTCCTGTCCCCGCTGCGTGCCCTGCCTCCGCTGCGTGCCCTGCCCCCGCTTCGTGTACGGCCCAGCGCCGGCACCCCGTCTCCGACCCCTGCCCGCGGTGCCGCTAGACTACAACCGCACCGCTCGCGAGGGCGGTGAAGCAGGAAAGTTCTGGCCCCGTCGTCTAGTGGCCCAGGACGCCGCCCTCTCAAGGCGGTAGCGCCGGTTCGAATCCGGTCGGGGCTACAACCAAAGGCTCGTCTCGCCAAGCGAGACGAGCCTTTCCGCACCCACCCCTCGCCCTCCGGGCCCCCATCCCTCGCCCTCAGGACCCCCGGCCCCCGCCCCCTCTCGCTCCGGTGATCATGAAGTTGGGGGCGCGACACGCCGATGCGGGTGACGATAACTTCATGATCACCGGGGCGGGGAGCGGCAGGGCCGAGGTTGGAAGGGCGGCAGGGGCGGGGTCGGGAGGGGGTCGGGGGTCAGAGGCCGGAGAGGCGTTGGCCGGCTCTTACCACGGCCATGGCGTGGCGCTCGCCGGGGCGGCGGCCCAGGCGCTCTATCGGGCCGGAGATGCTGACTGAGGCGATCACCCGGCCGGTGCGGTCGCGGATCGGGGCGGAGACGCTCGCCACGCCGGCCTCGCGTTCGGCGACGCTCTGTGCCCAGCCTCGTCGGCGCACCTCGGCCAGGGTGCGGCCGGTGAACTTGCTGCGCGGCAGCAGCGGCATCACCGCCTCCGGCGGCTCCCACGCGAGCAGGATCTGGGCCGCCGATCCGGCGGTCATCGGCAGCACCGAGCCGACCGGCACCGTGTCCCGCAGGCCGCTGGCGCGCTCCGCAGCGGCCACGCAGATCCGCTCGTCGGCGCGGCGCAGGTAGAGCTGCGCGCTCTCGCCGGTGGCGTCCCGAAGTGCGGCCAGCAATGGCTCGGCGGCGGTCAGGAGGACGTCCGGAGCGGCGTTGGCCAGCTCGCCCAGCCGGGGGCCGGGGCGCCAGCGGCCCTGGGTGTCCCGCACCAGCATCCGATGGATCTCCAGGGCCTGTGCCAGCCGGTGTGCGGTGGCCCGCGGCAGCTTCGTACGGTCAACGAGTTCGGCCAGGCTGGCGCCGTCCACGCAGGCGGCCAGGATGACCACCGCCTTGTCGAGAACGCCGACACCGCTCATACTGTGTCCCACAAGCCGAAACTTACCTCCCAAACTTTAGGATGTCCAGATGGTGGGAGTCACTCCTGAGCCGAGGACCCTGGCCGAGAAGGTCTGGGACGCGCACGTCGTACGGTCCGTCGCTGGTGAGCCGGACCTTCTCTTCATCGACCTGCACCTGCTGCACGAGGTGACCAGCCCGCAGGCGTTCGACGGGCTCCGGCTCGCCGGGCGCCGGGTGCGCCGCACCGACCTGACGCTCGCGACCGAGGACCACAACACCCCGACCGGGTACGCGGACCCGGCGTTCCGGCTCCGCCGTGGCGACCTGCTCACCATCGAGGACCCCACCTCGCGTACGCAGATCGAGACGCTGCGCCGCAACTGCGCCGAGTTCGGCGTGCGGCTGCACCCCCTCGGCGACGACAACCAGGGCATCGTGCACGTGATCGGCCCGCAGCTCGGGCTCACCCAGCCGGGGCTGACCATCGTCTGCGGCGACTCGCACACCGCCACCCACGGTGCTTTCGGCGCGCTCGCCTTCGGTATCGGCACCAGCGAGGTGGAGCACGTGCTGGCCACCCAGACGCTTCCGCAGAGCCGGCCGAGGACGATGGCCGTGACCGTCACCGGCCAGCTCGCCCCCGGCGTCACCGCCAAGGACCTGGTGCTCGCGCTGATCACCCAGGTCGGCACCGGTGGTGGTCGCGGGCACATCGTCGAGTACCGCGGCGAAGCCATCCGGAACCTCTCCATGGAGGGGCGGATGACGATCGCCAACATGTCGATCGAGTGGGGCGCCAAGGCCGGCATGATCGCGCCGGACGAGACGACCTTCGCGTACCTCAAGGGTCGGCCGAACGCGCCGCAGGGCGCGGACTGGGACGCGGCGGTTGCCTGGTGGCGGACGCTGCCCACCGACGAGGGCGCGCGCTTCGACGCCGAGGTGACCCTGGACGCCAGCCGGGTCACGCCGTTCGTCACCTGGGGCACCAACCCCGGGCAGGGCGCGCCGCTGAGTGCGCCGGTGCCGGACCCGGAGGAGTTCGTCACCGACTCGGAGCGCGCCGCGGCCCGCCGCGCGCTGGAGTACATGGACCTGCGCCCCGGGACCCCGTTGCGCGAGCTGCCCATCGACGTGGTCTTCGTGGGTTCCTGCACCAACGGCCGGCTGGAGGACCTTCGGGCCGCCGCCGACGTGCTGCGCGGCCACCGGGTCGCCGACGGGGTCCGGATGCTCGTGGTGCCCGGCTCCGCAGCCGTCCGGGAGGCCGCCGAGGCCGAGGGGCTGGACAAGGTCTTCGCCGACGCCGGCGCCGAGTGGCGGTTCGCCGGCTGCTCGATGTGCCTGGGAATGAACCCCGACACGCTGAAGCCGGGCGAGCGCTCCGCCTCCACGTCCAACCGTAACTTCGAGGGCCGTCAGGGCCGGGGTGGGCGTACCCACCTGGTCTCCCCGCCGGTCGCCGCCGCCACCGCCGTGGTCGGTCGGCTGGCCGCCCCCGCCGACCTGTAGAAGGGACCTGAGGAGATGGAGTCGTTCACCACCCACACCGGGACGGCCGTACCGCTACGTCGTTCCAATGTGGATACCGATCAGATCATCCCGGCCGTGTACCTCAAGCGGGTGACCCGGACCGGTTTCGCCGACGGGCTGTTCAACGCCTGGCGGGAAGATCCAGCATTCGTGCTCAACGATCAATCGTATTCTGGCGCGTCGATCCTTCTCGCCGGCCCGGAGTTCGGCACCGGCTCCTCCCGTGAGCACGCCGTCTGGGCCTTGCGGGACTGGGGCTTCCGGGCGGTCGTGGCCCCGCGCTTCGGCGACATCTTTCGCGGCAACGCTCTCAAGGAGGGTCTGCTGCCGGTCGAGTTGGAATTGAAAGCCGTCGAAGAGCTGTGGGACCTGGTGGAGACCGATCCCCGCACCCCGATCACTGTCGACCTGACCGCCCGTCAGCTGCGGGCCGGGGATGCCACCTGGTCGTTCCCACTCGACGACTTCAGCAGATGGCGGTTGCTGGAGGGCCTGGACGACATTGGACTCACCCTCCGGCACGCCGCCGACATCGACGCCTACGAGACGCGCCGACTGCCGTTCCTGCCCGCGGTGGCATAGCCGTACGCCCGATCGCACACGGTATTCCGCCCCCACCGGTCCTGCCGGTGGGGGCGAATCCGTTACGACACAAGGGCTTTTTTCCACCGAATGTTTGTGTCCCGGCAGCACAGGGCATACCGTGCGCGCAGAATGGCTCGCGACGAGTCAGTTGCACAATCGGGAGGAAGTCGTGAACAAGGCCGAGCTCATCGAGGCGCTCGCCGTTCGCCTGGGGGACCGGAAGACGGCGACGAACGCCCTCGAGGCGGTCCTCACCGAGGTCCAGGCGGCGGTCACCAAGGGCGAGAAGGTGGCGATCACCGGATTCGGAGCGTTCGAAAAGCGTGTGCGTGGCGCGCGAACAGCGCGCAACCCGCGTACCGGCGAGGCGGTGAAGGTCAAGAAGACGTCCGTGCCGACCTTCCGCCCGGGCGCCGGGTTCAAGGAGATGGTGGCCAGCGGCAAGGTGCCGAAGGCCGCGGCGGCGACGAAGAAGACCGCCACCGCAACCGCCACGGCGGCCAAGACCGCCGGCACCAAGGCCGCCGGCACCAAGGCCGCCGGCACCAAGGCCACAGCCAGCAAGAAGACCGCCCCGGCCAAGGCGAGCAAGACCACCACGGCGGCGAAGAGCACCACGGCGACCAAGACGGCCGCCAGCAAGAAGACCGCCCCGGCCAAGGCGAGCAAGAGCACCACGGCGACCAAGACGGCCGCCAGCAAGAAGACCGCCCCGGCGAAGAAGAGCGCCACGGCGACCAGGTCGACCGCGGCGAAGAAGACCACCGCGGCGGCGAGCAAGAGCACCGCGGCGGCGAGCAAGAGCACCGCGGCGGCGAGCAAGAGCACCGCGAGCAAGAGCACGGCGAGCAAGAGCACGGCGGCCAAGAAGGCCCCGGCCAAGAAGGCGGCCAGCAAGCGCTGATCGACCCTCGCAGAAAGGGCGTCCACCCTCGCGGTGGGCGCCCTTTCGGCATGGCCGAGCGTTGACCGGGCTGACGTGCACGCGCAGAATCGCCGTGCCGGCCTCTCTGCCGGCCTGCCGACGGGAAGAGGGCGCCGGTGCGCAACCGCCAGCTCACCACCGGATGGCTCGCGCTGGGCGTCATCCTGGTCATCGACGTGTTGCGGGTGTGGCTGCCCGGCATCATCACCATCTTCGGCCAGGCCGCCTCCACTCCGGCCGAGCTGATGGGCGCCTTCGCTCTCGGCTGGTTCCTGCTCGCGTTGGCCGCACCGGCGCTGGTCCGTCGGGTCGGCGCTCGCCCGATCGCCGTCGTCGCGGCCGTCGTGCTGGCCGCCGCCCGGCTCGCGCTCACCGCCACTCCCGGCGGGCGCCCACAGCTCTGGTTGGCCACCGCCGGGCTGCTCGCCGGGTTGGTCTGGCTCGTCGCCGTCGCCGCAGACACCGACCGGCCGGTGCCGGGGTTGGCGCTGGGGCTGGGGCTCACCGCAGCCGTACACGCGCTGCTGGACACCTACGACCTGGTCTGGCGCAGCGACTGGGTGGCCTGGCTGCTCAGCGCCATCGCGGTGGTGCTGTTCCTGCTCGGGACGGCGCTGCCCACCGGTCCGGCCGGCCCCGGCGGCACCCGCGCCTGGCTGCTGGCCGGGCCGGCGCTGCTACTGGCCGGCATGGTGGCACTCGCTCCGGCGCTGGCCCGGACCGGAACCTCGTACCTGGTCGCCGGGGACGGTGTGGCCCGCTCGCCGCTGTCAGGGCTGGCCCCGGTGCCGGTGGCGGTCGCCGGATTTCTGCTGACCGCGCTGACCGGCCGGCCCCGGCGGTGGGGCCGGGTGCTGGGACCGACGTCGTTGCTGGCCGGTGCGCTGCTGTTCGCGCTCGACCGGGGCGACCTGCTCGTTCCGGCCGCCCTGCTCGCCGCCGTGGGTCTCGGCGCATGCCTGGCCCTCACCGGCAGCGCCGGCAGCGCCGGCAGCGCCGGCAACCCGGGCAGCGTCGGGAGTGTGGGCAGCGCGCGCTGGGGTGGTCGTCGGGGCTACGCGGTCGCTGCCGGCATGGTCGTCTTCGCGCTGGGTGCCGTCGCCTACTACTCGGCCTACGACCTCGGCTATCCCAATGGCGCGGTGCCGGTGGTGGTCGCCGTGCTGGTCGCCGTCGTGGCCGTCGCCGCGCGTCCCGCCGACCGCTTCGCGACGGCGCCACTGCCGCCGGTACGGACCACCGCCGTGGTCGCCGCTCTGGCCCTGCTGGCGCCGGTGGTCGCCGACGACGTGCCGGTGGCCACCAACCGGGACGGGCCGCCCGGGCGGCTGACCGTGGTGGCGTACAACATCCGGATGGGCTTCGGCCTGGACGGCCGTTTCGACCCGGACGGGCTGGCCGACGCGGTCGGCCGACAGCGGCCCGACGTGGTGCTGCTCAGCGAGGTGGACCGGGGCTGGCTGCTCAACGGCGGCCACGACACCCTGGACCTGCTGGCCGACCGGCTCGGCATGCCGTACGTCTTCGGGCCGGCCGCCGACCCGGTCTGGGGCGACGCCGTGCTCAGTCGCTGGCCGATGACCGATCCGCGGACCCTGCCGCTGCCCGCCGTCGGGGCGCCCACCGGCGCGCAGGCCCTCGCCGTCACCCTCGACCTGAGCGAGGGTGTCACCGTCGCCGTCGTCAGCACCCATCTGCAGCCACCGCCCGGCCGCGGCCCGGTGGTCCAGGCCCGTGCGGTCGCGGACTTCGCCATCGGGTACGCCGACGGGCGGCCGCTGATGGTGGCCGGCGACCTGAACACGGAGCCGGGCGACGAGGCGTTCGGGACGTTCACCAACGCCGGTCTGGTCGACGCGTTGGCGGCCGCCCGACCGCTGGCGACCAGCCCGGCAGACGATCCGCGCCAGCAGATCGACCACGTCCTCGTCTCGCCCGGCCTGACCGCCACCGGCCCGGTCGCGCCGCGCGGCACGGCCAGCGACCACCTGCCGGTGGCGGTCACCCTCACCCTGCCGTCCGGCTGAGCCGGATCCCGGGTGGACCACGAGGGTGCCGGCCGTACGCAGGCGGCCGTTACAGGCGGTCGGCGGCGAACAGCCGGTCGGCGGTGAAGGCGAGCAGCCACCCGCCGCCCTTCGCAGTGGTGAAATCCTCGTCGCCGCGGCCGGTCAGTCGCTCCAGCGCGCCCGGCAGCACCTTGCCCTGGCTGCACACCGCCATCTGCCCGCCGGCGCCGGCCAGCTCCAGGAGCCGGGCCGCGGTCGCGAGGACCCGCTCGTCGTGCTGCTGGCCCGGCTGCGGCTCGTCCAGGTCGCCGCAGATCTCGATGGGCAGGTCGAGCAGCGCGGCAGCCGGGTCCAGGGTCTGTACGCAGCGGCGCGGCGACGCCGACACCAGCCGGTCCGGCCGGACCAGTGCCACCAGCCCCGCCAACGCGTGCGCCTGGGCCCACCCCTCGGCGTCCAGCGGCCGACCGGTGTCCGGGCCGCTCCAGGTGGCCCGTTTGCCGGCGTGCGCGTGCCGGACCAATGCGATCGTCGACGTCACCGGTGGCAGGGCGGCGAACGCGGCCAACACCTCGGCGTCGTGCGGGTAGCTGACCAGCCGGATCGCGTCGTCCACGGCCAGCCAGCGCGTGTCGTCCACCTCGGTGCCGGGCTGGAAACCGCCGGCGGCCACCGCGAGCATCGACCAGTAGTCGACCAGTTTCGGCTGACCCTCGCTGCGGTAGCGCACCGACGGCAGGCGCACCTGCGGCACCCCCCGGACGTCGGACTCCTCGGCCACCTCGCGCACCGCCGCGGCCAACGGATGCTCGCCCGGCTCGAGTCTGCCCTTCGGCAGCGTCCAGTCCCCGTAGCGCGGGCGGTGCACCACACAGACCTGCACGCCGTCGGCGGAGGGCCGCCAGGCCACCCCGCCGGCCGCCCGGATGCCGGTCACGGTAGCCAACTGGTCCGCCGTCGCCGGGTGGCCCGATGCCAGGCGGCCGGGAACCGGCTCCGCATCCGGCGTACGGTCTCGCGTTCCCGCTCGGCCAGCCGCCCGGCGGTGACCGACAGGTCGTGGTCGTCGGGTCGCTCGGCGGCGATGGCCAGCCAGGTCTCCGCGGCGACGGCGGCGTCCTGGTGCTCGCCGAGCACGTCCTGCACCCCGGCGAGCGCTTCGGAGAGGCGACGCGCGGCCTTGTCGAGAGCCGGGGCCACCGCGTTGACCGCGTACCGGGCCTGCTTGCCCTCCTTGCGCACGGCGTGCCAGCGCTCGTCGGGCGCCAGGGGGTCGAGCCCGTCGACGCCGTCCGGCCCGGCCAGCCGCCGCCACGGCCGGGCCACCAGCCCGGGCAGGGCTCGCGTCGCCGGCGCTGCCGCCCGGCGGGTGAGCCGGGGGGCGTTGGCTGCCAGCACGAGGGCGTCCACCAGGGCCAGGTAGCGGGCGGTCCGCAGCGTCTCGTCAATGGCGGCGAGCGCCTGCCGCTGCCGCTGGGCGAGCGCCTCGTCGAGCCGGTCCACCGCCCCCGCGCCGAGCGGGCTGAGCGGATCGGCGGTCGCCGTGCGCCGCAGCCGGTCGCGCAGCACCTCGGCGTCACGGGCCGCGCCGAGGACCCCGGCCAGCCAACGCAGTTCGGCGCGCAGCGGTCGGGACCAGGTCTTGCGGACCAGCGGCGCGAAGGTGCGCAGGTCACTGCGCAGCCGCCGGCAGGCCACCCGCATCTGGTGGACGGCGCTGTCGCCCTTGGCTCCGGTGGTGCGCAGCCGGAGCAGCGGGTCATGCGCGAGCAGCCGGCGTACCTCCTTGCGGACCGCTTCGGTCACCACGTCGCCGCCGCTCGGGTCGGCCGGAAGCCCGGCGGGCGCAACCAGGTCCGGTTCGGACTGCGCCGCCGCGCCCAGGGCCCGTACGTGCTTCGGGGTGAAGGACCCGTCCCGTGCGCCGGCCTTGCGCAGCACCGTGCCGACCTGGCCCAGCAGCTTCCGGTCGCCGGCCTTGAGTTCCACCTCCAGTTCCCGGAAGGTGCCGATGGTGGCGCCGGAGTCGTCGAGCACGGTCACCCGGTCGTCCACGACCTCGACGAGCACCGAGCCGCCCTTGTCGCACACCTCGTGAGCGTGCCGGACGGTCCGCAGCACGGTCACCGGCCCCAGCGGCGCCCCCCGGTGCAGGGTGGTGACCAGTTCCACCAGCTCCGGCGGCGGCTGCCTGACCGGCCCTGGCCGGGAGATCTCGTGCCGGACGCCGGGCGTCGAGGTGGGCAGCTTCACCGTCCAGGGCAGCGCATCGCCTCGGCGGTGCCGCAGCGAGGCGCCGGATCGGGCCAGCCGCAGGTCGGCGGTGTCGAGGTAGCGGGCGACCAGCGTCGCCGGCGGCAGCGCCCGGACGCGGCCACCGGCAGGAGCTGTGGCGGACAGGTCCGGCAGCAGGTAGGCGTCGTCCACCTCGAACTTTTGCTCCTCCTCCACCATCAGCTCAGCCTATGCCGCGATCCGGTCAGCCGGCGGTGCCACCGACTCGGCGCAGCAGGAGTTCCTGGAGGTGGACGCGGGCGTCCTCGTCGTCGCTGGTGTGCCGGGTCCAGGTGCCGTCGCCGGCCAACTCGAACGCGTCCACGTCGGGGCCCATCGCCAGGGCCAGCACGTGGTCCAGTTCGGCTCGGGCGATCGGGTCGCTCACCTGCACCAGCGCCTCCACCCGCCGGTCCAGGTTGCGGTGCATCAGATCCGCCGAGCCCATCCAGAACTCGGCCTCGCCGTTGTTGCCGAACCGGAAGACCCGGGAGTGTTCCAGGAAACGGCCGAGGATCGAGCGCACCCGGATGTTCTCCGACAGCCCCGGCACCCCCGGTCGCAGCGTGCACATGCCCCGGATGAGCAGGTCGACGTGCACGCCGGCCTGGGAGGCCCGGTACAGCGCGTCGGTCACGCCCTCGTCGACCAGCGAGTTGACCTTGAACTGCACCAGCCCGGGCATGCCCAGCCGGACGTGCGAGATCTCCCGCTCGATTCGCTCGATCAGGCCGCTCCGGATGCCCTGCGGCGCGACCAGCAACCGCCGGTACGCGGTCTGCCGGCTGTAACCGGTGAGCACGTTGAACAGGTCGGTGAGGTCGGCACCGATCTCCGGGTCGGCGGTGAGGATGCCGAAGTCCTCGTACAGTCGGGCGGTCTTGGGATGGTAGTTGCCGGTGCCGATGTGGCAGTACCGACGGATCTGGTTGCCCTCCTGCCGGACCACCAGCGCGGTCTTGCAGTGCGTCTTCAGGCCGACCAGGCCGTACACCACGTGGCACCCGGCGCGTTCCAGGGTGCGGGCCCAGCCGATGTTGGCCACCTCGTCGAAGCGGGCCTTCACCTCCACCAGCACCACCACCTGCTTGCCGGCGGCGGCCGCGTCGACCAGCGCGTCGACGATCGGGGAGTCGCCGCTGGTCCGGTAGAGGGTCTGCTTGATGGCCAGCACGTTCTCGTCGGCCGCGGCCTGCTCGATGAAGCGTTGCACGCTGGTCGCGAACGAGTGGTACGGGTGGTGGACCAGGATGTCGCCGTCGCGCAGGGTGGAGAAGACGCTGCGCGGCACCTCGCCCTCGGTGAGCCGGGGGTGGGTGGCCGGCACGAACGGCTTGTCCTTGAGATCCGGCCGGTCGGCCTCGCCGTAGACCTGCCAGAGCGCCGACAGGTCGAGCAGCCCGGGCACCCGCAGCACGTCCTGGTCGTCCATGTCCAACTCCCGGACGAGCAGCTCCAGCATGTGGTCCGAGATCGACGCGGCCGCCTCCAGCCGGACCGGCGGGCCGAAACGACGCCGGGCCAGCTCGCGCTCCAGAGCCTGCAGCAGGTCCTCGTCGCGGTCCTCGTCGACCTCCACCTCGGCGTTGCGGGTGACCCGGAACAGGTGGCACTCGACGACCTGCATGCCGCTGAACAGCTGCCCCAGGTGTACCGAGATCAGGTCCTCCACCGGCAGCATCCGCACACCGGGCTGTTCCCGGTCCACCCGCACGAAGCGGGGCACGTTGTTGGGCACCTTCACCCGGGCGAACAGCTCCGAACCGCCGTCCGGGTCGCGGACGGCCACCGCCAGGTTCAACGACCGCCCGGAGATGTACGGGAAGGGGTGCGCCGGGTCCACCGCGAGGGGCGTCAGCACCGGGAAGATGTGCTCCCGGAAATAGGTGCGCAGCCGCTCCCGCTCGGCGTCGCCCAGGTCACTCCAGCGCAGGATGCGGATGCTCTCGTCGGCGAGCTTGGGCAGCACGTCGTCGACGAAGCAGGCGGCGTGCCGGGCGACCAGCTCCGCGGTCCGCTCGGAGATCAGCTCCAGTTGGGTACGCAGGGGCAGCCGGTCCCCGCCGCGTACCGGCAGGCCGGCGGAGAGCCGCCGTTTCAGGCCGGCGATCCGCACCATGAAGAACTCGTCGAGGTTGCTCGCGAAGATGGCCAGGAACTTGGCCCGTTCCAGCAGGGGGGTGCGCTGGTCCTCGGCGAGCGTGAGCACCCGGGCGTTGAAGTCGAGCCAGGAGAGCTCCCGGTTGAGGAACCGGTCCTCCGGCAGTGGCGCCGGCGTCACGGGTTCGTCGTCCGGCTCCGCGACGTTCCGCGGGCCGTCCGGCCGTACCCCACCGGCGGCGGGGCCGTCCGACTCGGTGGGGGGGACGGCGGGATCGAGGACCTCGTCCAGTCCCGAGGAGGCCGCGGCCGGGTCGGTGTCGAGCACGTCGGCGCGGGCGGCGCCAGCGCTCTCGGCCCGGGACGGGCGGAAGCGGCCGTCGGCGCCGCGCGTGCGGGCGCCGTTGAGGGGGTCGGTGGCGGGAGGGCTGGCCGGGTGCTCGCGAGGGGTGCTCACCCGCCCATAATCACCCGTTTGCGGTTAACGCAAAATGAACTTCGCCGCGCCGGCTCAGGACATGGTCGGCAATGTCACTCGGACGACCTTGCCGTCGGAATCCGTGTCGATGCGGACCCGCTGGCCGAGCCGGAGCAGCCGCAGCCCGGAGGCGTCGAAGGCCGGGGCCGGAAAACGCAGCTCGGTGCCGTCGTCGAGCAGCAGGACCCCACTGCGCGTCGCCGCGTCGTAACTGGCCACCGTGCCCTGCATGCTGGCACCGTACACCGGGAGGTTGTCAGCGCGCGGGGGAGCCGAGGCCGGCCAGCACGGCGGTGCGCGGCCCCAGCCCGAGCCGGACGGCGACGGCCAGGTCCGCGGCCGTGTCGACGTCCCGGCGCAGGGTGGGCCAGTCGCCGGTCAGCGGCAGCGCTCCGCTCGCCGCGTGCGCCGCCGCGGAGCCCTCCCCAAACCGGGGGTCCAGGGCGACGTCCGGCGGCGCGGCGAGCAGCACCGTGCCGCCGCCCGGAGCGTCCGGCACGAACCAGCGTGCCCCGGGCCGGCCGGTCTGCGCCGCGAGCAGCGCACCGGCCAGCTCGGCCGGGCGCAGCGCCGGCAGGTCGGCGGTGAGCCCGGCCACCCAGCCGGCGGTCGAGGCTGCCGCGCCGTGCCGGAATGCCGCGTTCAGGCCGGCGTCCGGCTCGTCGGGCAGCACGCGCGCGCCGGCCGCCCGGGCCGCGGCGGCCACCCGGGCGTCGTCGGTCACCACCAGGACCTCGGCGACCGCCGGGCAGGCCAGCACCGCGCGGAGTGTGTCGGCCGCCAGCGCCAGTGCCAGCTCCTCGTGGGGTACGCCGGGCAGCGCCCCCCGCAGCCGGCTCTTGGCCGCGGCCAGACGCTTCACCGGCACCACCACGGCCCACCTCGGCTGACTCACGTCCGCAATCCTGCCAGCCGGACGCTGGGACCCTCGCTGGCCGTACCGGGGGCGAGCAGGCATGATTTCCGCTGCGGGTGTCGCGGACGGGGTCCGCGGTGGGGTGGGGCGCGACGAGGAGGCACAGTGACACGGCGGAGGCTGGGGTTCTGGCAACGGTTCGCCGTCGCGCTGGTCAAGCCGGTGATGACCCTCTGGACCCGGCGCACCTGGCGCGGCCAGGAGAACCTCGGCCGGGCCGGTGGCGTGATCATCGTGGCGAACCACATCTCGCACGCCGACCCGCTGGTCTCCGCGCACTTCGTCTACGACGCCGGCCGGTGGCCGCAGTACCTGGGCAAGGCCAGCGTGTTCCGGGTGCCGGTGGTCGGCTGGATCCTGCACCGGTGCCGGCAGATCCCGGTGGAGCGGGGCAGCGTCGACGCCGTCCGCTCGCTGGATGCCTCGATCGCCGCACTCGACCGGGGCGGCGCCGTGGTGATCTATCCGGAGGGCACCACCACCCGACAGCCGGAGCTGTGGCCCATGAAGGCCAAGACCGGCGCCGCCCGGCTGGCGTTGGCCACCGGCGCGCCGGTGGTGCCGCTGGTGATGTGGGGGCCGGAGCGGATCTTCGATCCGCGGACCACCCGGTTCAACCTGCGCCCGCGGATCCCGGTGACCGTGGTCGCCGGCGAACCGATCGACCTGGGCCGGTGGGCGGGAGCGTCCCCGACCCGGGCCACCCTCGAGGAGATGACGGACACCATCATGCTGCGGTTGCGGGACATGCTCGCCGAGATCCGCGGCGGCACACCGCCGCCGTTGTGGGAACGACCCGCCCGGCCCGACGTCGAGCGCCAACAGCAGGGCGGTGCCGCGTGAGCGGGCACGTCGCGGTCCTCGGGGCCGGCTCCTGGGGCACGGCGTTCGCCAAGATCCTCGCCGACGCGGGGCGGGACGTGACGGTGTGGGCCCGCCGCGCGCCGGTGGCCGACAGCATCCGTGGCGAGCACCGCAATCCCGAGTACCTGCCGGACCTGCTGCTGCCGGCCCGGGTCACCGCCACCGCCGACGCCGCCGAGGCGATCGCCGGCGCCGAGATCGTGGTGCTGGCAGTGCCGTCCCAGACCCTGCGCGGCAACCTCGCCGAGTGGGCCCGGCACCTGGACCCCGACGCCACCCTGGTGTCGCTGATGAAGGGCATCGAGCTCGGCACCACCAAGCGGATGAGCGAGGTCATCGTGGAGACCGCCGGGGTCGCCGCCGACCGGGTGGTGGTGGTCTCCGGCCCGAACCTGGCCCCCGAGATCGCCGCCGAGCAACCGGCCGCCACCGTGGTCGCCGGAACCAACGACCACCGCACCGCGCTCGTCCAGGCGTCGATCCGCACACCCTACCTGCGCCCGTACACCAACGACGACGTCATCGGCTGCGAGCTCGGCGGGGCGGTCAAGAACGTGATCGCCCTGTCGTACGGCATCGCCACCGCGATGGGGTTCGGCGACAACACCCGGGCCATGCTGATGACGCGCGGGCTGGCCGAGACCGCCCGCCTCGGCGTGGCGCTCGGCGCGGACCCGATCACCTTCGCCGGCCTGGCGGGCATGGGCGACCTGGTCGCCTCCTGCTCGTCCCCGCTGGCCCGCAACCGGACCTTCGGGGAGCACCTCGGCCGGGGCGAGACGCTGGAGCAGGCCCAGACCGCCACCCGGCAGACCGCCGAGGGCGTGAAGAGCTGCCTGGCGATCCGCGATCTGGCCCGGGCCCACGGGGTGGAGATGCCGATCACCGAGCAGGTCGAGCGGATCTGCCACGAGGGCATGGACCCGCGCCTCGCCGTCGAGACCCTGATGAGCCGGACGGCCAAACCCGAGTCGTACGAGTGAGGAACCGATGAGCGACCTGGGGGACGGCACCCGCTGCGTACGCGCCGGACTGCCCGAGCCGGCACCGGGGGACCCGTTCCTGCCCGGGCCGGTGTTCGCCGCGCCGTACCATCTCGACCCGTTCCAGGGCCCGGCCGGCTCACCGAACGGCTACGGCCGGCCCGACAACCCGACGCGGCGGCTGCTGGAGGCGGCCGTGGGTGAGCTGGAGGGCGGGGACTGCCGAGTCTTCGCCACCGGTCAGGCCGCGATCACCGGGATGCTGCTCACCCTGTTGCGCCCGGGGGACACCGTGGTGCTGCCCACCGACGGATACTTCCCGGTCCGGGCGTTCGCCACCGGCGTGCTGGAGACGATCGGCGTCCGGGTGGTGTTCGCGCCGACCGTCGGGCCGTACCCGTTCCTGGACGGTGTCCGGTTGGTGCTGGTGGAGACCCCCGCCAACCCGGGTCTGGACGTGGTCGACGTGGCGGCCCTGGCCGAGCGGGCGCACGCCGCCGGCGCGCTGCTCGCGGTCGACAACACCACGGCGACGCCGCTCGGCCAGCGCCCACTGGACCTCGGTGCCGATCTGGTGGTCGCCTCCGGCACGAAGGCCCTCACCGGCCACTCCGACCTGCTGCTGGGCTACCTGGCCAGCCGGTCCGCCGAACTGGTCGAGGCGGTGACCGTCTGGCGCACCACCACCGGGGCCGTTCCGGGCGCGTTCGACGCGTGGCTGGCCCACCGGTCGCTGGCCACCCTCGACCTGCGGCTGGCCCGGCAGAGCGCGAACGCCGCGGCGGTCGCCGGCCTGCTGGCCGACCGGTCGGACGTGACCGGCCTGCGCTGGCCGGGGCTACCGGACGACCCCGCGTATCCGGTGGCCTCGGCGCAGATGCGCCGCATGCCCGGTGTGCTCTCGTTCGACCTGGGTGACGCCGACCGGGTTGGCCGCTTCGTCGCCTCCGCCCGGCTGGTGGCGGCGGCCACCTCGTTCGGTGGTCTGCACACCACCGCCGACCGGCGGGCGCAGTGGGGTGACGACACCGCTCCCGGTTTCGTCCGGCTCTCCTGCGGTGCGGAGGACACGGTCGACCTGGTGGCCGACATCGCCGCCGCCCTGGACGCCGCCGGGCCGGTCTGAGTGCCAGCTCCCTTCGCCACCGACCGGCCCGCCCTGGTGGGCCGGCTGCGGGCCGCCGGCTGCGTCTACGCCGAGGACGAGGCCGACCTGCTGCTGGCCGCCGCAGACAGCCCGGAGGGGTTGGCCGAGCTGACCGACCGCAGGGTGGCCGGCGAACCGCTGGAGTACCTGCTCGGCTGGGCGGAGTTCTGCGGTCTGCGGATCGCCGTCGACGCGGGTGTCTTCGTACCGCGTGGCCGGACGGCCCTGCTGGTCGAGGCGGCGGCCGGGCTGACCGGCCCGGCTCCGGCCGTGGTCGACCTCTGCTGCGGCTCCGGGGCCACCACCGTCGCGCTGGCGCACCGGCTCGCGCCGCGCTGGCTGGCCGCCGCCGACATCGACCCGGCGGCCGTGGCGTGCGCCCGCCGCAATCTCGCCGGGCTGGACGCCGAGGTGTACGAGGGTGACCTGTTCGCGCCGCTGCCGTCACACTGGCGGGGTCGACTGGACCTGGTGGTCGCCAACGCCCCGTACGTGCCGACCGATGCGGTGGCGCTGATGCCGCCGGAGGCGCGGCTGCACGAGGCCCCGGTGGCGCTCGACGGCGGCCCGGACGGGCTCGCCGTCCTGCGCCGGGTCGGTGTCGACGCGGCCCTCTGGCTGGCCCCCGGCGGCCACCTGGTGGTCGAGGCCGGCGACGCGCAGACCGACGCGCTCTGCGGGGCGTTCGAGGCGGCCGGGCTGGTGCCGACCGTGCGGCACGACGAGGACCTGGACGCCACGGCGGTGACGGCCCGCCGCCCCGGCTGAGCCGGTCCACGTAGTTGGCGGCATCGGGGTCAGCGGGGGCGGACCCAGACGAGGAACCGCTCGACGCACGCCGCCGGGAACTGGCGAACTGTCCGACTCGCGGTCCGGTCGGACCCTGCCGGGGTGGGCGGGCGTGGCGGGAGCGAGGTCGACGCACTAGCCTCGGCTCACAATCACGAACGGCGGGAGGCGGTTTTCGGTGGGCAGCGCAGGGGTGCCGGTGGTCGTCGGGCTGGACAACGGCGGCACCAGCAACAACGCCACGGTGCTGACGGTGGACGGCCGTTTCCTGGTGGACGGGCTGTTGGAGATCCCCAGCGAGGTGCAGGCCGGGCCGGACGCGGCGATCGAGGCGCTGGCCCGGGCACTGGACGGGGCTCTGGCGCAGACCGGCGTGCCGCGCGAGCTGGTCCGGTCGGTCGGGCTGGACACTCCCGGCCCGGCCAGCGCCACCGGCGTCATCTCGTCGCGGGGCTCCACCAACTTCGCCCAGCCGGCCTGGCGCGGCTTCGACGTGCGGGGTGCGCTGGAACGGCGGCTCGGCCTGCCGGTGGTCTACCACAACGACGGCAACGCGGCCGCGCTCTACGCCCACCACGTGTACTTCGGCGCCGAGGCGATGACCCGTTCGTCGGTCTCCGCGATCGTCGGCACCGGCCTCGGTGGCGGGGTGGTCGAGGGCGGCCGGGTGATCGCCGGCGCGGCCGGGATGGCCGGGGAGTTGGGGCACGTGCACATTCCGCTGACCGGGCTGCTCGGCCCGGGGCAGCCGGAACCCACCTGCGCCTGCGGCTTCACGGGGGACGTCGAGAGCATCGCCTCGCTGACCGGCATCGAGCGCAACCTGCTGCCGTACTGGCTGACTCGGTACCCCGACCACCCGCTCGCCGTGGAGCCGCTGGCCCGGGCGGCGAAGCTGGTCCGGGGCTACGGAGAGCGGTCCGACGCGCTGGCCCGGGACGTCTTCACCCAACAGGCGATGGCGCTGGGCCGGTTGTTCACCGTGGCGGCCAACTTCACCGACCCGCACGCGTACTTCGTCGGCGGCGGCGTGGTGGAGGCGGCGCCGGAGTTCCGCGACTGGTTCCTGGCGACGGTCCGCGAGCACACCGTGCTCCGCGACGAGCAGGCGGCGGTGGCGACCTTCGCCCTGGTGCCGGAGCGGGACATGGCCGGTGCCCGCGGGGTGGCGATCGCCGCGCTGGAGGCGCTGCGCGCCGTACCGGAGGTAACCCCGCTGGTGGCCTGAGGCCCGCTCCGGCCGGGCATGCCCGGTCTGAGCCCGCTCGGGCGCTCAGCGTCGGGGCGGTGCCTGGGCGAAGGCGACCCAGGCGGCCGGCGGGAACAGCAGTGCCGGGCCGGTCGGGTCCTTGGAGTCGCGGACGGCCACCAGCCGCGGGATAGCGGCCATCTCCACGCACGCGCCCTCGTCGCCGCTGCGGCTGCTCTTGCGCCAAACCGCCGCGGCCAGCGCCGCTGAGATCGTCGGTGTCATCGGTCCTACCGTCCCTTCAGGAGTGTGAGGAGCTGGTCGCGGCTGTCCGCCGGGCTGAGCGCAACGCTCCGCAGGTGCTCCATGATCTTGGTGCAGGTACGCGTCTCGCCGGCGCGGTCGAGGATCATCTGGCCGGCGACGGTCTCCACCGAGGCGATGATCGGGTCTTCCGGGTCGGCGAACTCCAGGATGTGCAGCGAGCCGCGGGTGCCCCGGTGGTAGCCGGCGGAGAGTGGGATCACCTGGACGGTGATGTTCGGCAACTCGGCCATCTTGACGAGGTGGCGCAGCTGCCCGTCCATCGCCGACCGATCGCCGACCGGGCGCAGCAGCGCACCCTCGTCGATGATCGCGTCGAGGATGGGCGGGTCGTCGCCGGTGAGCCGCTGCTGCCGGTCGAGGCGCACCTTGACCCGCTGCTCCACCAGGTCGTCGCCGAGGGTGTGCGGCCCGCCGCGCATCACGCCACGGATGTAGTCGGCGGTCTGCAGCAGGCCGGGCACCACCGAGGGCTCGAAGTTGGCGATGGCGGTGGCTTCGGCCTCCAGGGCGATGAAGTCGATGGTGCGCGGGTCCAGCAGGTAGGAGTACGACACCCACCAGCCCGGCTTACGGGCGTCCTTGGCGAGCTGCACCGCCGCGCTCACCTCGTCGGCGCCCACCCCGTACGAGGTGAGCAGGGCGCGCACGGTCGCGGGGCTGATCAGCGTCTGAGCGTTCTCGTACCGCGAGAGGGTGCTGCGGGTGCTGTTGATCTCATCCGCGGCGGTCTCCAGCGTGAGCCCGGCGGCTTCCCGGTGGTGGCGCAGGGCGATGCCGAGCCGGCGGGCGCGGGCGGTCTTCGGGGCCATGCATCGATGGTCGCACACATCTGCGGGAACGTCTGCATGAGAGAACGTCGATGAGAGTTGCATTCATTGCTGTACACGTGTCAATCTGTCATCGCGTCCTCACCGCCGGTTGTCGTGGCGACGGTGGTGGTGAGCGACCGGAGGGGATGGGGCGCGCGGCGATCGGGTTTCTCCCCCGTACCCGATCGTCGCGTGCCGCCGCCATCCCGGCCCGCCGGAAGGAGACGACGTGCGTACCGGTCCGGAGCCCCACGCCGTTCAGCCGGACGGCCGGCGATGACCCGTTTCCTGGTGGTGCTCACCGACGTGCGCCCCGTCGAGGGCATCGACCGTAACGAGCGAACCGTCCCCGAGCGGCGCCGTCAGGTCGTCGGCGCCAGCAGTCGCGAGGCCGCCGACCGGATCGCCGGCGCCTTCATGGCGCTGGGCATGGTGCGGGCCGGCCGGCAGCGGGTCAAGGTGATCGCGGTCGGCCGGCGGCACACCCACGACTGAGCGGGCCGGCCGCAGGCGCTCCGCCGAACATCCCGTCACGCACCGTATATGCTCTGCTGACCGAATGCCGTGTCGTGCCGGGGCTCACCGGGTATCGCCTCGCCCTACCGCCACGCACAGTAAGGTCAACCGGGTGAGCGCCACCGGCGAGCACGATCAGCCGCAGTCGCGTACGAAGAGGTGACCGGAGTGACCACCCCAGGCAAGACCCGCGTGGCGATCGTCTTCGGCGGCCGCAGCCCGGAGCACGGCATCTCCTGCGTCAGCGCCGGCAGTGTGTTCGGCGCTCTCGACCCGGACGAGTACGAGGTGGTGCCGGTGGGCATCACCCGCGCCGGTCAGTGGGTGTTGACCAGCGGCGATCCCGCACAGCTCGCGATCAACGCCCGTCAGCTACCGGAGATCACCGCCGAGTCCGGCGCGGACATCGTGCTGCGCGCCGACCCGACCGGCAACGGGCTGATGGTGCTCGACCCGACCGAGGGCCCCCGGGCACTGGCCGACGTGGACGTGGTCTTTCCGGTGCTGCACGGCACGTACGGCGAGGACGGCACCATCCAGGGAATGCTGGAGATGGCCGGAATTCCCTACGTCGGGGCGAACGTGTTCGCCTCCGCCGCCGCGATGGACAAGGAGTTCACCAAGAAGCTCTGCGCCGTCGAGGGCATCCCGGTCGGCTCGTACGCGGTGCTGCGTAACGGCATGACGCTCGGCGAGCAGGACAAGGAGCGGTTGGGCCTGCCGGTGTTCGTCAAGCCGTCCCGGGCCGGCTCGTCGTTCGGCATCACCCGGGTCACCGACTGGGCGCAGCTGGACGCGGCCGTCGCCACCGCCCGACAGTTCGACCCGAAGGTGATCATCGAGGCTGCCGTCGTCGGCCGCGAGATCGAGTGCGGCGTGCTCGAGGGTGAGGCCGGTGGCGTGCCCGAGGCGTCCGTGCTGGCCGAGGTGCGGGTCGTCGCCGACCACGACTTCTACGACTTCGAGGCGAAGTACCTCGACGACTCCTGCGAGTACGACATCCCGGCCGGCCTGCCGGAGAAGGTGACCCGCCAGGTGCAGGAGTACGCCGTCCGCGCGTTCACCGCGCTGGACTGCGCCGGCCTGGCCCGCGCGGACTTCTTCGTCACCCCCGAGCTGGACGTCTACCTCAACGAGATCAACACGATGCCCGGGTTCACCCCGACGTCGATGTTCCCGCGGATGTGGGCGGCCTCCGGCCTGGAGTATCCGAAGCTGGTCAACCGACTGATCCGCACCGCCCAGCGGCGCGGCGTCGGCCTGCACTGACGGTGCGGCCAGCCGGTCTGGCCCAGCCCGGGCCAGCCGGGTTCGCCCGAGACGGGCTGCCGGTCGGCAGGAGCGGACTCAGCTCCGGCAGCCGGAGGGAATGTCGCCACCGGACGGCACCGACGCCACGATCGCGCTCGACACCGGCGACGCCCACTGCAACGGCTGCTCGTAGGAGCGCGGGATGCGCAGCGTGATCGCCGTCTCCCGGTCGACCGTGGTGAGGACCGCCGAGTCGCCCTGCTCGGCCGGGTGCCAGCAGACCCCGTTGACCCGCCAGACCTCGTCGGTCGCCGGAAAGGTGGGCTCGGTGCCGCCGCAGGCCACGGTCAGCGCGGGATCGCCGTACGCGGCGTTCTGCTCCGGGCCGGCGGTGACCGGGCGCTGGTTCAGGTCGCGGATGCTCTGCGGCAGTTGGGACAGCAGGGCCCGGCAGACCGTGGCCGGGCGGGCGGCCAGCGCCGGAGCGGCCATCTCGACCGGGGCGGTGGACTGCACCCGCGCGGTCGTCGCGGAAGGGCTCGGCGCGGCGCCCGGCTCGGCCGGCGAGAGCTTGGCGAAGGCCAGCACCCCCACCAGCAGCGTGACCGGCAGGGCGATCAGCGTGGCCAGCACGGCAGCGCTGCGCTGGGTCCGGTCCCGACCGGCCGGCGCGTCCGCGGCGGGCTCGGCCGGCCCGCGGATACCGTCAGCCGGCCCGGTCCCGTCGGCCAGGTCGCGTGAGACGTCCGACCCGTCGTCGTCGAGAGTCGGGGAGGAGGAGGTCCTGATCTCGTCCATCTACAACCGCACCACGGAACACGTGAGGGTGCGAGTGATGCCGGGCACCATCTGCACCTTGCTGACGATGAGCTTGCCGAGCTCGTCGACGGTGTTCGCCTCGGTGAGGACCACCACGTCGTACGGCCCGGTGACGGCGTCGACGCGTACCACGCCGGCAAGGTCCGCGATGAGACCGGCCACGTCACGTGCCCGGCCGACCTCGGTCTGGATGAGGATGTACGCCTGTACCACGACTCGACCTCCGTCCGTCGCCGCCCAGGGGCGGCCCGAAGGGTGAAACTACCTTACGGAGCAGGTCCGATCCCTAGCGGTGGTCAAGGAGCAGCGGTGAGCGAGCGCGGCGGAGCCGGGCAGAACGGGCACAGCGCCGGCGGTGGCGCCAGCGTGGCCGGGATCGGCGAGTTCGGGTTGATCGGGAGGATCACCGCGCGGCTGCCGACCGGGCCGACGACCCTGCTCGGCCCGGGGGACGACGCGGCGGTGGTGGCCGCCCCGGATGGCCGGGTGGCGGCCTCCACCGACGTCCTGGTCGACGGGCGGCACTTCCGGCGGGACTGGTGCTCGGCCCGCGACGTCGGGCACCGTGCCGCTGCCGCCAACCTGGCCGACATCGCGGCGATGGGCGCCACCCCGACGGCCCTGCTGGTCGCCCTCTGCATGCCGGCGGACCTGGAGACCAGCTGGGCCGAGGAGCTGGCCGACGGGCTGGCCGCGGAGGCGTCGACGGTCGGCGCGAGCGTGGTCGGCGGGGACATGTCGTCCAGCCCGACCCTGACCATCGCGGTCACCGCGCTGGGCGACCTCGGCGGTCGTCCGCCCGTGGTGCGCTCCGGCGCCCGCCCCGGCGACGTCCTGGCCCTGGCCGGTCGCACCGGGTACGCGGCGGCCGGGCTGACCGTGCTCACCCGTGGCTTCCGTACGCCTCGGCTGCTGGTCGAGGCGTACCGGCGGCCGCAGGTCCCGTACCCGGCCGGGCCGCAGGCCGCCCGACTCGGGGCCACCTCCATGATCGACGTGTCGGACGGCCTGCTCGCCGACCTCGGACACGTGGCGGCGGCCAGCGCGGTGGCGATCGACGTGCGCCGCGACGCGTTCGAGGTGCCCCGGCAGATGGCCGACGCGGCGCAGGCCCTCGGCGTCGACCCGTACACCTGGATCCTGGCCGGTGGCGAGGACCACGCGCTGGCCGCGACCTTTCCCCCGGCGGTGGCGTTGCCGCCGGACTGGCGGCCGATCGGCCTGGTGGCGGCCGGTGCCGGGGTCACCGTGGACGGCGGGCCCTACGACGGTCCGCGGGGCTGGGACCACTTCCGGTGAGGCTCCTCGCCGGCCGTACCCTGGACACCGTGAGTGAGATCGAGATCCGGGTGGTGCGGTTCGACGCGCCGGTGGCGCAGCAGTTGATCAGTGCCGCGCTGGCCGACCTCGGTGCCCGCTACGGCGGCACCGGCGACGACACCCCGGTGGACGCGTCCGAGTTCGAGCCGCCGGACGGCGCCTTCCTCGTCGCCTGCCTGGCCGGCGAGCCGGTCGGCTGCGGCGGCTGGCGCAGCCACGGCGCGGACACCGCGGAGCTGAAGCGGATGTACACCTCCCCGGCGGCCCGTGGGCGGGGTGTGGCCCGGACGGTACTGGCCGCCGTCGAGCGCTCGGCCCGCGAACAGGGCCGCAAACGGATCGTCCTGGAGTGCGGGGACAAGCAGCCCGAGGCGATCGCCATGTACACGTCCGCCGGCTACGAGCGGATCCCCAACTTCGGCTTCTACAAGGACGCGGAGGGCTGCGTCTCCTTCGGCCGTACCCTCTGATCCGGCAGCGGGGCGGCCTGGCTGCCGACCTCTCAGCCGGTGATGATCCGGATCGCTCCCGCCGCCCGGGTGACCGCGACGGTCGCCTCCGTCGGGTCGGCGCCCCAGGCCAGCACCTGGCCGCTGCGCCGCGCGGACGAGGTGACCTCGGCCACCCGGTCGCCCACCGCCACGCCCACCCCCACGTCCAGCACGCCGGGCACCCGGCGGGCCGTGCGCACGCCGTCCACCGCGGCGACGGTGCCGGGCAGGGCGAGCAGGAACTCCACCGCCGCGGCGCCGGTCGGCCGGGCCGGCAACCCCGGACGTTCTCCGCGCAGCATCCGCAGGTAGGCGGGCACGAACCCGAACTCGTAGGCGACCGAGATCAGCGCGGTGATCAAGTCACCGGGCAGCCGGGCGGCACACTCCACCAGCGCCGGCCCGTCGGCGGTACGGATCCACTCGCTGTGCAGCACGCCGGTGCGGAAGCCGGCAGCCTCGGCCAGTCGGGTGGCCACGTCGAGCAACTCCCGCCGGGCGAGCGGAGGCAGCGCGGACGGCACCGTGTGGCCGGTCTCCACCGGCCGGCCACCGGTCAGCACCCGCTTGTCGGTGACGTTGCCGAAGCGCACCTCGCCGTCGGCCACCAGCAGCTCGACGCTGTGCTCGCTGCCGACCAGCACCTGCTCCACGAGGACCGCGGTGGGCAGACCCCGACCGGTGGCGTCGACGGGCGTCTCCGGGTCGGCGCTGGCGGCCCAGGCGGCGGCGACCAGCGCCGGATCGGAAACGATCTGTACGCCGAGGCTGCCGGCGCGCCGGGTCGGCTTGAGCACGCACCGCCCGCCCTGCCGCTGGGCGAACGCGGTCGCCTCGGCGGCGGTGTCGACCAGCTCGAACGCCGGGTTGCCGAGGCCGGCTCCCGCAGCGAGCACCCGCATCCGGTGCTTGTCGGTGAAGATCTCGGCGGCCGTGACACCGGCGCCGGGCAGGCCGAGCGCCTCGGCCAGTTGGGCCGCGGCGAGCACCCCGTACTCCAGACCGGGCACCACCAGCCGCGCGGCGGCGAGCTCCGGTTCCCGGGCGAGCAGTGCTGCGGTGTCCAGGCCGGTCTGGTACTCGACCGCCACCAGGCGGGAGACGAACGACAGCGCGGCGCAGTGCCGGTCGAGGTCGCGGCTGCGGATCAGGTCGGGTTCCTCGACCACGACCACGCTGCCGGCGGGCAGCAGGTCACCCAGCCCGCGCAGCAGGTCCAGCGCGGAGCCCAGCACGACCATCTCGTCTCGGCCCAGGTCCAGCTGCACCCGTCACCCCTTCGTCCGGCCGGAACGCGACGCCCGGCGCAGCGCGACACTAACCGGACGGCGGGCGGGGTTGGGACCAGCGTCGCCTAGTCGTCAGCGACCCTCCGCGCACACGACAGAGCCGGCGGACCGCAGCGGTCCGCCGGCTGAGCCGTACGAGAAGGTGGGTGCTACCGCGTCAGGCGCGGGTGACCTTGCCGGCCTTGATGCACGAGGTGCAGACCTGCAGCTTCTTGGTGTTGCCGCCACCGGCCGGGGTGCGCACCGACTGGATGTTCGGGTTCCAGCGGCGGTTGGTCTTCTTCTTGGACCAGGGCACGTTGTGGCCGAAGCCCGGCCCCTTGCCACAGACGTCGCACACGCTAGCCACGGGATACTCCTGGGTTGATACGTTCATTGGGGTCGCCGGCCGGTGCTGCCCGGGCAACCTGGTCAGGTTACCCGATGACCCGCCGACCCGGCCAATCGCCCCGTGTCGGTGCGCGCCAGTAGGCTTCTGGCCGTGCTGGACACCCTCGACGCCGCCGCGGTCCGCCGCTGGTGCGCGGGTGGGCTGGCCGCACTCAAGCGCCACCAGGGTGAGATCGACCAGCTCAACGTCTATCCGGTGCCCGACGGCGACACCGGCACCAACCTGGTGCTCACCCTCACCTCGGCCCAGCAGGCCCTCGCTATGGACCTGGACACTCTTCCCGACAGCGGGCCGACCGCGCACGGGCACGCGTTGCGACTGATGGCCCAGGGCGCGTTGCTCGGCGCGCGCGGCAACTCCGGGGTGATCCTCTCGCAGATCCTGCGCGGCTTCGCCGATGCGGTCGCCGCCGTGCCGGCGGTGCGCGGCCGGGAGTTGGCCGCGGCGCTGCGGGCCGCGACCGCCGCCGCGTACACGGCGGTCGCGCGGCCGGTGGAGGGCACCCTGCTCACCGTGGTCGGAGCGGCCGCTCTCGCGGCCGAGCGGGCGGACAGCGACGACCTGCCGGTGGTCGCCCGGGCCGCGGCGCGGGCATCGGCGCAGGCGCTGGCCCGGACCCCGGAGCAGCTGCCGGCCCTGGCCCGGGCCGGCGTGGTCGACGCGGGTGGCCGAGGCCTCTGCGTGCTGCTCGACGCGCTGGTCGAGGTGCTCGGCGGGGACGTCGCCGACCGGGTCGCGCCGACGCCGCGCGCCGCCCGGCCGGCGGCCGCCGTCGCGCGCGAGACCGGTTCCGACGAGTACGCCTACGAGGTGCAGTTCCTCCTCGACGCCGATGCCGAGGCGGTGGGCGGGATGCGCCGGGCGCTGGACGCGCTGGGCGATTCGCTGGTCGTCGTCGGTGACGGGCGCGAGCCGGTAGGCACCTGGAACGTGCACGTGCACGTCAACGACGTGGGGGCGGCTGTCGAGGCGGGGGTCGCCGCCGGCCGCCCGTACCGGATCTCGGTGACCCGCTTCGCCGACCAGGCTGAGCCGCCCTCCGGCCTCGCGACCGACGGCCGGGCCGCCGTGGTGGTGGCCACCGGCGTCGGGATCGCGGGGCTGTTCGCCGCGGAGGGGGCCACCGTGGTGCCCGGCAACCCGTCCACCGGGGAGCTGCTGGAAGCGGTACGCGGCACCGGCGCGGCCCGGGTGGTGGTGCTGCCCAACGACCCGAACGCCGAGGCGGTGGCCAGCGCGGCGGCCCGTGAGGCACACCGGCACGGCATCAAGGTGAGCGTGGTGCCGACCCGATCGCCGGTGCAGGCACTGGCCGCCCTCGCGGTCCGTGACGGCGGCCGCCGCTTCGAGGACGACGTGATCGCGATGGCCGAGGCGGCCGGCGCGTGCCGCTACGCCGAGGTCTGCCACGCCAGCCGGGAGGCGCTGACCGTCGCCGGCCCGTGCCGCCCCGGCGACGTGTTGGCGCTGGTCGAGGGGGAGGTCCACCTGATCGGCACCGACCTGACCGACACCTGCGCGGCCGTGGTCGACCGGATGCTCGGCGGCGGCGGTGAGCTGGTCACCCTGCTCGCCGGGTTGGACGCTCCCGCCGGGCTCACCGACGCCGTCCGCGCGCACGTCGCGCGACGGTGGCCGTTCGTCGAGGTGCACGCGTACCAGGGCGGCCAGCCGTATTATCCGCTCCTGGTGGGGGTCGAATGAGCGAGCCGGCCACGGTGGACACCGCGCTGAAGAAGCTGGTCGGGGACAAGACGGCCAAGGCGCTCGCCAGCCACCTCGACCTGCACACCGCAGGTGACCTGGTCTACCACTTCCCCCGCCGCTACGACGAGCGCGGCGAGCACACCGACATCCGCTCGCTGGACGTCGGTGAGCAGGTCACCGTGTTGGCGCAGGTGCAGCGCACCGCCGTGCGACCGATGCGCCAGCGCCGGGGCAACCTGCTGGAGGTGACCGTCGGCGACGGCTCCGGCGGCCTGCTCACGCTGACCTTCTTCGGCAACCAGGCGTGGCGCGAGCGGGAGCTGCGTCCGGGCCGGTGGGGGCTGTTCGCCGGCAAGGTCACCGAGTTCCGGGGCAAGCGTCAGCTCAACGGCCCGGAGTACGTCCTGCTCGGCGAGGGCGGCGAGGGTGAGGCGGCGGTCAGTGACGAGATCGAGGAGTTCGCCGGTGCGCTGATCCCGGTCTACCCGGCCGCGGCGGCGGTGCCGACCTGGGTGATCGCCCGCTGCGTGCGGGTCGTTCTGGACACCTTCACCCCACCGGAGGATCCGGTGCCGGCCGCTGTCCGGGCCGGCCGCAAGCTGGTGGAGCTGGGCAGCGCGCTGCGGGAGATCCACCGACCGTCCAGCAAGGAGGAGCTCTACCGGGCACGGCACCGGCTCAAGTGGGACGAGGCGTTCGCCGTGCAGTTGACCCTGGTGCAGCGCAAGCACCGGGCCGCCGACTGGCCGGCCCGGTCCCGACCGGCGCGCACGGAAGGGCTGTTGGACGCCTTCGACGCCCGACTGCCGTACGAGCTGACCGCCGGTCAACGCGACGTCGGCGTGGAGATCGCGGCCGATCTCGCCATCCCACACCCGATGCACCGGTTGTTGCAGGGCGAGGTGGGCTCGGGCAAGACGGTGGTGGCGTTGCGGGCGATGCTCCAGGTGGTCGACGCGGGCGGCCAGGCGGCACTGCTGGCACCCACCGAGGTGCTGGCCGCGCAGCACTACCGCGGCATGCTCGACCTGCTCGGGCCGCTCGGACGAGCCGGTGAACTGGGTTCCGCCGACCACGCCACCAGGGTCGAGCTGGTCACCGGTTCGTTGGGCGCGGCGGCCCGTCGCAAGGCGCTCGCCGAGGTCGCCAGCGGCGCCGCCGGCATCGTGCTGGGCACCCACGCCCTGCTGTACGAGGGGGTGGACTTCGCCGACCTCGGCCTGGTGGTGGTCGACGAGCAGCACCGCTTCGGGGTGGAGCAGCGCGACGCGCTGCGCGCCAAGGCCGACCAGCCGCCGCACGTGCTGGTGATGACGGCCACCCCGATCCCGCGCACGGTGGCGATGACCGTCTACGGCGACCTGGAGGTCTCCACCCTCTCCCAGTTGCCCCGGGGTCGTTCGCCGATCGCCTCGCACGTGGTGCCGGCCGCCGAGAAGCCGGCCTACCTGGACCGGGCGTGGCGTCGGCTGCGCGAGGAGGTGTCCGCCGGCCACCAGGCGTACGTGGTGTGCCCGCGGATCGGTGATTCAGCGGCCTCGGAGGAGGAGCCGCCGCCCGAGGACGACAACGGGCGACGGCCGCCGCTGGCGGTGACCGAGGTGGCCCCGCTGCTGGCCGAGGGGCCGCTGCACGGGCTGCGGATCGGGGTGCTGCACGGCCGCCTGCCGGCCGACGAGAAGGACGCGGTGATGCGCTCGTTCGCCGCCGGTGACCTGGACGTGCTGGTGGCGACCACAGTGATCGAGGTCGGCGTGGACGTGCCCAACGCGACCGTGATGATCGTGTTGGACGCCGACCGGTTCGGTGTCTCCCAACTGCACCAGCTCCGCGGCCGGGTAGGCCGGGGCGCCGCTGCCGGGCTCTGTCTGCTGGTCAGCGAGGCGGCCGAGGGCTCGTCGGCGCGGGAGCGGCTGGACGCGGTGGCGTCCACTGGCGACGGGTTCAAGCTCGCCGAGCTGGATCTGGAGCAGCGTCGCGAGGGCGACGTGCTGGGCGCCACCCAGTCGGGGCGGCGTTCGCACCTGCGGCTGTTGTCGTTGCTGCGCGACGCCGACCTGATCCGTGACGCCCGTGCCGAGGCGATTGCCCTGGTCGAGGAGGATCCGGAGCTGACCGCTAATCCGGCGTTGGCCGCGTCGGTCGCGGCCCTGGTCGACGAGGACCGCGCGGAGTACCTGGAAAAGGGCTGACTGCGCGCCGTCGGGGCTGCGCTGCGGTCGATCCGGTGCTCAAAGGACCCTACGACGCCGAGGGCGCGCCGACCGGATGGTCGACGCGCCCTCGGGTGGTTCCAGGTTGGATCAGGCGGTGAAGGTCACCCGACGCCGCCGGGCGATGACGAAGAGCACCGCACCCGCGATCAGCAGGGCGACCGCGCCGGCGGCGATGCCGCCCGCCGCCGCACCGGTGACCGGGAGGCCCGGCTCCTCGCCGCCAGCGCCACCGCCGCCGCAGTTGCCCTCCGGCGTGTAGATCGCCTCGAGCTCCAGGTCCAGGTCCGGCAGCGCGACGAGCGCCGTCTTGTCCTTGCCGGCCTTGAAGGTCACCGTCTCCGACGCGCCGGCCGCGACCGTGCGGGTCTCGGTCTTACCGCTGTAGGTGAACGTCGCCTTGACCGGGAGCCCACCCTCGGGGTTGGTCGCGGTGAGGGTGAAGTTCTTGCAGTCGGCCTTGGTGGTGACGGCCGGCAGGGGGCAGTCCTCGGGGCGCTGCCACGAGTACGTGCCGTTCTCGACCACCTTGCCGTCGACCAGCACCTCGATCTTGCCGGCGTCCGCGGCGGGCACGATGATGCTGTTGTCGGCCTTGCCGGCAGCGACGGAGACCTTCTTGGTGAAGCCGTTCTCGGCCTTCACCTCGAACTCGACCGCGTACTTGCTGATCTTGCCGTCGTTGCTCAGCGAGACGGCGACCGAACCGTCGCAGTTGGACGCGAAGGTCGAGGCCGGGGTGGTGCAGTTCTTGTTGCCGCCGTTGTACCAGCCCTGCGGGCCCTCGGACCGGTTGCCCGGGGCGCCCGCCGAACCGAGCTTCTTGTTGTCGTAGCGCTTGCCGCCGTCGACCAGCTCGTCGATGACCTCGTCCTTACCGCCCCAGATCAGGTCGACCTGGGTGTGGCAGTCCGGGATCTCGACCTTCAGGTCGATCTCGGTCTGGGTGCCGCCGATCCAGTTGCTGTCCGGCGTGCCGTACACGTACTGGGGGGTGGCGAACTGCGGCCGGGGCGCGAAGTACGACACCAGCGTGAACCACTGCTTGCCCTCGCCGCAGAGCGGCAGGTCACCGTCGAGCTTGACGGTGGCGGTGCCCTTCGGGCCGTCGAAGGTGTGGCTGTACTTGGCCTTGTCGACCTCGACGCACTTCGGGGCGGGCGCGCAGGACGCGTCGGCGGCGAGACCGATGCTCCCCTTGGCGGTGTGTTCAGCGGTGCTCTTGCCGTCCTTCAACCATTCGGCGTACACCTCGAGGTTGGCGGTAGTGGTGTCGCCAGGCACCCGCTGGACAGCCTCCACGAAGGTGCCCTGGTTGATGACGAAGCCCTGCAGCGGCACGTCCGCCTTCGCGCCCTCGACAAGCGCGGTCACCGGAGTGCCCGGGTCGGTCGTCACCCTCTGGAGCGTCGCGTCCTTGTTGGTCTCGCTGTTCTCCACCTTCCACGTGATCACGCGCTCGCCGGTGAGCCGGTCACAGTCGGCGGTGGCGCTGATGGTGGTGTGGTGTGCGCTGGCTGGGGTGGCCACCGCGACGACCCCGGTGAGGCCGATGAGGGCGGCTCCCAGGATGGCCAGCGGTCGCCGGAGCGACAGCTTGGGACGGATCACGGGTACTCCTGGAGTGCTGAAGCGTCAGGGGTGTGGCACGGGAGTGACAGTGGACGGTCACTGCACGTCCGATCGGAGAGGCGCCCTCCCGAGCCGCGGGCCGGTGGGTTGCCGCCGGCACCCGGCAGACCCTAGCGAGATCGCAGCGCCCGATACAGCGCTCAGGATTCGATAAGAATGATGTTATCAATTTGAGATCATTGATATACGAGAAGTGATCATGTCGTCGGCGTGGCGATACCGACCGTGTTGGCTGCCGAATCCGGCGGGTCGCGTAGCGTCGCGGGCATGAGCAGGAGGAGACGGTGACCCGGATCGTGGCCGGGACGCTCGGTGGCCGGCGGATCGCCGCGCCGCCCGGCGCCGGCACCCGCCCCACCTCCGACCGCGTCCGGGAGGCGTTGTTCAGTGCCGTCGAGGCCGAGGTCGACCTCGGCGGTGCCCGCTTCGCCGACCTGTACGCCGGTTCCGGCGCGGTCGGGCTGGAGGCGCTCTCCCGGGGCGCACGGCACGTGCTGCTGGTCGAGTCCGACGCCCGGGCGGCCCGGGTGATCCGGGAGAACGTGGCGGCCCTGCGGGCCGGGCCGGCCGTCCGCCTGGTCGCCGGCAGGGTGGCCACCGTGCTGGCCGCCGGCCCGGAGGGCGGGCCGTACGACGTGGTCTTCGCCGACCCGCCCTACGCGGTGCCGGACGCGGAGATCACCGCACTGCTGACGACGCTGGTCGGGGGCGGCTGGCTGGCGCCCGACGCGCTGGTGGTGGTGGAGCGGTCGAGCCGCACGAGGCAGCTGGACTGGGTGGACGGAATCACCCCGGGGCGCAGTCGCCGTTACGGCGAGACCACCCTTTGGTACGGTCGCCGATCATGAGACGTGCGGTGTGCCCCGGTTCGTTCGATCCGGTCACCAACGGACACCTCGACATCATCGGCCGCGCCAGCCGGCTCTTCGACGAGGTGATCGTCGGCGTGCTGGTGAACCAGTCGAAGAGCGGCCTGTTCACCGTCGAGGAGCGGATCGACATGCTCCGCGAGGTGACCGCCTCGTACGGCAACGTACGGGTCGAGTCGTTCCGGGGCCTGCTGGTCGACTTCTGCCGGGCCCAACAGGCGAGCGTGCTGATCAAGGGCCTGCGGGCGGTCAGCGACTTCGACTACGAGTTGCAGATGGCCCAGATGAACATCGGGCTGGCCGGCGTCGAGACGCTGTTCATGCCGACCAATCCGCTCTACTCGTTCCTCTCCTCCAGCCTGGTCAAGGACGTGGCCAAGTGGGGTGGCGACATCTCCGCCCACGTTCCCGACCCGGTGCGGGAGGCCCTGCAGTCCCGCCTCGGCCCCCGTCCGTAACGCGGGGTGAACACCGCGCGACGCGCCGGGTCGGGGTGGATCGAGCAGGTGTGGGGCGGGCACGACATGATTGGTGGAGCGGGGAACCGGCCGTAGCCCGCATCATGGAGGTCGGCCGAAGAACGGACAGGGAGTGAGGTACCGGTGGACCCGCTCGATCGCATCGACGAACTGATCGCCATGGTGGAGCAGGCCCGCTCCGTCCCGATGTCGCGCAACAACTGCATGGTCGACCGGGGTGAGATGATCGCGGCCCTCGACGAGATGCGCGCTGACCTGCCCGCCGACCTGCGTCGCGCCGCCGCGCTGCTGGACGAGCGCGACAAGATCATGGATGCCGGCAAGCGCGAGGCCGACCGGATCATCAGCGAGGGTGAGGCGGAACACGCCCGCCTGGTCTCGGTGAACGAGATCACCGTGTCGGCCGAGCACGAGGGGGCCCGGATCATCGCCGAGGCGCGGGCCGAGGCGCAGCGCCTCCGCGAGGAGGTCGACGACTACGTGGACACCGCTCTGGCCAACTTCGAGCAGTTCCTCACCCGGGCGCTCGCCTCGATCGAGCGCGGCCGGGACAAGATGCACGCGCTGCGGGAGATCGGCACCTTCGGTGGGGATGAGGCGGAACGCCCGCTACCCTTCTGAGCGGCACTTCACCAGCCGACATTCTTGGGCGGGCGTCGCCCCCGGTTCGACGGTCCGGCGGTCGCCCAGGTAACCTTTTTTGTCGGCCTCTCACCGGCCGGAGTCTGACTATGCCCAAACACTCGCCATCGACACTCAACCCCAGGTCGCCGCTGGTCCTCGACACGAGAGACCTGCCGCGCCGACCTGGCGCGTTGCGTGAGGTCCAGCGGGTCGTGCCGGCACCGACGGACCTCGGTGTGGAGTTGATCGGCGTGCCGGAGGGCGCGGACCTCGACCTCGATCTGAGGTTGCAGTCGGTGTCCGAGGGCGTGCTCGTCTCCGGGACCATCACCGGTCCCGTCCGGGGCGAGTGCGGCCGTTGCCTGCGCGAGATCAACGACTCGATGGCCGTGACGATCCAGGAGCTGTACGCGTACGAGAACAGCACCACGGACGTCACGACCGACGAGGACGAGGTGGGCCGGATGCAGGGCG
This sequence comes from Micromonospora sp. 067-2, assembly GCF_046549295.1. Taxonomy (NCBI): domain Bacteria; kingdom Bacillati; phylum Actinomycetota; class Actinomycetes; order Micromonosporales; family Micromonosporaceae; genus Micromonospora; species Micromonospora sp. 067-2. The sequence continues at coordinate 192,141 of NZ_JAJPWB010000008.1, read as the reverse complement.
ATCTGATCGACCTGGAGCCGGCGCTGCGGGACGCGTTGGTGCTCACGCTGCCGACCAACCCGCTCTGCCGGGAGGACTGCCCAGGACTGTGCCCCGACTGCGGGGCGCACTGGGACGATCTGCCGGCCGACCACAGTCACCAGCAGATCGACCCGCGTTGGGTAGGCCTGTCGCAATTGACCCGTACAGAGGAGTAAGAACCGTGGCCGTCCCGAAGCGCAAGATGTCGCGCAGCAACACCCGGTCCCGCCGGGCGAACTGGAAGGCGACCGTGGTCGCGACCGTCGCGTGCCCGCAGTGCAAGTCCCCGAAGCTGCCGCACGCCGCCTGCTCCGTCTGCGGCACCTACAACGGCCGCCAGGTTCTCGAGGTCTGACCTGGACGCCGAGTGACGCCCCCGACCCCAGGTCGGGCGGCGCGCGCACCCTGGCATACGCCCGGTGCCCCGGCTCCCTCCGACGCCGTCCGGCCCAGACCGGTCGACGTCCCGGTGGAGCCGGGCACCGCGCGGATCGCCGTTGACCTCCTCGGCGGGGACGACGCTCCCGCCGTCGTGGTTGACGGCGCTCTGCGTGCCGTGCGCGCCGACCCCGATCTGCATCTGCTGCTCGTCGGCCCGAGTGAGGTGGCCGACGAGCTGATCGCTGCCCTCGATCCGGCCCAACGGGCCCGGATCACGGTGCGGCCGGTCCGCGACGCCGTCGGCATGGCCGACCATCCGAGCGCCGCCCGCGCGGAGAGCACCGTCCGGGCGGCGGTCACCGCCGTCCGCGACGGAACCGCCGACGCCCTGCTCTCCGCCGGCGCCACCGGCGCCACCGTCACCGCGGCCGTGCTCGGTCTCGGCCGCTGGCCGGAGATCCGCCAACCCGCCCTGGTCGCCACCCTGCCCGCCGTCGCCGGGCCGGTCGTCCTGCTCGACGTGGGCGGCTCGCTGGAGCCCCGCCCGGCCACCCTCGCCCGGCACGCCGTGCTCGGCGCCGCGTACGCCGCGGTGGCGCACTCCATCGCCGAGCCTCGGGTCGGCCTGCTCTCCGTCGGCACCGAGGCCGGCAAGGGCGATCGGGTACGCAGGGCCACCGACCCGCTGCTCGCCGTCGAACCGCTGCCCGGCGGGGCGCGCTACGTCGGCCTCGTCGAGGGGTACGACGTGGCCCTCGGCGCGCGCGCCGATGTGGTGGTCACCGACGGCTTCACCGGTAACGTGCTGCTGAAGGCGATCGAGGGCGCGTACGCGATGGCCGGCGGTCCACCCGTCGGCGGTGGCGCCCCCCGTGCCGCCGCCCTGCTCGGCGTTGCCGGAACGGTGGTCATCTGCCACGGCGCTGCCCGCGCCGACGACGTCGCCTCCGGTATCGCCCTCGCCGCACACCTGTGGCGTCGGCGCGCCACCGACCTGATCGCCGCGTTGCTCTCCGGTGACGCCGCGACGGACCGTACAGACCGTTCCACCGACACCGAGGTACGCACATCATGAGCAACGACAAGCGGCGGCAGGCGTCCGTCGGTCACCTGGAAGCTGCCTTCGGCGTGAGCCTGGAACCCGACCTGCTGCTACGCGCGCTGACCCACCGCTCGTACGCGTACGAGAACGGTGGCCTGCCGACCAACGAGCGGCTGGAATTCCTCGGCGACTCGGTGCTCGGCGTGGTGATCACCACGGCGCTCTTCCACAATCACCCGGATCTGCCCGAGGGGCAGTTGGCCAAGCTGCGTGCGAGCGTCGTCAACATGCGCGCGCTCGCCGATGTGGCCCGTGGTCTGGGCCCGGACGGCCTCGGCGCGTACCTGCTGCTCGGCAAGGGCGAGGAGACCACGGGCGGTCGGGACAAGGCGAGCATCCTCGCCGACACCCTGGAGGCGCTGCTCGGCGCGATCTACCTCCAGTACGGGCTGGACACCGCCGGGATCGTCATCCACCGGCTCTTCGACCCGCTGATGGCCGAGTCGGCCGGTCGGGGTGCCGCCCTGGACTGGAAGACCAGCCTCCAGGAGCTGACCGCGGCGCTCGGGCTCGGTGTGCCGGAGTACCGGATCGAGGGCGCCGGCCCGGACCACCTCAAGACGTTCACCGCCTGGGTGGTGGTGGCCGGCAACCGGTACGGCGGCGCGGACGGACGCAGCAAGAAGGAGGCCGAGCAGCGGGCGGCGGAGGCGGCGTGGCGGATGCTCGCCGACCAGGACCGTCAGGCCGACCAGGACGGTCAGGCGGAGCCGGACGAGCGGACCGACCGGGAGGAGCGGGTCGGGCCGCTGGAGCGGGCCGAGCGTGCGGCCCGTACCGAGCAGGCCGACCACACGGCGCAGGTCATGCCCGCCGACGTCGCGGCGGAGCGGGTCGACAGGGCCGGGCCGGACAGCAACGGTGCGGCGCCGACCGCCACCGGCGTCGGCCCGGTCTCCGGTGGCGACAACGCGGCCCGGAGCGCCGGTACCGGGGCCGCCGACGACCGCGAGGCGGGTCGGCCCCGTGCCTGAGCTGCCCGAGGTGGAGACCGTCCGGCAGGGCCTGGCCCAGTGGGTCATCGGCCGGCGGATCGCTTCGGTGGAGGTCCGTCATCCCCGTGCGGTACGCCGTCACGTCCCCGGCGGCGCGCATTTCGCCGACGTGCTCGCCGGCCGGACGGTGCTGGACGTCCGTCGCCGTGGCAAGTACCTGTGGTTGCCCCTGGACAGCGGCGACGCGGTGATCGGGCACCTCGGCATGTCGGGTCAGCTGCTGCTCCAGCCGCCCGGCACGCCGGACGAGACCCACCTGCGGGTGCGGTTCCGGTTTGCCGACGACGGGCCGGAACTGCGCTTCGTCGACCAGCGCACGTTCGGCGGGCTCTCGGTCAGCGAGGGGGGCGCCGAGTTGCCCGCGGAGATCGCGCACATCGCCCGCGACCCGATGGACCCGGAGTTCTCCGACGCGGCGTTCGTCGCCGCGCTGCGCCGTCGGCGGACGGAGGTGAAGCGGGCACTGCTCGACCAGACCCTGATCTCGGGCGTGGGCAACATCTACGCCGACGAGGCGCTCTGGCGCGCCGGGCTGCATGGCACCCGCCCGACCGACGCGCTGACCGGCCCGGCCGCGCAGCGCCTGCTCGGCCACGTCCGGGACGTGCTCGCTGAGGCGATCAAGGACGGCGGCACCAGCTTCGACGCCCTGTACGTCAACGTCAACGGGGAGAGCGGCTACTTTGACCGCGAGCTGAACGTCTACGGCCGCGAGGGTGAGCCGTGTCGACGGTGTGGCACGCCGGTCCGCCGCGAGGCGTTCATGAACCGCTCCTCGTACAGCTGCCCGCACTGCCAGCCCCGGCCCCGGGGTTCCCTTCGGGGATGACCCGGAGTCGACTCCGGGTCGATGCCGGCGGGTCGTGGCCGGTCGCTACGGGCGGGACCCCGGCGTACGCCCGAATTGCGGGTTGATGCCCCTCGAATGGACCCCGCGCCCCCGGTGCAGCGATTCCGGGGCCGGCCGGGGCCGATCCCCGATGTGACCGCCTCGTCACGTCCCTAACGTCAGCACCGTTGACAGGGGGTCGACGTGACAGGGGGACGCGAGATGGGGACAAGACCGGTGACGGTGCGGATGGCGCGGTGGAGCGCCGAGCACCCGTGGCGGGCGATCGCGCTGTGGGCCGTGTTCGTCGCGGTGTGCTTCGTCGGTGGCAACGCCACCGGCCTCAACGAGGCCAGCAGTCGCGACCAGGCGATCGGCGAGGCGGGGCGGGCCAGCCTGATCGTGGACGGCGGCGCCTTCGACGACCCGGCCGTGGAGAACATCCTGATCACCACCCGGGGTGGGGCGCTGGATCCGGCCGCGGCGAAGACGGTGGCGGACGACGCGGCGGCCCGGCTGCGTACGGTTTCCGGGGTCGCCGAGATCGGCCAGCCGGTCACCGCCCGCGACGGCTCGGCGCTGCTGCTGCCGATCACCATGTCCGGCGACCCGGACACCGCCTCGGACCGGGTGCAGCCGCTGCGCGACGCCACCGCCGCCGTGCAGGACGCGCACCCGCAGCTTCGCGTCGAGCAGGTTGGTGGGCCGTCGATCGATCAGGCCCTCGACGACACCCTGGGCAAGGACTTCAAGCGCGCCGAGCTGCTCAGCCTGCCGGTCACCCTGGCCATCCTGATCATCGCGTTCGGCGCGCTGATCGCGGCCAGTGTGCCGGTGCTGCTGGCGCTCTCCTCGGTGGCCGCCGCGATGGGTCTGTCCACGCTGGCCTCGCACCTGGTGCCGGCCACCGACACCACGGCCCCCGTGATCCTGCTGATCGGCATGGCGGTGGGGGTCGACTACTCGCTGTTCTACGTTCGCAGGGAGCGTGAGGAACGCGCCAAGGGCCGGTCCGGGCTGGACGCGGTGGAGATCGCCGCGGAGACCTCCGGGCACGCCGTGGTGGTCTCCGGCTTCGCGGTGATCATCTCGATGGCCGGGTTGCTGCTCGCCGGCGACGTGGTCTTCTCGTCGCTCGCGATCGGCTCGATCCTGGTGGTCGCCGTTGCGGTGGTCGGGTCGCTGACCGTACTGCCCGCTCTGCTGGCCAGGCTCGGTCGCTGGGTCGACCGGCCCCGGGTGCCGCTGCTCTGGCGCCTGACCGCGCCGCGCGCCGGCCGGCACGGCGAGCCCCGCGGGCCCCGGCTCTGGCCGGCGGTGCTCCGGCCCGCGCTGCGCGCACCGGTGCCGACCCTGGTCGTCTCGGTTGGTCTGCTGCTCGCGCTGGCCGCCCCGGCGCTCGGCATGAAACTGAAGTTCCCCGGTATGGAGGACCTGCCGCGCACCACCCCGGCGATGCAGGCGTACGACCGGCTCACCGCCGCCTTCCCGAGCACCGGCACCAACCATGTGGTGGCCGTCCGGGCACCGGCCGAGCAGGCCGACCGGGTCCACGCCGCACTCACCGACCTGGCCGCCCGGGCGGCCAGCGACCCGCTGTTCGCCCCGCCCGAGACGGACGGCCCGAAGATCGAGGTGTCGGGTGACCGGCGGGTGTCCGTGCTGGACGTCGCCACCCCGTACGCCAGCCGTGACGACCGCTCGGTGCAGTCGTTGGAGAAGCTGCGTGGGGACCTGGTCCCGGCCGAGCTGCGGGGCATCCCCGGCATCGAGTACGCGGTCGGCGGCAGCGTGGCCGACAGCGAGGACTACGCCCGGCACGTCCGGGACAAGCTGCCGCTGGTGATGGGCTTCGTGCTGGTGCTCACCTTCCTGGTCATGATGGTCACGTTCCGGTCGGTGGTGGTGGCGGCCAGCTCGATCGCGTTGAACCTGCTCTCCGCCGGCGCCGCGTACGGGCTGCTGGTCCTGGTCTTCCAGGGCGACTGGGCGGCGGGGCCGCTCGGCTTCACCTCGATGGGCGCGATCGTGTCCTGGCTGCCGCTGTTCCTCTTCGTGGTGCTCTTCGGCCTCTCCATGGACTACCACGTCTTCGTGGTCAGCCGGATCCGCGAGGCGATCCGGGGTGGCATGTCCAACTCCGACGCGGTGGCGTACGGGATCACCTCGTCGGCCGGCGTGGTGACCAGCGCGGCGATCGTGATGGTCGGCGTGTTCTCGATCTTTGCCACGTTGAGCACGATCGACATGAAACAGCTCGGCATCGGCCTGGCGGCGGCGATCCTGCTGGACGCCACGATCATCCGGGGCGTGGTGCTGCCGGCGCTGATGACCATGCTCGGCGACGCCAACTGGTGGACCCCACGCTTCCTGCGCCGCCGCCCAACACCCGTCCCCACCGACCCACCACCCCCGGCCAGGGACCTACTCCCAGTCCCCTGAACCCCTCCCCCCGGGGCGCCCGCCCTCCTGGTTGATCATGAAGTTATTGCCACGGCACGCCGAGATGGATGGCAATAACTTCATGATCAACGGGACGGGGCGGGGGCGGCGGCCGCGGGGGCGGGGCAGGGACTTCGCCAGGCGTCCAGGGTTCGGTTCTTGCGGATCGAGGCGAAGCCGTAGCCGACGGTGGTAACGCAGAAGTCGTCGGTCGAGCCGGTGTACTCGACGTGGAAGACCGGCTTGCCGGCGTCGGCGAAGGGCAGCAGCTTGGCGCACTGGCCCAGCCGGACGCACTCCTCGTTGACCGCGAAGTCGAAATCCGGCGCGAGCGCCGCGAGCTGCGGCACGTCGTTGACCAGCCCGGGGGACAGGTCCAACGACCGGGCCAGCCGGGCCAGCCGACGGTTGAACAGCAACTGGTCGTCGAAGTCGAGGGGGAAGCCGGTGCGCCGCGCGTACCCGTCGGCGTCGGCCAGCGCCACCGCGCCGAAGCCCTTGCCCCGACAGAGTCGGAGCCGGTCGGCGAGCACCGGCTCCAGCGCGTCCCACCCCCGGACATCCAGCCACCGACTGCCGGGACGGGGGCCGGTCGAGCCCCGTACGACCTCCGGGTACCTGCTGACATCCGGGTCGGCCGAGCCGACCGAGCCGACGTACACGTGGCAGATCAGGCGGCGGTCCCGAGAGCGCAGCTCGGCGGTCTGCGCGGCCGTGGTGGCCACCGGGTCGAGTAGGAAGACCTCGGCGTCGACCGTCGGGTCGAGCGGGCCGCTGAGCTGCCACTGCCACTGCCAGTGGCGGGTCTGGGCGACAGGCCACGCGGTGGGCGCGCCGGGCGGGATCAGCTCGCCCCGGCAGCCGTACGCCGGCATCACCAGGACGAGCACGACGCCGGCCGACACGATTCGTCGCAGCCGGTGTACGGCGGCGCGTCGCCGCAGCCGGATTCCCATCGGCAGCCCCCGGGTCCGGGGCGGCCCCTGCGCCGCCCTCACCGGCACGCCGACGCCCCACGCTCCGGCCCGGCGTACCCCACCGGGTCAACGAGCGCGGAGGCGCGGACGACGCGCGGTCAGCGCGGCGCCGCGAAGACCTGTGTCCAGTACGGCCCGTTGCTGCTCGCGATGCCGACGCCGATCTCGGTGAACGCGCAGTTGAGGATGTTGGCGCGGTGGCCCGAGCTGTTCATCCAGGCGTCCATCACGGCGGCCGGGGTCTGCTGGTTCCACGCGACGTTCTCGCCGTAGGTGCGCCAGGCATAGCCGACGCGGTCCAGACGGACGCCGGAGTCGCTGCCGTCACTGCCGGTGTGCGACATCTTCTGGTGGTCGGCCTGATCCTGGCTGTGCCCCTGCGCCGCGGTCATCAGCTTGTCGTCGACGCTCAGTGCCTTGCAGCCGGCCTTCGAACGCTCGGCGTTGACCAGGTCCACCACCTCGCGGGCCTGGGCGCTGATGCTGCCGCTGGAGCCCGATCCCGAGCCTGTGGTGGTGCTCGGCGGACTGGTGCGCCGGGCGCTACGCCGCGACGCGGCGCTGGTCCGCGGCGACTCCGGGGCGGGCTTGACGACCCTGCTCGGCGACGGGCTCGGCGACGCCGGACGGGGCGTACCGGTGGGGGAGGGTGCGACCGGGTTGTCACCCGTGGTCTGCTCGGTCGGCACCGCCGGGGCGGCCGCGGCGGTGTCGTCGACGGCGCTCGGCTCCCTGGTCGCGCCGTCGCCGCCGGGCAGGGCGAGCGCGCCGACGCCGAAGCTCACCACGAGGGTGGCCGCCGCGGCGGCGCCGCCGATCATCAACGGGCGGCGCCAGCGCCGCGGGGAGCGGTGCCGCCCCTCGCCCGGACGGCTGGACGCATCGGTCCGCCAGCCGCCGGTGGCGTCCTCGGTGCTCCAACCGCCGGTGGCGTCGCCGGTCGGTCGATCGGCGTGCCAGTTGCCGGTCGGCCCCTCGGTCGGCTCGTCGGCCGGCCGGTAGGCGGGCTCGTACGCCGGCCAGGCGGCGGTCCGGTCGTCGACCGGCCCCTCGGGGACCGCCGGTTCCGGCTGCCAACGGCCGGTGGGCTGGGCGCGGTGCCACTCGTCAGCGGGCTGGTCGGGGTCGTCTCCGAACAGGTAGGCCGAGCGGGGCTCCGGGTGATTCCTCAGCCAGTCCGGCTCGTCGGTCGGCCGCTCGGCGCGCCGGGGAGCGCCGTTCGGGTCCATCGGATCGGTCCAGCCGTACACGGCTCTGCCTCCACGGGTCGGTTGCGGGCCGGGGTGACGCTACGACTCGCCCGCGACCTGCGGCAACGTGGCTAAGGAAGAGTTAAGGGGAAGTCGGACCCCAAGGTGCGGACTTCCCGGATTCCCGGCGTACAGTAAAGGAGTCCGGACAGAGCGTGTCCGTGCCGTAAGGCAGCCCCCCGACAAGTGGACAGGTCGACGTAGAGATGATCTACGGCCTGCGAGAACTTGACGAAGGAGGGGTTTGCGGCTCAATATATAGGTGTCGCCAGTCGCGCCCAGTCATGTCCAGTTACAGCTGGAATGACAGCCGCGTACAAATGGGCGCGCGTTGGCCGGCCTTTCCGGCAGCGCATATCAAGGAGTCAGCATGGCGAAGGCCCTCTACGGCCACGTAGGTGCAGCGCCCGACCGGCGTCTGCTCGACGAGGTCACCCGACTGCGTTCCAGGGTCCAGGCACTGGAGTTCGAGATCACGCGTCTGCGTGCCGACAATGATCGGCTCGCGGCGGCTGCGGCGGAGGCGGACGACCTGCTCCGTCTGGCCGAGCCGGCGCTGACCTGATCTTCGGGGTCCGGGATAACTGAATCGCACCATCGCAAAAATGCGCGCCGACACCTCAGTGCCGGCGCGCAACGCTGTCCGGCTCCTATCGCCGCCGACAATTTGTGATCTTGTCGTGCACCGTGCGGGAACCGCGCCGACTGTTTCCGAAAAGGCCTCAGCCAACGGTCGATCATGAGCACTCTTTGTCTTTCCCGCCGCCGCCGCAACAACAGCGCGGTCGAGTCGCGCGCCGTTGACGGGCGTGACCGGGGGCGGGTCGCGTGCCCGACCGTTGCCGCCGCCGGGTTAGTCTGCGGGTTCACCAGGTCCGCGCAGCCGGCGACGGTACGGCGGCCACCGGACGAGGATCGAGAAGGTGTATCTCAAGAGCCTGACGGTGAAGGGGTTCAAGTCCTTCGCCTCCGCCACGACGTTGAAGCTGGAGCCCGGGATCACCTGTGTGGTGGGCCCGAACGGCTCCGGCAAGTCGAACGTCGTCGACGCCATCGCCTGGGTGCTCGGCGAGCAGGGGGCCAAGGCGCTGCGCGGCGGCAAGATGGAGGACGTGATCTTCGCCGGCACCGCCGGTCGCGCGCCGCTGGGTCGCGCCGAGGTCACCCTCACCATCGACAACACCGACGGCGCGTTGCCGATCGAGTACACCGAGGTGTCCATCACCCGCCGGATGTTCCGCTCCGGCGAGAGCGAGTACGAGATCAACGGCAACTCCTGCCGACTTCTGGACATCCAGGAACTGCTCTCCGACTCCGGCATCGGCCGCGAGATGCACATCATCGTCGGCCAGGGCCGGCTCGACGGCATGCTGCACGCCAAGCCGGAGGACCGCAGGGCGTTCATCGAGGAGGCAGCGGGCGTCCTCAAGCACCGCAAGCGCAAAGAGAAGGCGCTGCGCAAGCTCGACGCGATGCAGGTGAACCTCAACCGGCTCACCGACCTCACCGCCGAGCTGCGCCGCCAGCTCAAGCCGCTGGGCCGGCAGGCCGAGGTGGCCCGGCGTGCCGCCGCCATCCAGGCCAACCTGCGCGACGCCCGGCTGCGGCTGCTCGCCGACGACCTGGCCACCCTGCGCACCACCCTCGATCGGGAGATCGCCGACGAGACGGCGCTGCGGGAGCGTCGCGAGCAGGTCGAGGCCGAGCACGCCGAGGTGCAGGGCCGGCTCGGTGAGCTGGAGGCCGCGCTGGCCGAGGACGCCCCGCTGCTCGCCGCCGCCCAGGACACCTGGTACAAGCTCTCCGCCCTGCAGGAACGCTTCCGCTCGATCGAACAGCTGGCCCGGGAGCGGCTGCGGCACCTGAGCACCACCGGCGACGACGAGCGGACCGGTCGCGACCCGGACCAGCTCGACGCCGAGGCGGAGCGGGTGCGTGAGCAGGAGGAGGAGCTGCGCGCGGCGCTCACCGACGACCAGATCCGCCTGGCCGAGGCCGTGGAGCACCGCCAGGAGCTGGAACGGCAGCTCGCCGCCGCCGAACGGGAGCTGGTGGCCGCCGCCAAGGCCATCGCGGACCGGCGGGAGGGCATGGCCCGGCTCACCGGCCAGGTCAACTCGGCCCGCACCCGGACCACCAGCGCCGCCGAGGAGATCGAACGGCTCGCCGTCGCACACGCCGACGCGCTGGGCCGCGCCGAGCAGGCGCAGGCCGACCTGGACGCGGTGGCCGCGCAGTCCACCGAGGCGGACCGGGACAACGCGGGCCTCGACGCCCGGCACGCCGAGGCGGTCGGCGTGCAGGACCGGGCCCAGGCCACCGTCCGGTCGCTGGCCGACGCCGAGCGGGCGGCGGAGAAGGACGCCGCCACCTGGAAGGCCCGAGAGGAGGCGCTCGCCTCGGGCCTGCGGCGCAAGGACGGCGCCGGTGCGCTGCTCGCCCGCGCCGGGGACGTGAGCGGCCTGCTCGGCAGCCTCGCCGGGCTGCTCACCGTGGCACCGGGGAACGAGGCCGCGCTGGCCGCCGCGCTCGGCGGCCTCGCCGACGCGGTCGCGGTCAGCGGGGTGGACGAGGCCGTCGAGGCCATGCGGCTGCTGAAGATCTCCGACGCCGGTCGGGCCGGCCTGCTGGTCGGCAGCCCGGCCGGTCCCGGCATGACCGGCTCCGCCGACGCTCTGCGTCCGAAGCTGCCCGAGGGCGCCCGGTGGGCACCCGACCTGGTCGAGTGCGGCGCCGAACTGCGCCCCGCCGTGCACCGGGCGCTGCGCGACGTGGCGCTCGTCGACGATCTGGACGCCGCCGCCGAGCTGGTCGCCGGCAACCCCGAACTGCGTGCCGTGACGCCCGACGGGGACGTGGTCGGGGCGTACGCGGCGGCCGGCGGGTCGGCCAAGGCCCCCAGCTACATCGAGGTGCAGGCCGCCGTCGAGGAGGCCCGTACGAACCGGCTCACCGCCGAGCGCACCGGGACGGAGCTGCGCGACCAGCTCGTCGAGGCGCGCGCCGAGGTGGCGGCCGCCAAGGAGGCCGTGCAGCACGCCGCCGCCGAGAAGCGCGAGGCGGAGAGCCACCGCAACGCCGCCGCCCGCCGGCTGGCCGAGCTGGGGGCGGCGGCCCGCTCGGCCAAGGCGGAGACCGACCGGCTCGGGGACTCGCGGGCTCGCGCCGAGGCGGCCCGGCAGCGGGACCTCGCCGCACTCGACGAGCTGGAGGAGCGGCTGCGGCTGGCCGAGGAGACCCCGGTCGACGCCGAGCCCTCCGCCGAGGAACGCGACCAGCTCGCCGCCACGGTGCCGCAGGCACGGCAGAACGAACTGGAGGTCCGGCTCGCGGTGCGAACCGCCGAGGAGCGCGTCTCGTCGATCGCCGGCCGGGCCGACTCACTGTCCCGGCAGGCCACCGCGGAGCGGGCCGCCCGGGAGCGCGCCGCGGCCCGGCGGGCCGCGCGCACCCGGGGCGCGGGGATCGCCCGGGCCGTCGTCGGCGGCGCGAGGGAGGCGCTCACCCGACTCACCACCTCGATCGCGGCGGCCGAGGAGCACCGCGACGCCGTGGCCCGGGAGCGGGCCTCCCGCGAGGCGGAGCTCCAGGAGGTACGCGGGGCGGCCAAGCGGTTCGGCGCGGAGCTGGAGCGGCTGACCAGCCAGGTGCACCGGGACGAGGTCGCCCGCGCCGAGCAGCGGCTGCGCATCGAGCAGCTGGAGGCGAAGGCGGCCGAGGACTTCGGGCTGGACGTGGAGACCCTGGTCGCCGAGTACGGTCCCACCCAGCCCGTACCGCCCACCCAGGCCGACGTGGCGGCGGCTGAGCGCGACGGCCTGCCGGTGCCCGAGCCGGTCGGATACGAGCGGCCGGTGCAGGAGAAGCGGGCTGCCAAGGCGGAACGCGAACTGGCCCTGCTCGGCAAGGTCAACCCGCTCGCGTTGGAGGAGTTCGCCGCGCTGGAGGAGCGCTTCAAGTTCCTCTCCGAGCAGCTGGAGGATCTCAAGGCCACCCGGCGGGACCTGCTCACCGTGGTCAAGGACGTGGACGAGCGGATCCTCGAGGTCTTCGCCAGCGCGTTCGAGGACACCGCCCGGGAGTTCGAGCAGGTGTTCACCGTGCTCTTTCCCGGCGGCGAGGGCCGGCTGATCCTCACCGAACCCGACGACCTGCTCACCACCGGCGTCGAGGTGGAGGCCCGGCCGCCCGGCAAGAAGATCAAGCGGCTCTCCCTGCTCTCCGGTGGCGAGCGGTCGCTGACCGCGGTGGCCATGTTGGTGGCGATCTTCCGTGCCCGACCCAGCCCGTTCTACATCATGGACGAGGTGGAGGCGGCGCTGGACGACGTGAACCTGGGTCGACTGATCATGTTGCTGGCACAGTTGCGGGAGAAGAGCCAACTGATCGTCATCACGCACCAGAAGCGGACCATGGAGATCGCGGACGCGCTCTACGGCGTGACCATGCGCAGTGGGGTCACCCAGGTGATCAGCCAACGGCTCAACCGGGCCGACGAGGACGAGCAGCGGTACGGCCGCGGCGAGGAGAACAGGTAGTGGCTCGGGCACGCGCGACAGCGCTCCTGCTGGATCTGGACGGCGTGCTGCGCCGCTTCGACCCGGCGGTGGCCGCCGGGGTGGAGCGGGAGTACGGTCTCGCCGACGGCGTGCTCACCGAGATCGCCATGCAGTGGGGGCGGCTCCGGCCGGTGCTCACCGGCCAGGTCAGCCACGCCGACTGGATGAGCAGCGTGGCCGACGCGCTGGCCGAGCCGGCCGGCGGCCCGGACCGGGCCCGGGAGGCGGTCGAGCAGTGGCAGCGCTACCGGGGTGAGGTGGACACCGAGGTGCGCGACCTCGTCCGGGAGGTTCGCGACGGCGGCATCACGGTCGGCCTGGCCACCAACGCCACCGACCTGCTCGACGCCGACCTGGCAGCGCTCGGCCTGGCCGACGAGGTGGACGTGGTGGTGAACTCCTCGACGCTCGGGGTGCACAAGCCGGCCCCGGAGTATTTCCAGGCGGCCTGTGCGGCACTGGACACTCCTCCGGCACGGGTGCTCTTCGTCGACGACGAGGACTGGGCCGTGCGGGGCGCCCGGTCGGCCGGGCTGTCGGCGCACCGGTGGGGCGGCACCGCCGACCTGCGCTATCTGCGGGCGGCGCTGGCCTACTGAGCGGCCCTCCCGTGGCGGTGTCGGGGAGGTGGCGGCATCCGGACCGGACCGATGCGGCCCCACCACCGATCCGTTCCGGGTCAGCGGGGTCAGTCGCCGGTCACGCCGTCGATCCGCTCGCGGATCAGGTCGGCGTGCCCGTTGTGCCGGGCGTACTCCTCGATCATGTGCACGTACGCCCAGCGCAGGTTGAAGGTGCGCGCGGCGCCGTCGCCGCGGGTGAGGGTGAACGTCTCGTCCAGGGAGCGGCCCGCGGTCACGGCGCGGGCCGCTTCGACCTCGGCCCGGAAGGTGGCGAAGGCCGCCTCCGGGTCGGCGCCGGACGCGGCGTGGAAGTCGGCGTCGTTGTCGGTGTCGTAGTCATACAGGTCGGGCAGGTCCTCACCGGCGAAGCGCTGCCGGAACCAGGAGCGTTCGACGTCGGTCATGTGCAGGACCAGCCCGAGCAGGGTCAGGCCGGACGGCTCGACGCTCGCCTGCCGCACCTGCTCGACACCGAGGCCGGCGCACTTGAGCAGCAGGGTGTCGCGGTGGTAGTCGAGCCAGCCCTCCAGCATGGTGCGCTCGTCACCGGTGTAGGGCTCGTGCTTGCGGTCGATCTCGGGCGCTCTCCACGTCGTCATCCGGCCATCCTGCGGTCGGGGTACGACAGACGCGACCACTTTTTTTTCAGGGGACGACGACGACCGGCCAGCGGCCGGCGCGGACCAGCCGGGTCGCGACCGAGCCGACGAGCCGGTGACCGGCCTGCTCGGAGGCACCGACCACCACCATGTCGGCCTGGCTCTCGTCGGCTGCCGCGCACAGCTCGGCGTACGCGTCACCACGTCGGCAGAGGAACGTCAGCGGCACGTTCAGCTCCTCGGCCCCGCGACGGCACTCCTTGCGCAGCTCGTCGGCCAGCTCGTCGTGGGTGCGCTGCACCGCGCCGGCGTCCATCCCGGGCACCAGGGCGCTCAGCCCGCTCGCCGAGCTGACGAACACCACCACCAGCGCGGCGCCCTGCCGGCGGGCCAGGCCGGCGGCGTACCAGCCGGCCCGCTCGGAGGTGCGGGTGCCGTCCACGCCGACCAGGACCACCCGGGGCCCGTCCGTGCCGCGTTCGAAGGGCAGCGGACGGGTCCGGGGGCCGTACTCCTCGCGGTCCGGTGCTCCCACGCTCATGGCGGTCACCTCACCTCTGCTCGCCGGTGCGGACCACGGCGGCCGCGGCGCCGGCCGCGACGGTCGACTCGCGGTCGACCTCGTCGCCGACCGGGTCGCCGTTGTGCAGCCGCAGCGGCACCTCCCTGATGAAACTCACCGCGATCAGCGCGATGAGCGCGAACGGGGCGGCGGTCAGGAAGATGTCGCCGGCGCCGTGGCCGTACGCGCTCTCCACCACCGCGCGCAGCGGGCCGGGAAGGGTGTGCACGTCGGGCAGGACACCGCCGCCACCCGAACTGGACGCCGGGATCCCGAGCTGGGTCAGCCCCTCGGCCGTGTAGTCCTTGACCTTGTGCGCGAGCACCGCGCCGAGGGCGGCGACGCCGATCGCGCCGCCGAGGCTGCGGAAGAACGCCACCACCGAGCTGGCCGCGCCCAGCTCGTGCGGGCCGACGGTGTTCTGCACGGCGAGCACGAGGTTCTGCATGGTCATGCCCAGGCCGACGCCGACCAGCACCATGTAGACGCTGAGCAGGGCGAAGCTGGTGTCCGCGCGCAGCGTGCCCAGCAGTGCGAAGCCGATGGTGAGCAGCGCCGAGCCGATCACCAGGAACCGCTTCCAGCGGCCGGTACGCGTGATGATCCGCCCGACCAGCGTCGAGGCGACCAGCAGGCCCAGGATCATCGGCAGGGTCATCAGGCCGGACCTGGTCGGGCTCTGGCCGCGGCTGATCTGGAAGTACTGGCCGAGGAAGATCGACGCACCGAACATGCCCACGCCGACCGCGATGCTGGCGATGACGGCCAGGGTGATGGTGCGGTTGCGGAACAGCCGTGGCGGGATCATCGGTTCGGCGGCCCGGGTCTCCACCCGGATCGCCAGCGCGCCGAGCACCAGCGCGCCGAGCACCATGGCGGCGGTCTGCCAGGAGGCCCAGGCGAAGACGTCGCCGGCTAGCGAGACCCAGATCAGCAGCATCGAGACGGCCGCGGTGATGAGGGTGGCGCCCCACCAGTCGATCTGCGCCTTCCGCTTGACCACCGGGAGGTGCAGGGTCTTCTGGAGCACCACCAGCGCGGCGATGGCGAACGGCACGCCGACGTAGAAGCACCAGCGCCAGCCGAGCCAGGAGGTGTCCACGATCACGCCGCCGATCAGCGGGCCGCCGATGGTGCCGACGGCCATCACGGCGCCGAGGTAGCCGCTGTAGCGGCCGCGCTCGCGCGGCGCGATCATGGTTGCCATGATCACCTGGGCCAGTGCGGTGAGACCACCGGCGCCGATGCCCTGGACCACCCGGCAGGCGATCAGCTCACCGGTGCCCTGCGCGGCGCCGGCCAGCACCGAGCCCAGCACGTAGATCCCCAGGGAGAGCTGGACCAGGACCTTCTTGCTGGTCAGGTCGGCGAGCTTGCCCCAGATCGGGGTGGTCGCGGTGATCGCGAGCAGTGCCGACGTCACGACCCAGGTGTACGCGGACTGGCCGCCGTGCAGTTCGGTGATGATCCGCGGCAGCGCGTTCGAGACGACCGTGGAGGAGAGGATCGCGACGAACATGCCCAGCAGCAGGCCGGAGAGTGCCTCCAGGATCTGCCGGTGGGTCATGTCGACGCCGGTCGCCCGGGTGGGCGCTGTCGCCTGGCTCATCGTTGCTGCCTCCGGGTGGAGTCGAGGTGGAACGGCGGGGGGTATCCGCCTGGGAGTTGCCTGAAGCAACCGTAAGCCTTGGTTGCCTCAAGCAACAACTTGTCGGACCCGAAAGACATTCCCCGGCGACCGGGCCGGGGTCAGGAGTCGTTGAACCGGCCGAGCAGGCGCGCGAACTCCTCGACATCCCGCACCGGCCAGCCGTCCAGAGCCCGCAGGAACTCGCCGAGCCGAGCCGCCCGGGCCACGTCGAACCGGCGCTTGCCCTCCTCGGTGAGGCTGATCTGCGCCGCCCTGCGGTCACTCGGATCGGGGTCGCGCCGGACCAGACCGAGCACCTCCAGCCCGTTGATCTGCCGGCTCAACGTCCCCTTGCCCACGCCGAGCCGCGCCGCCAGCTCGGTCAACC
Source organism: Micromonospora sp. 067-2 (assembly GCF_046549295.1). NCBI lineage: Bacteria > Bacillati > Actinomycetota > Actinomycetes > Micromonosporales > Micromonosporaceae > Micromonospora > Micromonospora sp. 067-2. Next base: position 175,783 of record NZ_JAJPWB010000008.1, on the reverse strand, counting down.
GGATCGACCCACTGCGCCACAGCCAGAGCAGCAACCCGTAGGTGTTCGGTTCGAGGGTCGGATGCACCTCCCGGGCAATCTCCCAGGAGACCGCCCGACCACGACGCAGCAGGGCGGTCAGCTCGTGCTCGACCGCCCGGATCGGCTCCGGCAGGTGCTCGTCCACGGGCTAGAGACTACGACGGGGCCGGATCAGGCGTCGCCGGAGAGGCGTCGGGCCATCACCGGACGTAGCCGACCGTCGGTCGTGGTGCCCTCGATGGTCACCTCCGCCGCACGGCCCTGGTGGGTCAGGGTGCCCACCGCGTTGCCGAAGTAGGGGCCGGCCAGCTTGTTCCAGCGCACCGCCGGACGGCGGACACCGGCCGAGCGGGCCAGCGCCCGGGTGGCCCCGGCCGGGCCGGACGACCAGCCCAACCGCATCAGCGGACGGACGGCGGCCGGGACCTGGTTGTGGATCGGCGAACAGGTGAGCTGGTGCACCGGGGTGACCACCGCCGGGTCGCCGAAGCGGGCCCGCGCCACGTACGAGTGGTGCACGTCCCCGGAGAGCACGCTGATCGACGCCGGCGGGGCGTACGCGGGCCCGGCGCCGACCCGGGCGCCCGGCCGAGCCGGCGTGCCGGTGCCGATCCGGGCGAAGGTCGCCCCGAGTGCGTCGAAGGAGCGCCGGAAGGCCGCCCAGTGCTCCAGGTCCAACGCGCGACGCAGCTTCTCCGCCCCGCGGGCCACCCACGGGCGGCGCGAATCGGCCAGCTTCTCGTTCCACGCCTCGATGTGGTGGATGCCCTGCGGCAGCAGCCAGGGCAGCGAGGCGCCGACCACCAGGTGGTCGTAGACCCCGTGCGCCTGGTCGAGGAACCAGGACCACTCGCCCGGCGGCAGCATCGCCCGGCTGCCCGGGTCGAGCACCCGGCTGCCCCGGTTGTCGAGCATGACGAGCCGGGTCCGGCCCAGGTCGAGTGCGTAGCTCCACTGGTACTGCACCGCCCGCCACCGGTCGGTGTCGTGCGCCAGGTCGGACTCCTGGTCGACCCGGTGGCCGAAGTCGCGCAGCACGCCGGTGGCGTCCTCGGCGGCGGCCACCTTGGCGAAGACCGGGTCGGCGGCGATCTCGTCCGGGGAGAGGTTGCCCAGGTGCTGGTAGACCCAGTAGGAGGCGAGCCCGCTGCCGATCCGCTCGGCCCACCAGGGCTGCTCGCGCACCTCCGTCCGCCAGGACGCCGACGTGTTCCAGTCGTCGATGATCTCGTGGTCGTCGAAGATCATCACGCTGGGCACCGTGGAGAGCAGCCAGCGGATCTCCGGATCCCGCCAGGACTCCAGGTAGAGCTTGGTGTACTCGTCGAAGCTCACCACCTGGTCGGCCGGCGCGCCCTTCGGCCGGCGCCGCCGCCGTTTGAGCAGCCGCCGCATCGTCGGCGAGGTCTCGTCGGCATAGACCTGGTCGCCGAGCAGGACCAGCAGGTCGGGCCGCACCGCCTGCTCCGGGTCGGCCATCAACCGCCGGGCGTACGCGTCCAGCGCGTCCGGCGGGAGCTTGCGGGTGGTCGCGTGCTGGGTGGTCTCCCGGCACGAGCCGAAGAGCAGGCTGACCGGCTGGTCCCGGTCGTCGGCGGCCCGCGTGCGGATCACGCTCGGCGGAAAGCCGGTGCTCGGCACCGGCCAGACCAGCTCACCGTCGACCAGCACCTCGTAGGTCGTCGCGCTGTCCGGGGTGAGCCCCTCCACCACCACGAGCGCGTAGTGGTGGTCGTACGCCGAGAAGGTGGGTGCGGTGCCGGTGGCGCCGTGCGCGGTGCGGACGGTGACCACGGCGGGCGCCGCCGTCTCCACCCAGACGGTCGCCCGAGTGTCCACCACTCGCCGCAGAAGTGGGCCGATGAGCAGGTGTGCGGCGGGCATGCGGCCGAGCCTACCGCCGGTTCCTGGCACCATCCGGGGTGCGGTGCCTGGGACGCCATCGCCGCCATCTGACAGGATTCCGGCATGGCCGAATATCTCGTCCTCGCTCTGGTCCTGCTCGGTGTGTTGATCGCCGGCACAGTCGGGCTGGTCGTGCCGCGCCTGCGGCGGCGGCCCGAGCCTCCGCTGCCGCGCACCGAGGTCGACACCCGGGCCGAGGAGGATCTCGCCGGCCCGCCGGTGGAGGCACCCGAGTCCGATCTGTCCACCGGTGTCCTGGTCGAGCCGCCGCCGGTCATCGAGGCGCCCGCGCCGACCGTGGAGGTGCCCGAGCCCACCGCCGGGCGGCTGGTCCGGCTGCGCTCGCGGCTGTCCCGCTCACAGAACGTCTTCGGCAAGGGGCTCCTCGGCCTGCTCGCCCGGGACCACCTCGACGAGGACGCCTGGGAGGAGATCGAGGACAGCCTGATCACCGCCGACGTCGGCGTCGACGCCACCCGCGAGATCGTCGACCGGCTGCGCGAACGGACCCGGGTGCTGGGCACCCGCTCGGCCGCCGAGCTGCACGCGCTGCTCGCCGCCGAGCTGGTCAACGCGCTCGACCCGAGCCTGGACAGGTCCCTGCGGACCGCCCCGAAGGACGGCGTCCCGGCGGTGCTGCTGGTCGTCGGCGTGAACGGCGCCGGCAAGACGACCACGTGCGGCAAGATCGCCCGGGTGCTGGTGGCCGACGGCCGTACCGTGCTGCTCGGCGCGGCCGACACCTTCCGGGCCGCCGCCGCCGACCAGCTCGAGACCTGGGGCTCGCGGGTCGGCGCGGAGACCGTCCGCGGCCCGGAGGGCGCCGACCCGGCCAGCGTCGCCTTCGACGCGGTCAAGCGCGGCATCGACACCGGCGTGGACACCGTGCTCATCGACACCGCCGGTCGCCTGCAGAACAAGATCGGCCTGATGGACGAGCTGGGCAAGGTCAAGCGGGTGGTGGAGAAACAGGGCCCGATCGACGAGACACTGCTCATCCTGGACGCCACCACAGGGCAGAACGGCCTGGAACAGGCCCGGGTCTTCACCGAGGTGGTCAACGTGACCGGCGTGGTGCTGAGCAAGCTCGACGGCACCGCGAAGGGCGGCATCGTGATCGCCGTGCAGCGCAAGCTCGGCATCCCGGTGAAACTCGTCGGCCTCGGTGAGGGCAAGGACGACCTTGCTCCGTTCGACCCGGCGCAGTTCGTCGACGCGCTCCTGGGGACCGAGGCCGCCGGACGGGACGCGTAGTCTCGGGTGACCAGTGACGATCGCGCGTACGCGGGCTGGCGTGAGCCCGGCCACCCCTCGCAGCGCCTCGGGAGACCGTACGTGACTTCGCAGGAGATCCCGCTGCACGGCGGCAACGTGAGCACCGTCGTCCGGGTCGGGGACACGGTCCGCCGCAACGCCGGGCCGTGGACGCCGTCCGTGCACGCCCTGCTGCGGCACCTGGAGTACGTCGGGTTCACCGGCGCTCCCCGCGCGCTCGGGATGGACGAGCGCAACCGCGAGGTGCTGTCGTACCTGGAGGGGGAGTGCGGGGAGTACCCGCTCGCCGCGCACTGGGTTACCGACGAGGCGCTGGTCACCGTCGCCACCATGCTGCGGATGTTCCACGACGCGCAGTACGGCTTCACCCCGCCGCAGCAGGCGGTCTGGCGCTCGTTCGGGCCGCCGCCGCCGGACACCGAGGTGATCTGCCACCACGACGCCGCGCCGCACAACGTGATCTGGCGGCCGGACGGCACGCTCGGGCTGATCGACTTCGACCTCGCCTCGCCCGGCGCCCGGATCTACGACGTCGCGTACGCGGCGTGGACCTGGGTGCCGATCTTCGCCGACCGGGACTCGATCACGCTGGGCTGGAAGCGCCCGGACCGGCCACGGCGGTTGCGGCTCTTCGCCGACGCGTACGGGCTGATCCCCCGGGACCGGCACCGGCTCATCCGGACCATCCGCAAGCGGATCGTCGACCACGTCGAGGGGATCCGCCGGATGGCCGCCGCCGGTGAGCCGGCGTTCGTTCGGATCGTGCACAAGGGGCACCTGCGCCGGCCCATGCGCGACCTGCGGTTGCTCGACTACGAGCGGGTCGCGCTGGAGAACGCGCTGCGCTGAGCCGGTCAGTCGACGTGACCGGCCGCTCAGCCATCGACGTACGACGTCCGGCCGATCCACCACCGTCCATGCTGCCGACGGTGCGGTTCTCGTCACACGTACGAAACAACCCGTCACCGAACGGAAACCGGTCGGAGACCACGGGCGAAACAGCCGGCAACGAAGCTTCCGCGCAACCGGCTGACCGGCGATGCTGCCAGGTTCCAGTCGGATGGGAGGACTTCCACACCGAGAGGAGGCAGCGTGGAGATCAATACCGGCAACACCGCCTGGTTGCTCTTGTCGTCTGCGCTCGTGCTGCTCATGACGCCCGGTCTGGCCCTGTTCTACGGCGGGCTGAACCGGTCCAAGGGCGTGCTCAACATGATGATGATGAGCTTCTCCGCGATCGGGCTCATCTCCGTTCTTTGGGTTGTCTACGGCTTCACCCTGGCGTTCGGCACGAACAGCAACGCCGGGGCCAACAACGTGATCGGCAGCTTCAGCCAGTACTTCGGCACCCAGACCAACTTCATCGGCGAGGAGTGGCTCTTCCTCGGCGCGGGGACCGGCATCCCCACGTACGTCTTCATGGTCTTCCAGATGATGTTCGCGATCATCACGGTCGCCCTGATCAGCGGCGCGGTCTCCGACCGGTTGAAGTTCTCCGGCTGGCTGCTGTTCGCGTTCGCCTGGTTCACGCTGGTCTACCTGCCGGTGGCGCACTGGGTGTGGGGCGGCGGCTTCATCGGCTCCAAGATCAAGGCGCTGGACTTCGCCGGCGGCACCGCCGTACACATCAACGCCGGCGCCGCGGCGCTCGGCCTGGTGCTGATCCTCGGCAAGCGCGTCGGCTGGCCCCGGGAGAGCTTCAAGCCGCACAACGTGCCGCTGGTGGCGCTGGGCGCCGGGCTGCTCTGGTTCGGCTGGTTCGGCTTCAACGCCGGCTCGGAGCTGACCGTCGACGGCACCACCGCCGTCGCCTTCGTCAACACCCAGGTCGCCACCGCCGCCGGCGTGCTCGGCTGGGTCGTGGTGGAGTGGATCCGCAGCGGCAAACCGACCCTGGTCGGCGCGTCCTCCGGCGCCATCGCCGGCCTGGTGGCCATCACCCCGGCGTGTGGCTTCATCGCCCCCCTGCCGTCGGTGCTGCTCGGCGTCGTCGCCGGTGCGGTCTGCGCCTACGCGGTGAGCCTGAAGTACAAGCTCGGCTTCGACGACTCCCTCGACGTGGTGGGCGTGCACTTCGTCGCCGGCTGGATCGGGTCGCTGTCCATCGGCTTCTTCGCCACCCTCCAGGTCAACTCGGCGATCGAGGGCCTGGGCGCCAGCGAGGGCCTGTTCTACGGCGGCGGGGTGACCCAGCTCGGCCGGCAGGCGCTGGCCAGCGGCATCGTGTCGGTCTACTCGTTCGGGGTGGCGGCACTGATCGCCCTCGCGGTCAAGGCTGTGATCGGTCTGCGGGCCAACCCCGAGGACGAGGTCGCCGGCATCGACGTCGCCGAGCACGCGGAGAGCGCGTACGACCTGTCGCCCACCACCGGCAGCAGTGGCGGAGGCGCCTTCGCGATGGCCGGGCTCGCCGGCACCAGGCCGGCCGACGAGCCGGCGACGCCGGCCGAGTCGCCCAGCGGTCCGGTCAGCGAGAAGGTCGCCGGTTAACGTTCCTGAGATGGAGGGGTTGGACATGAAGCTGGTGACCGCGGTCATCAAGCCGTACCAGCTGGACGCGGTGAAGGAGGCTCTGCACGCCCTCGGGGTGGCTGGGCTGACCGTCAGCGAGGTCCAGGGGTACGGGCGGCAGAAGGGGCACACCGAGGTCTACCGGGGTGCCGAGTACACGGTCGAGTTCCTGCCCAAGATCCGGGTCGAGGTGCTCACCGACGAGATCGACGTGGACAAGATCGTGGAGGCGATCGTCGGTGCCGCCCGCACCGGCAAGATCGGCGACGGCAAGGTCTGGGTGACCGGTGTCGAGGAGGTCGTCCGGGTGCGTACCGGCGAACGCGGCCTCGACGCGCTGTAGGGGAGCCCACCGATGACCTCGTTGACCAGGGACCCGTCCGCGGGAGGCACGAAGCTCCTGGTCAACGAGGTCGTCGGCGTACCGGCCGGGATCGGCCAGGCCGCGCGGGTCGCCCGGGCGGACGCCTTCGACGCCTGGTTGGCAGCCCTGCTGCCGGCACGTGACGGCGTGGCGCTGCTCGCCGTCGGCGGCCTCGGGCGGCGGCAGTGCGCCCCGTACGGGGACCTGGACCTGGTGCTGCTGCACGCCGGGGTGCCCGGCACCGACGAACTGGCCGCCTCGCTGTGGTACCCGATCTGGGACGCCGGCCTGCGGCTGGACCACTCGGTGCGGACCGTCGCCGAGGCGCTCTCGGTGGCCCAGGACGACGTGAAGGTCGCCCTCGGGCTGCTCGACGCCCGGCTGATCGCCGGCGACGCGGAACTGGCCGCCGCACTGATCCGCACGGCGGCCGACCACTGGCGACGGACCGCCGTCCGCCAGTTGCCCGGTCTGCGGGAGATCACCGCCGCCCGCTGGCAGGCCCACGGCGAGCTGGCCTTTCTGCTCGAAGGCGACCTCAAGGAGGCCGCCGGCGGGCTACGTGACGTCGGTCTGCTGCGGGCCATCTCCGCCGCCGGGATCACCGACGCGCTGCGCCCCGCCGTACGCGCCGCCCACCTGCGCCTGCTGGACACCCGCGACGCCCTGCACCAGCAGGTCGGTCGCCGGGCCGACCGGCTGGTCGCCCAGGAACGCGACGGGGTGGCCGCCCTGCTGGGGCTACGACAACCCCAGCCCAACGGGTCCGACGCCGCGCGGCAGGGCGTCGTCGCGCATGACGGCGACGCCCTGCTGCGTCGGGTGGCCGGGGACGCCCGCACCGTCAGTCACGCCCTGGACGACGCGTTCCGCGCGGCCGACCGCCTACGCTCGGGCCGCTCCCGGAGCGCCGGCGGCCGACCGCAGCGACGCCCGGTGGCCCGCGACGTCGTCGAGCACGACGGCGAGCTGGTGCTGGCCCGCACCGCGATCGGGGCGCGCCCCGACCCGAGCCTGTCGCTGCGGGTGGCCGCCGCGGCGGCCAGCACCCGGCTGCCCATCGCGCGGGCCACCTGTGAGTGGCTGGCCGCGTACTGCCCGCCGCTGCCGTCGCCCTGGCCGGCCGAGGCCCGGGCCGCGCTCACCACCCTGCTCGGCGCCGGCGCCGGTCTGGTGCAGGCCTGGGAGACCTGCGACCGGTACGGCCTGGTCGACGGCTGGCTGCCCGAGTGGACCCGGCTGCGCAGCCTGCCCCAGCACAACCCCGTGCACCGGTTCACCCTGGACCGGCACCTGGTGCAGACCGCCTCCGAGGCCAGCCGGCACGCCCGCGAGGTGGAGCGGCCCGACCTGCTGCTGCTCGGCGCGCTCCTGCACGACGTCGGCAAGGGGTTGGCAGGCGATCACAGTGCGGTTGGCGTGCCGGTGGCCGAGGCGGTGGCGGCCCGGATCGGGCTGCCAGGGCCGGAGGTCACGCTGATCGGCACGATGGTGCGGTTGCATCTGCTGCTGCCCGACGTCGCCACCCGCCGGGATCTGGCCGACCCGGTGACCATCGCCGCGGTGGCCGAGGCGGTCGGCGACACCGGCACGCTCGACCTGCTGCACGCGCTGGTCCGCGCGGATGCGGCTGCGACCGGCCCGGCGGCCTGGTCGGACTGGAAGGGTCGGCTGGTAGCCGAGCTGGTCGCGCGGGTCCGGACCGCGCTGGACACCGGCGTGCTGCCCGAGCCGCCGGCCCCGGACCCGGCGCTGCTGGCCGGGCCGCTGCCGGTCGTACACCTGACCGGTGACCGGGTGGCGGTGGCCGCAGCCGACCGACGTGGCCTGCTCGCCACGGTGGCTGGCTGCCTGGCCCTGCACCGGCTGGAGGTGATCGCCGCGGACGCCTCGGCGGTCGACGGTCGCGCCCTGGTCGAGTGTCGGGTCCAACCCCGCTTCGGCCTGCCGCCGGACCCGGTGGCGCTCCGCGCCGACCTGCGCCGGGCGGTCGCCGGCGACGTGTCGGTCACCCAGCGGCTGCGCGGCCGTGCGCTCGCCACCCGGGGCGGCGGCGCTGCCCCCCGGGTGGTCTGGCACCGCGAGGCCGCCACCGACGCCGTGCTGCTGGAGTTGCGCGCCGCCGACGCCGCCGGGCTGCTCTACCGGGTCGCCTGCGCGCTCGACGAGGCGGGCGCGCTGGTCCGTGCGGCCCGCATCTCCACCCTCGGAGCGGACGTGGTCGACGCCTTCTACCTGGTGGGCGGTTGGCCGGACGACGCCACCCGGGCCCGTCTGGAAGCCGCCGTCCTCGCCGCCGTGTGACGCCCGCCGTCCGCGTTCGTCGGCGCGATCCGGGCCGGTCGCTCCGCGCGTGCGCCCGGGTCCGGTCGGAGCGACGCCGGGGCCGGTCGGAGTGACAAACGTGATGCTCCTGAGTCATCTTTATGCCTCAGAGGCATCACGCTCGAGGGAGGGTGCGGTGCCCTCCGCTGCCGCCGAGCCTCGCGGTTCCCGCCGCACACCGCTGACGGGATACGCCCGGGGGCGTAGTGGCGCGGCCGCTCCTGGACTCACGACGGATCGCGTCGGCGCGGGCAGAATGACGGCCATGCGAGCGATCTGGCGGCGGAAGCGGCAGAGGACGGCCACCGACGCCGTGCCCGCCCTGGTGCTGCTCGGGTTCGGGCTGCTCGCCACCGGCCTGGCCGGGAACAACCAGCCGGGTTCGAGACCGGTGGACGCCACCTGTCGGCTGTTGATCGCGCTCGCCGCACTGGCCCTGCTGATCCGACGGCAGGCCCCGGTGGCCACCCTCGCCGTGGTCACCGTGGCCACCGCGACGTACCTGGTTCTCGGCTACCCGTACGGGCCGATCCTGCTCACCTTCCTGGTCGCGGTGTACACGGTGGCGGTCCGGCTGCCGGTGCGCCCGGCGGCGCTCGCCACCGGGGGCGCGTTCGTGCTGCTGCTGGCCCACGTCTTCTGGTCCCGAGGGCCCGCCCCGGGTTGGGCCGGACTGCTGCCCGCGTCGGCCTGGGTGGTCGTACCGTTCGCGGTGGGGGTGGTGGTGCGGGTCAACCGCGAGGCCTCCGAGCGCGGTCGTGCCGAGCAGGCCCGCGATCGTGCCGAGCAGGCCCGGCGGCAGGCCGACGAGGAGCGGCTGCGCATCGCGCAGGAGGTGCACGACGTGGTGGGACACGGGCTGGCCGCGATCAGCATGCAGGCGGAGATCGCCCTGCACCTACTGCCGAAACGGCCCGAGCAGGCGGAGACGGCGCTGACCGCGATCAGCCGGACCAGCCGGGAGGCTCTGGACGAGCTGCGCGTCACCCTGGGTGCGGTGCGCCGGGGTGCCGCCCGGGATCCGGTGCCCGGCCTGGCCCGGCTCCCGGCGCTGCGTGACCGGCTCGCCGGGGCCGGGCTCGCCGTGCAGTTGCACGTGGTCGGTGACCCGCGGGAGTTGCCGGCGGCGGTGGACCTGGCTGCGTACCGGGTGGTGCAGGAGGCGTTGACGAACGTGCTGCGTCACGCCGGGGTGGCCGACGCGGAGGTGACCGTCGGCTACGGCTGCGACGAGGTGACCGTCGAGGTCGCCGACCGGGGTGGGGGCACCGACCGGATCGGGACCGGTCCGGTCGGGGACCAGAGCGGGCACGGTCTGGCCGGAATGCGGGAGCGGGTCGACGCCCTCGGCGGGCGGCTGGTCATCGGGCCACGCCCCGGCGGTGGGTTCCGGGTGCACGCCCGGCTGCCGGTGGAGGCGGCCCGATGATCCGGGTGCTGATCGCCGACGATCAGGACCTGGTCCGGCTCGGGCTGCGCGCGCTGGTGGAGAGCGAGGACGACCTGACGCTCGCCGGCGAGGCGGCCGACGGGCTACGCGCGGTGGCGTTGGCCCGCGAGGTTCGGCCGGACGTGGTGCTGATGGACATCCGGATGCCTGGCATCGACGGCATCGAGGCGACCCGGCGGATCGTCGCCGACCCCGACCTGACCGGTACGCGGGTGGTGGTGCTCACCACCTTCGAGCTGGACGAGTACGTCTTCGATGCGCTGCGGCACGGTGCGAGCGGCTTCCTCACCAAGGACACCCGGCCGGCCGAGTTGATACGGGCGATCCGGCTGGTCGCCGAGGGCGAGGCGCTGCTGTCCCCGTCGGTGACCCGTCGGGTGGTGCGGGAGTTCGCCACCCGTCCGTCCCGAGTCCCCCGTCCGCACCCGCGACTGGACGCGCTCACCGACCGGGAGCGTCAGGTGGTCGGGTTGGTCGGTGAGGGGCTGAACAACGACGAGATCGCCGCTCGGCTGGTGGTCAGCCCGGCGACCGCGCGAACCCACGTCAGCCGGGCGATGGGCAAGCTGGGAGCCCGGGACCGGGCCCAGCTCGTCGTGTTCGCGTACCAGTCGGGGTTGGTCTCGGGGTGACCTTCTCGGCGGCCCCGCGCGGACGGCGGCGGGGCACGGCCGGGGTGCCAGGGACGCGGGCCGGGCCGGGGCGACAGCGGCCGTGCGGCCGGCCCGCTACCCTTGCGGTGGCCGGACTCCGCACCACCGGCCGTGGGGTACCCGCCGTAACACTGACAAACGGGATGTTCGCGTGTTTGACACCTTGAGTGACCGCCTGTCCGGGATCTTCACCAAGCTCCGTGGCAAGGGTCGGCTCACCGACGCCGACATCGACGCCACCGCGCGCGAGATCCGCCTCGCGCTGCTGGAGGCGGACGTCGCGCTGCCGGTGGTGAAGGGCTTCATCGCGAACGTCAAGGAGCGGGCCCGCAGCTCCGAGGTCTCCCAGGCGCTGAACCCCGCCCAGCAGATCATCAAGATCGTCAACGACGAGCTGATCACCGTGCTCGGCGGTGAGGGCCGGCGGCTCCAGTTCGCCAAGCAGCCGCCGACGGTGATCATGCTGGCCGGCCTCCAGGGCTCCGGCAAGACCACCCTCGCCGGCAAGCTGGCCCGCTGGCTCAAGGCCCAGGGGCACCAGCCGCTGCTGGTCGCCGCCGACCTCCAGCGCCCCAACGCCGTCGGGCAGCTCCAGGTGCTCGGTGGCCGGGCCGGCGTCGAGGTGTACGCCCCGGAGCCCGGCAACGGCACCGGCGACCCGGTGCAGGTGGCCCGCGCCTCGATCGAGCACGCCAAGCGGGCGGCCCGGGACATCGTCATCGTCGACACCGCCGGCCGGCTCGGCATCGACACCGAGATGATGCAGCAGGCCGCCGACATCCGCGACGCCGTCCAGCCGGACGAGGTCATCTTCGTCATCGACGCGATGGTCGGTCAGGACGCCGTCCGCACCGCCGAGGCGTTCCGCGACGGCGTCGGCATCACCGGCGTGGTGCTCTCCAAGCTCGACGGCGACGCCCGCGGTGGCGCGGCGCTGTCGGTGCGTGAGGTGACGGGCCAGCCGATCCTGTTCGCCTCCACCGGCGAGAAGCTGGAGGACTTCGACGTCTTCCACCCCGACCGGATGGCCAGCCGGATCCTCGGCATGGGCGACGTCCTCACTCTGATCGAGCAGGCCGAGCAGGCCTTCGACTCCGATCAGAAGGAGAAGATGACCGCCAAGCTGATGGGCGGCGAACAGTTCACCCTGGACGACTTCCTCGACCAGCTCATCGCGGTGCGGCGGATGGGGCCGATCGCCAACGTGCTGGCCATGATGCCCGGCATGGGGCAGATGAAGGACCAGCTCGCCGAGCTGGACGACAGCCACTTCGACCGGGTCACCGCGATCATCCGCTCGATGACCCCTGGCGAGCGCACCACGCCGAAGATCATCAACGGCTCCCGGCGGGCGCGTATCGCCAACGGCTCCGGGGTCACCGTCATGGACGTCAACCAGCTGCTCAACCGCTTCGCCGACGCGCAGAAGATGATGAAGCAGATGGGCGGCATGATGGGCCTGCCCGGTGGTGGCCGACGCAAGGCGACCAAGTCGCCGAAGAACAAGCGTAAGGGCACCAAGGGTGGCGGTCGGCCGCGTACCGGGGTGGGCACCGGCGGTTTCCCGGCTGGCATGCCGCAGCTGCCGCCGGGGATGGACCCGAACGACCTGGCCGGCGGCCAGGGCCTGCCCCCGGGCTTCAAGCTCCCGAAGATCGACTTCAACAAGCTGGGCAAGGGCGGCGACAACCGCCCCCGCTGAGTGTCGATGACGTCGGGCGGCGTCGCGGGCGACGGGGTGATCGGGTAGGACTGTGCGCATGGCTCTTCATGTGCGCGGCGTGCTGCTCCCCGACGACGAGGCACGGGATCTCTGGCTGGTCGGCGACCGGGTGACCTTCACCCCGGTGCCCGGTGCGGAGACCGTCGTCGACGGCGGTTTCGTGCTGCCCGGGCTGGTCGACGCGCACTGCCACATCGGCATCGCCCGAGGTGGCGCCCCGATCACCTCGCTCGACCAGGCCCGCGAGTTGGCCCACACCGACCGGGACGCCGGGGTGCTGGCGATCCGCGACGCCGGCTCGCCGTACCCGTACCCCGAACTCGACGACGAACCGGACCTGCCGCGACTGGCCCGCGCGGGCCAGCATGTCGCCCCGCCGAAGCGCTACCTGCGCGACATCGGCGTGGAGGTCGACGCCACCGACGTGGCAGCGACGGTGGCCGCGCAGGCACGGGCCGGCAACGGCTGGGTCAAGCTGGTCGGCGACTGGATCGACCGGGGCATCGGCGATCTGGCGCCGACCTGGGACGCGGACACCCTCACCGCCGCCGTGCGGGTGGCGCACGACGCCGGGGTACGCGCCGCGGTGCACACCTTCTCCGAGTCCGCCGTCGAGATCATGGTGCGGGCCGGGGTGGACTCGGTTGAGCACGGCACCGGGCTCAGCCTCGACCTGATCGACGAGATGGCCCGCCAGGGCACCGCGCTGGTCCCCACAATGATCAACATCGCCACCTTCGGGGGCATCGCCGAGCAGGCGCGGGGCAAGTTCCCCGGGTACGCCGACCACATGCTCGCGCTGCGCGACGGCTTCCCCGAGGTGGTGCGTGCCGCCCACGAGGCAGGGGTTCCGATCTACGTGGGCACCGACGCCGGCGGCGGCATCGACCACGGGCTCGCCGCCGAGGAGATGCAGCTGCTGCACGAGCGGGCCGGCATGACACCCACCGACGTACTCGCCGCCGCCTCCTGGGGCGCCCGGGACTGGCTCGGCTTCCCCGGCCTGGTCGAAGGCGGCCTCGCCGACCTGACCGTCTACCCCGAAGACCCCCGTAGCGACCTGCGCGTCGTCCGCGCCCCGTCCCGCACGATCCTCCGCGGCCGCGTCATCCGCTAACCCCCGCGAGCGCCGGGCCGCGCCGCCCCGCGCCGCGCCGCGCCGCCCCGGGCCGCGCCGCGCCGGGCGGCAAGATCGCGCTCGAACCAGGATGTAGTGGCCTCGGCGTCGAGGGATGCCACTACATCCAGGATCGAGCGCGACCTTGATGCGGGCCGCGAGCACGCGGTGACGACGTTGTTGAAGAAGCCGCGAACCGGGAACGGTTCGGCCGAACCGGCCGGTGTCAGCGCGATCGACAGTCCGTCGAGCTGGGCCTGCCCGGTCGCGTCGAGGTCCGCCTCGGCGGGGCCGCTATCGCGGTCGACCTGCCAGAGGGAGGTCATGACGGCAGATGCCAACGTTGCCGCGCCCGAGCGCACTGCCCCGACGGGCGACGCATAGGATGTGCGGTCATGGCACGCGTGCTCACTCCCCGCGCGGAGGACTTCCCCCGCTGGTACCAGGACCTGATCGCCAAGGCGAAGCTGGCCGACAACGGCCCGGTCCGCGGCACGATGGTCATCCGACCGGCCGGCTACGCCATCTGGGAGCGTATGCAGGCCGAGATGGACGCCCGGATCAAGGCTGCCGGGGCGGAGAACGCGTACTTCCCGCTGTTCATCCCCGAGAGCTATCTCAAGCGCGAGGCGCAGCACGTCGAGGGCTTCTCACCGGAGCTGGCGGTGGTCACCCACGGTGGCGGCAAGAAGCTCGCCGAGCCGGTGGTGGTGCGCCCCACCAGCGAGACGGTCATCGGCGAGTTCATGGCCAAGTGGATCGACTCGTACCGGGACCTGCCGCTGCTGCTCAACCAGTGGGCCAACGTGGTCCGGTGGGAGCTGCGGCCACGGATCTTCCTGCGGACCAGCGAATTCCTCTGGCAGGAGGGGCACACCGCGCACGCCTCCCGTGCGGACGCCCGGGCCTACGCGCGGCGGATCCTGCACGAGGCGTACGAGGACCTGATGGTCAACGTGATCGGCATTCCGGTGGTGGTGGGCCTCAAGACGGCCCGTGAGCGCTTCGCCGGGGCGACCGCCACGTACACCTGCGAAGGCATGATGGGCGACGGCAAGGCGCTCCAGCTGGGCACCAGCCACGAGCTGGGCCAGAACTTCGCCAAGGCGTTCGACATCAGCTACTCCTCGGCCGAGGGTGGCCGGGAGCACGTCTGGACCACCTCCTGGGGCACCTCGACCCGGATGCTCGGTGGCCTGATCATGGCCCACGGCGACGACAACGGTCTGCGCGTGCCGCCGAGGCTGGCGCCGATCCAGGCGTACGTCATGATCGTCAAGGATGGCGACGGCGTGGGCGAGGCGGCGGCCAAGCTGCGCGACGGCCTGCGCGACGCCGGTGTCCGGGTCGCGCTCGACGACCGGACCGACACTCCGTTCGGCCGCCGTGCCGTCGACGCGGAGCTGCGCGGCTATCCGGTACGCGTCGAGGTCGGCCCCCGCGACCTGGCCGCCGGCAACGCGGTGGTGGTGCGACGCACCGACGGCTCGAAGGCCCCCACGCCGGTGGCCGACGTGGTCGGCGCGGTGCTCGCGGCGCTGGAGACGGACCAGCAGGTGCTGCACGACCAGGCGCTGGCCAACCGCGAGTCGCGCACCGTGGAGGTGGCCACCCTCGCCGAGGCGATCGAGGCCGCTGCCACCGGCTGGGCGCGGGTGCCGTGGTCGGCGGTCGGCGTGGCCGGCGAGGCCGAGGCGAACGGCCAGGGCGTCACCGTCCGCTGTCTGCTGCGCGCCGACGGCTCGGTGCCGGACTCCGAGGACGAGGCCGACCTGGTCGCGATCCTCGCCCGCGCCTACTGAGGTGCGTGCGAGCGGCCCGGTCGACCGGTTCGCCCCGGGTCGGCTGATCCTGCACCGCAACGTGCGGCACGGTCGGATCGGCTGGGTCCGGCCGGGCCGGGTGGTCGGCGACGACGAGCGGGGTCTGCTGGTCTGGATCGCCCGGGACTCCCCGGTCGCCCACGAGGTGACCGGGGCCGGGCTCGACATGCGCGCCGTGCCGTTCGCCCAGTGGATCTCGTCGGACTACCGGATGGCACACGGGCGTTGGAACGGGCCGCCGCTGCTGAAGTTCCTGCCCGCCGGGGCGGCGCACTCGGTCTGGTGGTTCCGCGACGCGCAGGGCCGGTTCACCCACTGGTACGTCAACCTCGAGGAGCCCGGAGTTCGCTGGGACGACGGCGACGTGGCCGGCGTCGACGTGATCGACCAGGACCTGGACGTGCTGGTCGCCCCGGACCTGAGCTGGCAGTGGAAGGACGAGGGTGAGTTCGTCGAGCGCCTGGCCTTCGGCAACGACTACTGGGTGACCGACGAGAAGGCGGTACGGGCCGAGGGGGAGCGGGTGATCGCGCTCGCCGAGGCGGGTGAGTTTCCGTTCGACGGCACCTGGTGCGACTTCGTACCGCCGGCTGAGTGGGACGTACCGGACGAACTTCCGTCGGGGTGGGACCGGCCGCCGGTGCGGTGAGAGGTGTTTCCGGTCACCGGTGACACGGTGTCCGGGTCCGATGCGAGGGATCGGCATCGGGTCTGGCAGAATGGGTCGCTGGTATCCGGCGCGCGTTCGGCGCCCTCTAACCCGGGCGCGTCGCCAGTCCACCGAGTAGTCTCCGGCCCAACCCCACTGTGCCGTCGGCGCTCACCCATACACACCGCCCGTGTCGGGCTGGTGAGATCGCAACAGGAGCGAAACAACTGTGGCCGTAAAGATCCGGCTCCTGCGGATGGGTAAGATCCGCAACCCGCAGTACCGCATCGTCATCGCCGACTCGCGCACCAAGCGTGACGGCCGGGCGATCGAGTTCGTCGGGGTGTACCAGCCGAAGGAGGACCCTTCGGTCATCGAGGTCAAGTCGGAGCGGGTCCAGTACTGGCTGTCCGTCGGCGCTCAGCCGAGCGAGGCGGTGCAGCGGCTGCTGGAGCTGACCGGTGACTGGCAGAAGTTCAAGGGCCTGCCGGCCCCGCCGCCGCTGCTGGTCGCCCCCGAGCGGGTCGACCGCAAGGCGGCGTACGAGGCTGAGGCGAAGGCCGCCGCCGGGCTCGCCCCGGAGACCCCGGCCAAGCCGGCCAAGAAGGCCGCCAAGGCCACTGAGGCGCCGAAGACCGACGCTCCGGCCGAGGCTCCGAAGGCTGAGGCTCCGAAGGCCGAGGCTTCGGCCGACGCGCCGGAGACCGAGGCGCCGGCCGCTGCTGCCGACGCCGGTGAGCAGGCCTGACATGCCGCTGCGTCCGGCGTTGGAGCACCTGGTCAAGGGCATCGTCGACCACCCGGACGACGTCCGGGTACGGATGGTCGATTCCCGTCGGGGCAAGCGGCTGGAAGTCCGCGTGCACCCCGAGGACCTCGGCACTGTGATCGGGCGGTCCGGCCGGACCGCCAAGGCGCTGCGCCAGGTGATCGGCTCCATCGGCGGGCGCGGGGTCCGCGTCGACATCGTCGACTCGTACTGATGCAGCTCGTCGTCGGCAGGATCGGCAAGCCGCACGGTGTCCGCGGTGAGGTCACCGTGGAGGTACGGACCGACGAGCCTGAAGCACGGTTCGCCCCCGGTTTGGTGTTGCGCACCGAGCCGGGGGCGGTTCCGTCGCCCGAGCCGTCGGACGGCCCCGGCGTGCCGTTCCGGGTTCCCGCCGAGCTGACCATCGAGGCGGCGCGCTTCCACCAGGGGCGGATGCTCGTCGCGTTCGACGGCGTACTGGACCGCGACGGCGCCGAGGCGCTGCGCGGCACCCTGCTCGTGGTGGACAGCACGGATGTGGAGCCACCGGAGGACCCGGAGGAGTTCCACGACCACCAGCTGGTCGGGCTGGCCGTGGTGACCCCGGCCGGTGAGCGGCTGGGCGAGGTGGCCCGGATCGACCACGCGCCCTCTTCCGACCTGCTGGTGCTGCGGCGCCCCGAGGGTCGTACCGCGCTGATCCCGTTCGTCCGGGCGATCGTTCCGGAGGTCGACCTGGCCGGTGGACGCGTGATCGTCGACCCGCCGGCCGGCCTGCTCGATCTTTAGGGGCCATTCCCGCATGCGCGTCGACGTCGTGTCGATCTTTCCGGAGTACTTCGCCCCGTTGGACCTGTCGCTGATCGGGCGCGCCCGGGCCAACGGCGTACTCCAGCTGGCCGTGCACGACCTGCGGACCTGGACGCACGACGTGCACCGCACGGTCGACGACACCCCCTACGGTGGCGGCCCGGGAATGGTGATGCGCCCGGAGCCGTGGGGTGAGGCGCTGGACGCACTCGCGTCGGCGCAGGCCCCGCCGCCCCGCCTGCTGGTGCCGTCGCCGGCCGGTGTGCCGTTCACCCAGGCCATGGCGTACGAGCTGGCCGCCGAGCCGCACCTGCTCTTCGCCTGTGGCCGGTACGAGGGAATCGACCAGCGGGTACTGGCGCACGCCGCGACCCGGATGCCGGTCACCGAGGTGTCGCTCGGCGACTATGTGCTCTTCGGCGGCGAGGTGGCGGTGC
Organism: Micromonospora sp. 067-2; assembly: GCF_046549295.1. Taxonomy (NCBI): domain Bacteria; kingdom Bacillati; phylum Actinomycetota; class Actinomycetes; order Micromonosporales; family Micromonosporaceae; genus Micromonospora; species Micromonospora sp. 067-2. The sequence goes on along the minus strand of NZ_JAJPWB010000008.1, from coordinate 157,969 downwards.
TGGTGATCCTGGAGGCGGTCACGCGGCTGCTGCCCGGTGTGCTGGGCAACGCCGGCTCGCTCGACGAGGAGTCGCACGCGCACGGGCTGCTGGAGGCGCCGATCTATACCAAGCCGCCGAGCTGGCGCGGGCACGAGGTGCCCGACGTGCTCCGCTCCGGCGACCACGGGAAGATCGCCCGCTGGCGGCGCGAGGAGGGACTGCTTCGCACCGCCGCCCACCGTCCGGATCTGCTGGCCGCATTGCCCCCCGATCGGCTCGACAAACGGGACGTCGCGGCGTTGGACCGGGCCGGATTTCAGCCGCCGCCGACGGATGTGGCAAAGTAGAGGGGTTGCCGCAACCGTCCGCGCCCGTGGGCGGCTGCGAGGATCCCCGACCGGGTCGGCCCGCCGACGTCACCCGGGGATCAGAATCACCCACCCGCGCACCGAGTGACGGTGCGCCGTGAGCCCTACGAGGACGCAGCGATGAACATCCTGGACGCCCTTGACGCCCAGTCGAAGCGGACCGACCTTCCCGACTTCCGGGCCGGTGACACCGTCAAGGTGCACGCCCGCGTCGTCGAGGGCAACCGGTCCCGTGTCCAGATCTTCCAGGGCGTCGTGATCCGCCGCCAGGGTGACGGTCTGCGCGAGACCTTCTCGGTCCGCAAGGTCAGCTTCGGTGTCGGTGTCGAGCGGACCTACCCGCTCAACGGCCCGGGCATCGACCGGATCGAGATCGTGACCCGCGGTGCCGTGCGCCGCGCCAAGCTCTACTATCTGCGCGAGCTGCGCGGCAAGAAGGCCAAGATCAAGGAGAAGCGGGAGAAGCAGCCCAGCTGACTCCCCGCTCGCCACGCCGCCTGATCTGCGCGTATGCCGTACCGACCGGACCGCACTACCCTGGTCGTACGGGCGCAGCGAGGCGGCGGCCCCGCCGACGTGGCGGGCAGCCGTCCACAACCGCCCGTGGAGCCTCGACGAGGCTCCCGGGCGGTGGTGTTTCTGCGGACCGGGGAGTGGCGTGGTGCAGACGCTTGACGAGGACAGCGCCGTCGATCCGTGGCGCCGACGGGCCCGCCGCAGCCGTCGGCAGATGCCCCTCTGGCAGGAGCTCCCGCTGCTGCTGGTCGTCGCGTTCTGCCTCGCGGTGCTGATCCGCACCTTCCTGCTCCAGGCGTTCTTCATCCCGTCCGGCTCGATGGAGGACACCCTCCTCATCGGGGACCGGGTGCTGGTCAACAAGGTCGTCTACGACGTCCGCGACCCGGTGCGCGGCGAGGTGGTGGTCTTCCGGGGCACCGACCGCTGGGCGCCGCAGGTCGACGACCAGCCGGAGCCGGGTTTCGCCGGCAAGCTCGCCCGGACCGTCGGCGACCTGGTCGGGGTGAGCCGCCCCGGCGAGAAGGACTTCATCAAGCGGGTGATCGGCCTTCCCGGTGACCGGGTCGCGTGCTGCGACAGTCAGGGCCGGGTCACCGTCAACGGCGCGCCGCTGGACGAGCCGTACGTGCTGCGGAACTCCCCTCTGGACCTGCCGCCCAACCCGGGGGAGTGCCGCTCCCGGCGTTTCGACGAGGTCGTCGTACCGCCGGGTCAGATCTTCGTGATGGGCGACCATCGGGAGGTTTCCCAGGACGCGCGCTGTCAGGGCCCGGTGCCGATCGACAACGTGGTCGGCCGGGCGTTTCTGGTGGTCTGGCCGTCCTCCCGGTGGGATCCGCTGTCGGTGCCGTCGACGTTCGACGACGTGCCCGGGCCGGCCGCCGCGTCCTCCGGGGTGCCTCCGGTCCGACCGACCCCGCAGGCCGATGTGCTGCTACTTCTCCCGTTGGCCACCGCGCTGCGGGGTTCCCGCGCGTTCCGGACGGTGACGTCCAGTCCGGCAACGTAGGCTCCTTGGCGTGATTGACGAGCAGACCGACAAGCCCCGCAGCTCCTTCTGGAAGGAGCTGCCGATCCTCCTGGGTGTGGCGATCCTGGTCGCGGTGCTGGTCCGCGCCTTCGTGCTGCAGACCTTCTTCATCCCCTCCCCGTCCATGGAGAACACCCTCAAGATCGATGATCGGGTGTTGGTCAACAAGCTGGTCTACGACTTCCGGTCACCGCACCGCGGTGAGGTGGTCGTTTTCAAGGCGCCGATCGAGTGGAGCGGCAACCCCAAGGGTGAGGACTTCATCAAGCGGGTGATCGGTGTCGGCGGCGACCACGTGGTCTGTTGCGACCCGGAGGACCGGTTGATGATCAACGGCAAGTCGCTCGACGAGCCGTACATCTTCTCGTTGGACGGGGTCCGCGACAAGCCGGCCGACCAGGAGTTCGACATCACCGTCCCGAAGGGGCGGCTGTGGGTGATGGGCGACCACCGCTCCGCCTCCGGCGACTCGCTGGAGCACTGGCAGCAGTCCGGCCAGAACATCACCGAGGCCACCATCGAGGAGGACGAGGTGATCGGGCGGGCGTTCACGGTCTTCTGGCCGGTCAACCGGGCCACCTGGCTGACCGTGCCGAAGCAGTACGAGGGCATTGGGAAGCCGTAGGCCGACCGGGGCGTGGGCGATTCGCGGCCGGTCTGGCAGGCTGGGGCGGTGACCCTCTACACCCCTCGACGGGGGGCCCGCGTGCTGCTCGTCGACGCGGCCGGCCGGGTGCTGCTCTTCGACGGCTTCGACCCGGCGCGCCCCGAGCACCGGTACTGGTTCACCCCTGGCGGCGGGCTTGATCCGGCGGAGTCTCCGGCGGCGGGCGCGGCACGTGAGTTGGCCGAGGAGACCGGCCTGCGGCTGGATCCGGCCGAGCTCGGTGAGCCGGTCTGGTCCGACACCACCGAGTTCTCGTTCAACGGGGTCCTGTATCGCCAGGAGCAGGACTTCTTCCTGCTCCTGGTGCCGTCGTGGGAGGTCGACACCGCGGGCTTCGACGACATCGAGCGCGGCAGCATCGCCGGGCACCGCTGGTGGGCGCCGGCCGAGCTGGCGGCCAGCGGTGAGCGGTACTACCCGCCCGACCTGCCGGCCCTGCTGACCCGGCTGCTGGACGCCGACGCCGGTCGCGAGGGGGCGTCGTGCTGACCCCACCGCGGACCGTCGTGCGCCGGGAAGCCGGGTTGTACGCGTTGGAACGGGCGCTGCAACGGCGCGGCTTCCGGCAGGTGGCCGGCGCCGACGAGGCCGGCCGGGGCGCGTGCGCCGGTCCCCTGGTCGCCGCCGCGGCGATCCTCCCCGAGGGGCGGCCCGGCGAGATCGACGGGCTGGCCGACTCCAAGCTGCTGACCCCGGCAAGCCGGGAGAGGGTATACGCGGAGGTCGTGGACCGCGCACTGGCGTACGCCGTGGTGGTCATTCCCGCCGAGGAGGTCGACGCCCGAGGGCTGCACGTGTGCAACCTCGCCGCGATGCGTCGGGCGCTCGCCTCGCTGCCCACCCGACCGGAGTACGTGCTGACCGACGGCTTCGGCGTGGACGGCCTGGGCGTGCCGGGGCTGGCGGTGTGGAAGGGCGACCGGGTGGCGGCCTGTGTGGCGGCGGCCAGCGTGTTGGCCAAGGTCACCCGGGACCGGCTCATGGTGGAGATGGACGGGGTGTTTCCGGCGTACGGCTTCGCCGAGCACAAGGGCTACATCACCCCGGAGCACACGGCGGCGCTGCGGGAGCACGGGCCGTGTCGCGAGCACCGGTTCTCGTACGTCAATGTCGCCACGATCTCCGGCCGGGACGGCCGGCCGCCGCGCTCCCGTCGGCCCGTCGGACCGGGCCCGGACGAGCCGATGGAGCGCTCCTGGGCGCCAGGGAGTACCGTCGGCGTGGCGTTGGGCGAGCAGCCTCGGCCTCCGGCGCCGGTGGGGGAAGATGTGGTCATGGAAGGCGGAGTGCGATGAGCGCGGAAGATCTCGAGAAGTACGAGACCGAGATGGAGCTGCAGCTCTACCGGGAGTACCGCGACATCGTCCGCCAGTTCTCCTACGTGGTGGAGACGGAACGCCGGTTCTACCTGGCCAACCAGGTCGACCTGCACGTGCGCAACTCCGACGGCGAGGTCTATTTCGAGGTCGAGATGCACGATGCCTGGGTGTGGGATATGTACAGGCCTGCCCGCTTCGTGAAGAACGTCCGAGTGATGACCTTCAAGGACGTCAACGTCGAGGAGTTGGAGAAGCCGGACATCTCGCTCCCCGCCGACTCGGGCTTCGGCGGCTGACCGCACCCGACCCACCACGGGTGGCCCAACCCCGGGCAGCTCACCCGGTCGGCACCACGACCTCGACCCGCTGCACCAGGTTGTTGGCGAAGCCGCCACGATTCCACGGCTGGTCGACCGGCTGGGTCCGCCCGGACGCGTCGGTCGCCCGCGCGCCGAGCACGTACCGGCCCGGCGTCGCGGTCCACTCGTGCCGCCACCGCCGCCAGGCGAAGTCCCCGCCGCCGGCCGGGTCCAGCTCGGCCGGTGCCCAACTCGCCCCGCCGTCGGTGGTCACCTCCACGGTGGTCACCGGCGCGTGCCCCGACCAGGCCCGACCGTCCAGCGTGCACGGTCCCGGCCGCAGCACCCGGCGGCGGGACATGAAGTCCGGAAAGCCGGGTGGACGAACCAGGGCACGCGGCTCGATCCTGGTGACCGGCACGCCCGGGTCGTCGGCGTCGCGGCGCAGCCGGTAGGCCACCGCGTTCTGGTAGCCCTCGAACGGCGCGGTCCGGACGTCCACCGAGTGGACCCACTTCACGTGCGCCATGCCGTACCAGCCCGGCACGATCAGCCGCAGCGGCGCGCCGTGCTGCGGCAACAGGGGAGCGCCGTTCATCTCGTACGCCAGCAGCACCTCCTCGCGCAGCGCGTCGGCGACCGGCAGGGCCCGTTGGTAGTCCTGCTCCACCCCGCGCTCGACGCCGTGATCCGCGCCGGTGAACACGACGTCGACAGCGTCCTGCCCGAGGCCCGCCTCACGCAGCAGCGGTGCCAGCGGAGTGCCGGTCCACTCGGCGTTGCCGACCGCCTCGACCAGCCAGGGCTGGCTGACCGGCCGGGGCTGCAGCAGGGCGCGCCCGTTGCCCGCGCACTCCAGGGTGACCTGGTGGGTGACGCGGCGCCGCTCCCACAGCTCGGCCAGGGTGACGGTCAGCGGTCGGTCCACGGCGCCGCCGACGGTCAGCGCGTGTGTGGTCGGGTCCAGCTCCGGAATGTCGTAGTGGATGAGCAGGTAGTGCAGCCCTGCCGGGGTGACGTCGTAGCGCAGCGCCTCCAGCGGAATGCCGTGGTTGCGGGCGGCGAGCTGCAACTCCTCGGCGCTGATCGCCTCGTCCGGCTCGGCCAGCCGGGACGGGCCACTCACCTCGGCCACCGTCGGCGCACCGACGGCACCGGTGTCCAGCAACCGGTCATCGACAGTGGTCACGCGGCCTCCCCCGATCGCAACGGCGGCGTCACGCCGTACGCGGCCCAGCCTAGGCCCTCTGTCGCGGCCCGAAGATTGCCGGTGGACCGCTCCCCCCTGGTCGGCCGCCGCTGCCGACCCGCAGATAGCAGATCATCGACAACGTCGGTCGTCGTCCACAGGACCGCCGGTCATCCACAGCTCCGCCGCTCGGGGTGGTGGGCGGCCCGACCCCGGCCACAGGCTGCCCGCATGAGACCGCCACCCGCCGCGCGCTCCGGCTCGATCCGCCGCACCGTGCTGCTCTGCACCGCCATCCCGTTCGCGCTGACCATCCAGCTCTGCAGCCTCGCGGTGCTGCTGGCGGCGGTGCCCGGCCGTGCGCCGGCGCCGATCGTGCCGGTCGCCGTGGTGGCCCCGGCGGACGCCGGGCCGGGGCGGTTCCGTTGGCCGTTGGATCCCGCACCCCGCCCGGTGCGACGGTTCGACCCGCCGCCGCAGCCCTGGCTGGCCGGACACCGGGGCGTGGACCTGGCCGCCCCGGTCGGGGCGGTGGTCCGCAGCGCCGGGCCGGGCATCGTGCTCTTCGCGGGTCCGGTGGCCGGTCGGCCGGTGGTCACCGTGGGGCACGCCGGTGGGCTGCGGACCACGTACGAGCCGGTGCGCCCAGCCGTACGTCCCGGCCAGCCGGTCGCCGCCGGTGCGCCGCTGGGCGAGCTGATGCCCGGTCATCCAGGGTGCCCGGCCGTGGCCTGCCTGCACTGGGGGCTGCTTCGGGGCTCGGAATACCTCGACCCGCTGGCCCTGCTCGGCATCGGGCCGGTCCGGCTGCTCCCCGTGGACTCCGGTCAGCGCTGGGCCAGCAGCGCCGGCAGCCGCACGGCCAGCCGCTCGTACTCGTCGGCGGTGTTGTAGACCTGACCGGCGAGCCGCAACCACCCCCGCCCGTTCCAGCTCATCACCGCGACCTCGGCGGCGAGCCGCTCGCCGATCCGCGTCTGCAGCGCTTGCGCCGCGTCGATGGTGGTGGCCGTGCCGGCCGGCAGTGGAATGAGGCGCAGGGCAACCCCCGGTCCACCCGGGTCGGGCAGCTGCGCGGGGCGCACCCCCAGCGCGTCGCCCACCACCCGCTGGCCGTACGCGACGAGTGCGGCGTTGTGCGCCCGCACCCGTTCGACGCCCAGGCTGCGCAGCGTGAACAGGCCGGCCGGGGCAGCCAACCAGGACGTGTAGTCGAGAGTGCCCTGCCACTCGACCCGGGCCGGAAAGCCGGCGTCCTGCTCCCAGGAGACCACCAGCGGCTCGAGCCGTTCCCGCCACTGCGCGGCCACCGCCAGCAGGGCGGTTCCGCGCGGGGCGTACGCCCACTTGTGCAGGTTGCCCGCCCAGAAGTCCGCGCCGATGCTGCTCACCGGCGTGGGCAGCATGCCCGGCGCGTGCGCGGCGTCCACCAGGACCGGCACACCGTGTTCGCGGGCCACCCCGACGATGGCTGCGGTCGGGAAGAGCCTGGCGGTCGCCGAGGTGAGCTGATCGACGATGAGCAGCCGGGTCCGCCCCGGGCGTAGACCGGCGCGGATGGTCTGCACAACCTGCTCGTCGGTGGCGGCCAGCGGGACCGGCAGGACCCGGCTGACGGTTCCCGTCCGGCGGCACTCCCGCTGGATGGCGAGGCTGACCGCGCCGTAACTGTGGTCGGTGCTGAGGATCTCGTCGCCGGGTCGCAGACCCAGCGACTGGAGCACCACGGCGACCGCGGTGGTGGTGTTGCCGACCAGGGCGCTGCCGTCCGGGTCGGCGCCCAGGAACCCGGCGAGGTGGCGACGGGTGTGCGCGATCCGGTCGACCAGCCCCTGGGTGAAGAAGCGCAGCGGGTTGGCCTCCATCTCGTCACGCAGCCGCTGCTGGGCCCGCTGCACGCCGATCGGTACCGCGCCGAACGAGCCGTGGTTGAGGTAGCTGACCGCCGGGTCGAGAGAGAAGAGCAGGCGGGCGCCCGGAATCGGCTCGGGAGGCTGCGGGACGCTCACCTGATGATCGTAACCGCCGCGCTCCCGCGCACTCCGGGCCTTGCTCAGGCGCGGGGGTGGGCCTGGCGGTAGGCGGCGCGTAGCCGTTCCACCGATACGTGCGTGTAGATCTGCGTGCTGGCCAGCGACGAATGACCCAGCAGCTCCTGCACGGCGCGCAGGTCCGCACCACCCTCGAGGAGATGCGTGGCGGCGGAGTGGCGCAGCCCGTGCGGGCTGGTCCGGGGCAGACCGACGGCTTCGGCGTATCCGCCGACGATCTGGCGCGCGCTGGTCGGGTTGAGCCGGCCGCCCCGGGCACCGAGCAGCAGGGCGTCCCCCGACCGGGCGCCCGCCAGCGCCGGACGCCCTCGGCGCAACCAGTCGTCCAGCGCACGCTCTGCGGGCAGCCCGTACGGCACCGACCGCTCCCGACCGCCCTTGCCGAACACCCGGACGACCCGGCGGCCGTGATCGATGTCCCCGACGTCCAACCCGCACACCTCGCTGACCCGCGCGCCGGTGGCGTAGAGCAGTTCCAGCAGCACCCGATCGCGCAGCGGCACGGCCACGGCCGAGGTATCTCCTGCCGCACTCGACGTCGGCCCGGCTGGCGGTGGCAGCCGGGCCGGCGCCTCGACCAGGGCGGCGGCCTGGTCGGCGCGCAGAACGGCGGGCAGTTCCCGGTGCGCGCGGGGGCTGGCCAGCGCGGCACCCACGTCGGTGGGGAGCAGCCCGGCCCGGTGCGCCCACGTGCTGAACGCCCGCGCCGACGCGGCCCGCCGCGCCAACGACGTACGGGCGGCACCGGTGGTCCGCTGTCGGGCCAGCCAGCTCCGCAACACCGACAGGTCCAGCTCGGACAGGTCGACGTAGCCCATCCGGACGCCATGGTCGAGCAGCGAGACCAGGTCGGTGACGTACGCCCGGACGGTGTGCGCCGACCGGTTGCGGACCCGGGACAGGTGCTCGGCGAAGTCGTCGACCGCCTCGCGCAGTGCGGGTGGCAGCCCCTGGTGAGCCTCCCGGGTGCTCCGGGCGGGCCGGCTCATCGGCACCCGGGCGGGCGCGTTCCGGTGCGGGACCGCCGATCGGCCCGCGCATATCCACTGACAGCTGGCACGACATCAGCCTACGGCCGAGCATCCTCCACCATGGGCAGCGCCAATCTCGGTGCCGTCGGCGCCGGTGCGGGCGGCGTAGGCGTGGGCACCTCGCCGGTCGGCGAATCCGGTGCCGGTGCGGGGCTCGGGGGCGATCCGCGCTTCGGTTTGGCTGGCGGGGCGAGGGCGTAGCCGTCGTCGCGACGGACCACCAGAGACAGCTCCTCCAGGAGGGACAGCTTCCGAAGGGCCGTCCGCACGTCGACCCCGGCCCGGGCGGCGAGGGAGTCCACGCCGAGCGCGCGCCGACGGGGCAGCGCCTCCAGCAGCGACCGCGCGTCGTCGTCGAGCGCGTCGGCCGGCTGCTGCGGCCCTCGGACCAGCGGTGCCAGGTCCGCCCCGATCCGGCCCACCTCCTCGAGCACGTGCCCCACCCCGGTGACGAGCCGTGCCCTGGGGAACTCGCGGAGCAGCTCGTGCGCGCCGACGGACATCGCCGAGGTCACCGGCCCGGGCACCACCATGGCCACCCGGCTGGTGTGGATGGCTCGCCGAGCGGTCTGCGTCGCACCGCTGCGTGCCGCCGCCTCCACCACCACGGTGCCCAGGGTGCCGCCGGCGATCACCCGGTTTCGGATCAGGAACCGTGGCCGTAGCGGCTCGGCGCCCGGCGGCCACTCGCTCACCAACAGGCCGGTGTCGGCGATCCGGTCGAAAAGTGCGGTGTTGCCCACCGGGTACGGCCGGTCCAGCCCGCAGGCCAGCACCGCGACGGTCAGCCCGCCCGCGTTGAGGGCACCCCGGTGAGCGGCCGCGTCGATGCCGAACGCGCCACCCGAGACGACCGTCCAGTCCCGCTCGGCCAGGCCGTACCCCAGCTCGGTGGCGACGTGCTGCCCGTAGCCGGTGGCTGCCCGCGCCCCGACGACGGCCACCGAACGCTCCATCGCCTCGCCCAGCGGCCAACCGCCCCGGACCCAGAAGCAGAGCGGTGGGGCCGTCTCGACGTCCACTCGTCTGACGGCGTCCGGTAGGCGCAGCGTGGCCAGGCCGGCCACCCGGGTTGGCCACTCCTCGTCGTCGGGTGTGACCAGCCGGGCGCCGAGACGGTCCGCCCGCTCCAGCGCCTCGGCCGCGACAGCCCGGGCGTCGCCAGCGGCCGAGCGGGCGGCCACGGTGGTGTGCAGCCAGCCGTCCGGGCTGCCGCCGTCGAGCAGCAGGTCCAGCGTTGCCGCCGGCCCCAGCCGTTCCACCAGGTGATGCACCGCGCGGGTGCCCGGCTCGGCCAGCCAGGTCAGCGCGACCCGGGCCAGCCTGCCCTCCTCGTCGGCGCTCACGTCGCCTCTCCTGTCCGTAGTTGGATCGCCTCCCGGACGTCCTCCCGGTCCGGCCGGTCCCGGCCGTCCAGATCCGCGATCGTCCAGGCCATCCGGGTCACCCGGTCGAAGCCGCGCGCGGACAGCGAGCCGGAGTCGAGCCGTCCGCGCAGCTCGGCGGTGTCCCGAGCGGGCAGCCGCCAGGGCGGTCGGCGCAGATGCGGGCCGTCCACCTCTGCGTTGAGCCGCCGCCCGAGGCTGGCCCAGCGGGTGGAGGCCGCCTGCCGGGCCACCGACACCCGTGCGGCGACCGTGGCCGAGGACTCCGCGTCGCCCTCGGAGGCCATCAGCTCCGCTGCGCGCACCGGCATCAGCCGCACCTGGACGTCGATCCGGTCGAGCAGCGGCCCGGAGAGCCGACCCAGGTAGCGGCGGCGGGCCTGCGGGCTGCACTCGCAGTGCACGTCGCCGGAGGGCTTCGCACACGGGCAGGGATTGGCGGCCAACACCAGCTGCGTCCGGGCCGGGTACTCGGTGGCGCCCCCGCTGCGGGCCAGTTGGACGCGGCCGTTCTCCAGTGGCTGGCGCAGCGCCTCCAGCGCGCCCTTGCTGAACTCCGGTGCCTCGTCCAGGAAGAGGACTCCCCGGTGGGCCAGGGAAACCGCGCCGGGCCGGGCCAGCCCCGAACCGCCACCGACCAGCGACGGCACGGTCGCCGTGTGGTGCGGTGCCTGCAGCGGCGGGCGGCGCAGCAGCCGGCCGCCCGGTGCAAGCAGCCCGGCGACCGAGTGCAGCGCGGTGACCTCCAGCGCCGCGTCGTCGTCCAACTCGGGCAGGATCGACGGCAGCCGTTCGGCCAGCATCGTCTTGCCGGCGCCCGGCGGGCCGAGCAGCGCGATGTGGTGGCCGCCGGCTGCCGCCACCTCCAGCGCCCGCCGTCCGAGCTGCTGCCCGGCGACCTCGGACAGGTCCGGGCCGCTGGTGGCCGTCGCCGGGACCTCCGCAGGGGGTTCGATCAGCGGGCTACCGTCCCGGACGAAGGCGACCAGCCGGTGCAGGGTGTCCACCGCCCGCACCCGTACCCCCGGGATGACGGCGGCCTCGGCGGCGTTGCCGGCGGGGACGATCACCCGATCGATGCCCTCGCGGGCGGCGGCGGCCACCATCGGCAGCACCCCGCGCACCGGCCGGACCGTTCCGTCCAGGCCCAACTCGCCGAGGACGACCACTCCCTCCAGGGGGAGCAACGGCAGCTCACCCGACCCGCCCAGCAGCGCCGCCGCGATGGCCAGGTCGAATGCCGAGCCGAACTTCGGCAGCGTCGCCGGCAGCAGGTTCAGCGTGATCCGCCGGTTCGGCCAGCGCTGGCCGGAGTTGACGACGGCGGCCCGGACCCGGTCCCGGGCCTCGTGCAGGGCCGTGTCCGGCAGCCCGGAGATCACCACTGCTGGCAGGCCGGCGGCCAGGTCTGCCTCCACCTCGACCAGGTGACCGGTGACTCCGACCAGCCCCACACAGAGCACCTTCGCGTAACTCACGGCGCGTCACCGCCGGCCCGACCGCCTGGTACGCGCATCTCAGAACGCACCCTTGAGGTGGTCGACCTGCGCCGGGCCGGCGTCGGGCAGCCGTACCGAGAGCACGTCGAACCGCACCTCGTCGGCGGTCGTCCCGGTCTCGGCCAGCCAGCGGGCGGCGAGCCCGCGCAGCCGGCGGGCCTTGGTCGGCACGACCGCCTCGGCCGGGGTGCCGAAGCTGTCGCCCCGTCGGGTCTTCACCTCGCAGAAGGCGAGCACCGGCCCGTCCCAGGCGATGATGTCGATCTCCCCGTCGGGGCAGCGCCAGTTTCGGGCGACGGGCCGCAGCCCTGCCTCGGTCAGGTGCCGGGTGGCGCACCGCTCGCCGTACGCGCCGACCGCCTGGTTCCGCTTCGTCATGGCCGGCACGGTGCCCGCCGGGGGACGCCCACCGCGACCCCGGCCGCGGCCCGCTGTGGACGACGGGCATCCTGTGGACGACCGAATGATCAAGCTCGCCGTGTGCTAGTCACGCGGACCGTAGCGTGCGAACAGGCCACGCCCGGGTGGGCACTCTCCCGCTCATGATCATGATTCTCGGGCATCGACCGTGAGGCTGCGGCGATGACCGACGACGACGGGCGTGCCGACCGGGTCGGGGCGGCCCTGGCCGGACGCGACCCCACCGTGCTGTGTCGGCTCTCCGCCGGCTTTGCGGAGATCGGGGATGCTCAGCACCTGCCGGGCTACTGCGTACTGATCACCGACGACCCGACCGCGGATCGGCTGACCGACCTGCCGCGGGACCAGCGCCTGGCGTTCCTCGCCGACATGGACCTGCTCGGGGCGGCGGTGGCCCGGGTCTGCGCCCGTCGGGACCCGGCGTTCCGGCGGGTCAACTACGAGATCCTCGGCGACCTGGACCCGTACCTGCACGCTCACGTCCGGCCGCGCTACGAGTGGGAGCCGGCGGCGATCCGACGGGCGCCGCTCTACGCGTACCCCGATCAGGTGCGGCGGGATCCGGCGGACGCCCTCGGTCCGCAGCACGACGAGCTGCGCGCCCACCTCGTCGCGGAGCTGGATGCGCCCAGCGGCGGCCCGCCGACGAGCTGAGCCCCGCGACAACCGGCGTCGCTGCGCCACCCACGGCGCGGCCTGCCTGCGCGCCGTCGTGTGCTGTCGAGGTTGAGCAGCGGCGGGGCTCGGATGGCGCGGGCGCAGCCGGTCGCATACGGTGCCGGACGTGGACGGACGACGGAGCTTTCCGGAAGATCAGGAACCGCGCTGGTATCCCGACGAGCGGGGTCGCGGCTATGGCGAGTCGGAGTGGCGTGGCACGGGCGAGCCGAGGTACCGGGACGGCGAGGTTCCCGAGCAGCGCGGCGCCGAGGACGGTCGCTACGGCGAGGACACCGGCGCCGGCCGCCGCCGTGAGTCGGCCCCGCCCGGTAGGACCGGCACCGAGCTGATGCCGCCCGAGGGCGATTCCGGCCGGTTTGCGGCGGTGCCCGATCGGCTCGCCGAGCCCGGCTCCGGGCGCTTCGGCGCGGTGGACGGCGGTCGCTTCGGCACCCCGGAACCGGACTCTGATCGCTTCGGCACCCGGGAGCCGGACTCCGGGCGGTTCGGGGCCATTGACGCCCAGGGTGGCCGATTCGGCGCGGCGGAGCCCGACTCGACGCGCTTTGGCCCGGTCGACCCGTTGGGTGCGGCCCAGTCGGACGCCGACGGTTACCGAGGGGCCCGCTCTCGGCGGGCGGACCGTGACCCCTCCGAGGTCTCCGGTGAGCTGCCCGGTCGTCGGGCCGCCCGGGACGCGGTGTCGGCGGGCTCGCCGCTGACCGCCGACCGGGAGTCGACACCGCAGGCCGCCGGTCGGCGGGAGTCGACCCCCCTGACCGGTGCCCGCGAGGCGATGCCCGCCGGAGACCCCTCGGCGGGGGTGCTGGCCGACCAGGGTCGTCCCGGCCCGTTTGGTGCGTACCCGATCGTCGAGTCCACCCGCGGCGGCGAACAGCCGCACCCGCTGGAGATGCCGACCGGCCCGATGCCGGGGATAGGCCCCCGGGGCGCTGATCTGCCGGCGGGGGAACAGTCGGCGTTCCCGCCCGTGGCCGACGGCGTCTACCGGACCCGCCGTCCGGTGCTGGCCGTGCTCTTCGCCCTGCTGGTGATGGTGTTCGAGGTGCCGGCGTTACGGGTGTTGCTGGCCGGGGCGACCGGCGATCCGCTCTCCGCCGGAAACGTGGTCGTGGGCATTGCGCTGGTCGTCGGGCTGCCGATCTTCGCAACCGGGTTGTACGGGTTGCGGACCGGCGGGCTGGCGCTCTCCGACGGCGGCCGGGGCTGGCTGCGTCCACCGACGGCCTACCTGACCGTTGGCCTGGTGCTCTTCGTCGCCGCCGCGCTGGCCGCCGGCTAGCACCCGCCGTCCACCGGGCTCACTGCCGAGCCGCCGGCCGCCGGCCGCCGCGCCAGGCCGCGCCGCCGGGTCCGACGGCGTTCGCGCGTACCCGGAAGCCAGGGGGTCGGGGAGGCGCGTACACTGGCCAACTGGCGACCGCCTTGCGCGGTCGACCTCGCGCGCCCTCTTCACGAAATCGTCGTGGAGCGACGGCCTCCCTGGTCCCGATCGTGATCGGGAACACCATGGCCGGCGACCAGGCGCCAGGACGCCCGGCCACCGGCCGGGCGTGACAACCAGGGATCTTGAGGAGTACCACCATGGCCGTCGTGACCATGCGTCAGCTGCTGGAGAGCGGTGTCCACTTCGGGCACCAGACCCGGCGCTGGAACCCGAAGATGAAGCGATTCATCATGACGGAGCGCAACGGCATCTACATCATCGACCTGCGCCAGACCCTCGACTACATCGAGAAGGCGTACGAGTTCATCCGTGGCACCGTCGCCGAGGGCGGCAGCATCCTGTTCGTCGGCACCAAGAAGCAGGCTCAGGAGGCCATCTCCGAGCAGGCGACCCGGGTCGGCCAGCCGTACGTCAACCACCGCTGGCTCGGTGGCATGCTGACCAACTTCCAGACCGTGTACAAGCGGCTCCAGCGGATGAAGGAGCTGGAGGGCCTGGGTGACCTCAGCGGCACCGCCGCCGGGTACACCAAGAAGGAGACCCTGCAGCTCTCCCGCGAGAAGATCAAGCTCACCCGCACGCTGGGTGGTCTGCGGGACATGCAGAAGCTGCCGGCCGCGGTCTGGATCGTCGACACCAAGAAGGAGCACATCGCCGTCGACGAGGCCCGCAAGCTGGGCATCCCGGTGATCGCGGTGCTGGACACCAACTGCGACCCGGACGAGGTCGACTTCCCGATCCCGGGTAACGACGACGCGATCCGCTCGGCCGAGCTGCTGACCAGGGTCGTCGCCGCCGCCGTCGCGGACGGTCTGATCGCGCGTTCCGGCCGCCGCCGGGGCTCCGACGAGAAGCCCGAGCCGGGTGTGGCGACCGACGAGCCGCTGACCGAGTGGGAGCGCGAGCTGCTCGAGGAGCCGAAGAAGGCCGACGACTCGGCTGCCCCGGCCGAGCAGCCGGCCGATGCCGCCGTCGAGCAGCCCGCCCCGGCCGTTGCCGCCGTCGAGCAGCCCGCCGCTGCCGACGAGCAGGAGCCGGCGCAGGCCGCCACCGAGCAGCGGGCGGCCGCCACCGCGGAGTGACCGCACCGTCGCTGCCCTGCCGCCGGTTCTTCCGAGCGGTGGGGCAGCGGCGGTACGCCGGGCACGATTCGCCCGGATCCGGGTAACCGGCACCTCTGACCATCCACACGCCGTCTCAACACCGAAGAGAGAGCCATGTCCCAATTCACCGCCGCGGACGTCAAGAAGCTCCGCGACCTCACCGGCGCCGGCATGATGGACAGCAAGAAGGCGCTGACCGAGGCCGAGGGCGACTTCGACAAGGCCACCGAGATCCTGCGCGTCAAGGGCGCCAAGGACGTCGGCAAGCGGGCCGGCCGGACCGCCGCCAACGGCCTGGTGGCCCACTCCGGCAAGGCGCTGCTCGAGGTCAACTGCGAGACCGACTTCGTGGCCAAGACCGAGTCGTTCATCGCCCTGGCCCAGCAGTTGGTCGAGCACGGTGAGCGCTCCGGCGTGAACAGCGCCGAGGAGCTGCTGGCCAGCGAGCTGAACGGCAAGCCGGTCGCCGACCTGATCCAGGAGCAGTCCGCCAAGATCGGTGAGAAGCTGGTCCTCAACCGCTTCGCCAAGCTGGACGGCACCACCGCCGTCTACCTGCACCGCAAGGCCCAGGACCTCCCTCCGGCGGTCGGCGTGCTGGTGCAGTACTCCGGCAAGGCGGACGAGGCCGGTGACGCCGACGCTCGTGGCGTCGCCATGCAGATCGCCGCGATGCGGCCGAAGTACGTCACCCGTGACGAGGTGCCGGCCGAGGTCGTCGAGTCCGAGCGGCGTATCGCCGAGCAGACCGCCCGCGAGGAGAACAAGCCCGAGGCGGCGCTGTCGAAGATCGTCGACGGCCGGGTGAACGCCTTCTTCAAGGACTACGTCCTGATCGACCAGGCGTCCGTGGCCGACAACAAGAAGTCGGTGAAGCAGGTGCTGGCCGAGGCCGGTATCGAGGTCACCCGCTTCGTGCGGTTCGAGGTCGGCCAGGCCTGAGCCGCCACCGGGTGCCGCATGCGCCCGTGGGCAGGAAACGTCGACGAGGAGGCCGCCGGTGTACGTGACAGGCACCGCGGCCTCCTCGTCACATAGGGTCGGCAGCGGCAGGTACGCGGTACGCGGCGCGCGGGGCGTGCGCCTGGGAAAGGGCGGGGCGGATGACGCAGGTTGTGAGTGACCGGACGCTGGCGATGGACGATCCGACGGCGCCGCCGCCCGGTCGGGCCCGCCGGGTGGTGTTGAAGCTTTCCGGTGAGGTGTTCGGCGGTGGCGCCATCGGCGTCGACCCGGACGTCGTCCAGGCCATCGCCCGGCAGATCGCCACCGTGGTCCGCCGCGGCGTGCAGGTCTCCGTGGTGGTCGGGGGCGGAAACTTCTTCCGTGGCGCCGAGCTGCAGAAACGCGGAATGGACCGGGCCCGCGCCGACTACATGGGCATGCTCGGGACCGTGATGAACTGCCTGGCCCTGCAGGACTTCCTGGAGAAGGAAGGCATCGAGACCCGCGTGCAGAGCGCGATCACCATGGCACAGGTCGCCGAGCCGTACATTCCGCTGCGGGCGATCCGGCACCTGGAGAAGGGCCGGGTGGTCATCTTCGGGGCCGGCGCGGGCATGCCGTACTTCTCCACCGACACGGTTGCCGCTCAGCGGGCGCTGGAGATCCGGGCTGACGTGGTGCTGATGAGCAAGAACGGGGTGGACGGTGTCTACACCGCCGATCCTCGGCTCGACCCCACCGCCAGCAAGCTCGACTCGATCACCTTCTCCGAGGTGCTGCGCCGCAACCTGCGGGTCGCCGACGCGGCGGCGTTCAGCCTCTGCATGGAGAACGGCCTGCCGATGCTGGTCTTCGGCGCGCAGGGTGACGACACCATCATCCGCGCGGTAGGTGGCGACAAGATCGGCACCCTGATCACCGCCTGAGTCAGCGTCCCCGTTGCGGGGCGATGACAGAGGCGAGCAGAGCCCACCACGAGCACAGAAGGAGGCGAGGAGACCGGTGATCGACGACACCCTCCTCGAGGCCGAGGAGAAGATGGAGCGTGCGGTCGAGCACGCCAAGGAGGAGTTCGGCGCCATCCGCACCGGTCGCGCCAACGCCGCCATGTTCTCCAAGGTCATCATCGACTACTACGGCACACCCACGCCGCTGACCCAGATGGCGTCCATCGCGGTCCCCGAGCCGCGGATGGCCATCATCAAGCCGTACGACAACTCGCAGATCAATGTCATGGAGAAGGCGATCCGCGACTCGGACCTCGGGGTGAACCCGAACAACGAGGGCAACCAGCTGCGGATCCTGCTCCCGCAGATGACCGAGGAACGCCGCCGCGACATGATCAAGGTCGCTCGGAACAAGGGCGAGGAGGCCAAGGTGGCGATCCGTAACGTCCGCCGCCGTGGCAAGGAGGAGCTGGACCGGATCGTCAAGGACGGCGAAGCCGGCGAGGACGATGGTCGCCGCGCCGAGAAGGAGCTGGACGACCTGACCCAGCGCTACGTGGCCAACGTCGACGACCTGGTCAAGCACAAGGAGACCGAGCTGCTGGAGGTCTGACCTCCGGCCCGGTGTCCGCTGGACGCGCAGTCGACGTGAGGCGCGACCCCCGATCGGGGGTCGCGCCTCACGTCGTTCGTCCTTGCGGGATCCGGACGGTCCGGGTCGTCAGGGTCGCTCCTTGGTACGCGTCTCGCAGTTCGACGCGCACGGCGCTCCGACCGCTGTGCGGCAGGCTGATTCCGCGGCCGAACCGCCCCCGTTCCGTGGAACGCGCCGGCGGGCACCGACGCACCGAGAGCCGAGCACCGTCGGACACGGTGGGTCATCCCCCGTTCGCCCGGCAACTCGGTCGGATAGGCGTCGATGAATCACAGGGGCGGCCCGAGCTGCGGGCCGGTCGGCGGAACTCTGATCGGTGTCGCGTCCGCGCCGCCTGGCGCGCGGGCAGCAGGGCGGGGGCCGCCCTCGTCCACCTCACGGCAGCGGCGGGTGCAGTAGGCTCGGCACGATTCCCGGCCACCGGGCGGTGAACACCGGGAATCGACCGACCGTCGGAGCGGTCAACCGGAGGAACAAAAGTCGCGCATGTAGGGGATGCTTGTGGTTCTGCGTCATGTGGTGGTCCTCGCGCCGCGTCGCGGTGCGTGATGTCCCACCCCGACCCCTACGGCGGCGAGCCTCGCGGCTGGGACCGGCCGGAGCACCCGGTGTCGCTGCCCTGGCCCGAGCCGGAGCTCGAAGCCGGCCAGTGGAGCCGTCGTCCGACGGCCGGCGCCGAGTTGTACGCCGAGCCGCGCACCCGTCCGGCCGCCGACCCCTCGGACTCAGATCCCTATGACGAGCGCGGTCGTCCGGCCCGCGACGACCGGGACCGGCACGACCGGTTCGACGACCGCAACCGGTACGCCGACGACCGCAACCAGCCAGACCGGTACGAGGAGCGCGGCGGTGCCGGACGGCACGACAGCCGCCCTCCCGTCGGCGGCGACGGCTGGCCCGCTCACGTCGGCCCGGAGCGCTACGACGAGCCCGGCCGGTACGACGAGCCCGGCCGCTACGACGAACCCGGCCGGTACGACGGCGATCCGTCGGGCCACGACGACCGCTCTGGTCCGATCCGCGGTGACGACGATGCGGGTTACCCGACCGCCCAGCTCGCGCCGATCGGGGCCGACGTCGGGCCGGACGAGGACCCGGCGACCGGATCGGAGCCTCCGTCCGGCCGGCGGCTGAAGGGCCGACGCCGCGCGAGCGCCGACCGACCGGCCACTCAGCAGGTGGGCACCGGACGCGCCGGCCGTAACCTGCCGGCGGCGATCGGGGTGGGTCTCGGTCTCGGCGCCCTCATCGTGGTGCCGCTGGTGTTCTACCCGTTGGCGTTCCTGCCGGTGATCGCCGCCGCCATCGCGGTCGGCATGTGGGAGATGGCCCGCGCGGTCCGGCGCAGCGGCGCCCACCCGCCGCTGGTGCCGCTGATCGCCGGCGGGGTGCTGACGGTGGGTCTGGCCTGGTTCGCTGGCCCGGACGCACTCAGCCTGGGGCTGCTGGTCACCGTCCTGGGCACGATGATCTGGCGCCTGGGCGACGGCCCGGCCGGCTTCCAGCGGGATCTCACGGCGGCCACCCTGATCGCCGTCTACGTGCCGTTCCTCGGCGGGTTCGCGGCGCTGCTGGCGGCGGCCCCCGACGACGGCCGGCTGCGGATCCTGGCCACGCTGATCGCGGTGGTCCTCTCCGACACCGGCGGGTACGCCGCGGGTGTCTCGTTCGGCCGGCACCCGATGGCCCCCTCGGTGAGCCCGAAGAAGTCCTGGGAGGGCTTCGCCGGCTCGGTCACCGCGGCGGCGCTGGGCAGTGCCCTGCTGCTGTGGTTGATGTTGGACGTGGCGCCCTGGTGGGGTGCGGTGTTCGGGGTGGCTGTCTCGTGCGCGGCGGTCCTCGGTGACCTCGCCGAGTCGATGATCAAGCGTGACCTCGGGGTCAAGGACATGAGCAACCTGTTGCCGGGCCACGGCGGCCTGATGGACCGACTGGACTCGATCCTGTTCGCGGTGCCGACCGCGTACCTGTTGCTGGCGATCTTCGTGCCGATGGTGAAGTGAGGCATGGATCACGCCGGCACGATCGGTCCGACCCGGCGGTCGGTGTCGGTTCGGCACCTCCGGGCAGCTACGTGTCGCCGCAGGCGTGACACACTGGACCAGCCATGACGAGCCTGCCGTTGATCCCCGTAACCTCGGACGCCCCCGCCGCACGCCGGGCCTCCATGCCACCCCAGCACCTCGCCGACCTGGACCTGGCCGGCCGTCAGGCGCTGGTCGCCGGGCTCGGTGAGCCGGCCTTCCGCGCCAAGCAGGTCTCCAACCACTACTTCGGGCGGCTGGTCCGCGACCCGCAGGCGATGACCGACCTGCCGGCGGCGACCCGGGAGCGGCTGGCCGACCAGTTGCTGCCCAAGCTTCTCACTCCGGTGCGCGAGCTGGCGTGCGACGACGGTGCGACCCGCAAGGCGCTCTGGAGGCTGCACGACGGCTCGCTGGTGGAGAGCGTGCTGATGGGCTACCCGGACCGGGTCACCGTCTGCATCTCCAGCCAGGCCGGCTGCGGCATGGCGTGCCCGTTCTGCGCCACCGGCCAGGCCGGGCTGACGCGCAACCTGTCCACCGCCGAGATCGTCGACCAGGCGGTGTACCTGGCCGGGGTGGCGGCCTCCGGCGTCGTCGCGGGCTCGCCGCCGCGACTGTCGCACGTCGTCTTCATGGGCATGGGCGAGCCACTGGCCAACTACTCCCGGGTGATCGCGGCCATCCGCCGCCTGGTCAACCCGGCTCCGGAGGGCCTCGGCCTGTCCCAGCGGCACATCACCGTTTCCACGGTCGGTCTGGTTCCGGCCATCCGCCGACTGGCCAGCGAAGACCTCTCAGTGACCCTTGCGCTGTCGCTGCACGCGCCTGATGATGATCTGCGCGACGAACTCGTGCCGGTCAACCAGCGCTGGAAGGTAGCCGAGGTGCTGGACGCAGCGTGGGACTACGCCGCCCGGACGGGCCGTCGCGTGTCGATCGAGTACGCGATGATCAAGGACGTGAACGACCAGCCGTGGCGAGCCGACCTGCTCGGGCGGCTGCTGGCCGGCAAGTTGGCGCACGTGAACCTCATTCCGCTCAATCCGACGCCGGGCAGTCGCTGGGACGCGAGCTCGAAGCCGGTGGAGCGGGAGTTCGTCCGGCGGTTGCGCGACGCCGGGGTGTCCACCACCGTACGGGACACCCGAGGTCGTGAGATCGACGGCGCGTGTGGCCAACTCGCCGCCGCCGAGGACACCGACACCAACACCGACCTCGCCGGAGAGGCACCGGCGTGACCGGGCGTGGCGAACGAGACCAGGAGACATAGTGGCGAGTCAGGGTCAGCGTTTCCGGCGCAAGGCGCTCCGCCGGGGATACAAGGTCGACGAGGTGGATGCCTTCCTCGACCGGGTCGAGGCGACGCTCGACGGCCGGCAGGTCGGCGCGCCGGTGGCCTCCCAGGAGGTCCACGACGTCGTCTTCCGGGTCCGTTTCAACGGCTACGACGAGTGGCAGGTCGACCTGCACCTGGACCGGGTCGAGCGGCAGTTGGCCGAGCTCGAGGAGCGCAGTTCCGGCGGGCGTGGTGGCGACCCCCGCATGGGTGACCGGATGGGCCCACCGGACCGGCTGGGTCCGCCGATGCGCGACGAGCGGGGCCTGGTTCCGCAGCCCATGCCGCCCCGGCCGATGCCCGCGCAGGCCGGCCCACCCGCCGATCGCTACGGCCGCTACGACGAGCCGACCGGCGCTTTCGCCGGTGGGTACGACGCCCCCCGCGGCGGTTACGAGGGGCAGCGTGGCCCGGGTGGCCCCGGCCCGATGGGTCCCGGCGGCCCGATGGGTGGGCACGGTGCCCCGCCGCGCGGCCTGCCCGCCGGTCCCAGCAGCTACGGCCCTCCGGACGACCAGCGGATGCCCGGTGGCTACGGCCCTCCCGACGATCAGCGGGTGCCTGGCGGTTACGGCCCTCCCGACGATCAGCGCTCGCCCGGCGGCTATCCGCCCGAGGAGCCGCGCTTCGACGGCTTCGAGGCCGGTCGTCACGGTCGCGCCGACATGACCGCCGAGATCCGGATGCCCGAACGGGACCTGCGTGACATGCGCCGTGGCCCGGCGGGTCCGCCCCCGACGCCGCAGCAGGGCATCGGTGGTCCGCCGATGGCCGGCCCGCCGGCCGTGGCCGGTCCGCCGGTCGGGGGCCCGCCGATGGCCGGGCCGCCCGGCAGTGACCTCTACCGGGTCGACCAGATCCGGCGCAGCTTCCAGGTGCGCCGGTTCGGCAGCGGGTACGACCCCGACCAGGTCGACCGCTTCTTCGACACGCTGCTCGGCGGCATGCAGGGCCGCAACCAGATGCCGGTCAATCCGAAGGACCTTGACACCCTCCGGTTCGGCCTGGTGCCCGGTGGCTACTTCGAAGCCGAGGTCGACGCCGCGCTCAAGGACGTGCAGGACATTCTCTTCGGGCGCTGACCCCGACGCGTACGGACGAGGGCCCGTCCCCGGGTGGGGGCGGGCCCTCGGCGTCGTCGTCCGGTCGTCCGGCGGTCGGTCGGGTCAGGAGCGCAGACCGTTGCGGCGCAGCACGGCGTCGCCGATCACGATGATCAGCAGCAGCGCTGCCAGGCCGGTCAACCAGATCTCCTCGACCCTGCCCTCGTGGTTGCCGCCGCAGAACGCCATCACCACCAGCGCCAGCGCGGAGAGCACTGCGCCGATCTGCCCGGCCTTGCGGTGCCCAGGCTTGTGCTGGTCTGGCGACGTTACCGGCTCGCTTCCTGCCACTGTCGGTCCTTCCCTCGCGATCGGATCTCCGGTTAGTCTGGCACGCCTCCTGCCCGGGTCGGCGCGGTGGGGGTTTCCCGGCCGAGGGGCCCTGCCCAGCGGGGCCGGACGGCACTACCGGCGTCGCGGGGCGGCGGTCAGACTCCCTCCGGTAGCGTTTGGCGTACACCTGATTGTCTGTTTGAGGGGGACTGTGCGGTGCGAGTGACCGGAACCGGGCACGCCAGCATGCGGATCGACACGGCCGCGGGCAGCATCCTGTGCGACCCGTGGGTCAATCCGGCCTACTTCGCCTCCTGGTTTCCGTTCCCGGACAATTCCCTGCTCGACTGGGAGAGCCTGGGCAAGGTCGACTACCTGTACGTCTCCCACCTGCACCGGGACCACTTCGACGCGAAGCACCTGCGGCAGTTCGTCTCGAAGGACGCCACGGTCCTGCTCCCCGAATTCCCCACCTCGGAGATGGAGGACGAGTTCCGGGCGCTGGGCTTCACCAACTTCCTCAGGGCGCCCAACGAGCAGGTGGTGGAGCTGGACGGCGGGCTCAAGGTCATGATCCAGGCGTTGACCAGCCCCACCGACGGCCCGATCGGCGACTCCTCACTCTGGGTGGAGTACGACGGGGTGCGACTGCTCAACCAGAACGACGCCCGCCCCACCGACCTGACCGTGTTCGCCGACCTGGGGCACGTGCACGCGCACCTGCTCCAGTTCTCCGGCGCGATCTGGTACCCGATGGTCTACGAGCTGCCGCAGTCGGCGAAGACCGCGTTCGGCAAGCAGAAGCGTGACCGGCAGTTCGACCGGACCTGGCGCTACATCGACGACCTGAAGGCGTCGCACGTCTTCCCGATCGCCGGCCCGCCGTGCTTCCTCGACGACGCGTTGTGGCAGTTCAACGACATCCACGGCGACGAGGGCAACATCTTCCCCGACCAGTCCGTCTTCCAGGAGGAGTACGCCAAGGTCGGGGGCACCAACGGCATCGTGCTGCTGCCGGGAAGCGTCGCCGAGGTCACCACCGAGGGTGCGACGACGACCCATCCGGTGCCGGTCGAGGAGTTCTTCGCGAACAAGGTCGCCCACCTGGAGGAGATGCGCGAGCGGAAGCGCCCGATCATCGAGGCGGAGAAGGCGTCCTGGCGGCACCCCGAGGTCGACGTGCTCGGTGAGATGAAGCGCCGCATCGAGCCGCTGCTCGACGAGTCGATCTACCTGGCCAAGGGTGTCGGGGGGCCGGTCCGCTTCGACCTGGTGGGCTACGACGGCGAGAGTGTCGAATCCATCGTGGTGGACTTCCCTGGCAAGGAGGTCCGGCCGTACGCCGAGGAGAAGGTCCGGTACCGGTTCCGTACCGAGCGGTCCCTGATCGAGCACCTGCTGCACATCGACGAGGTGGACTGGGTCAACTCGCTCTTCCTGTCCTGCCGCTTCTCGGCGGCCCGGATCGGGCAGTACAACGAGTTCGTCTACGCGTTCTTCAAGTGCCTGTCCGAGGAGCGGCTCCAGTACGCCGAGGGCTGGTACGACGAGCACGAGCGGAGCACCGACGCCGAGGACATCACCCTGGGCGACTGGGTGGTGCAGCGGCGCTGCCCGCACCTGAAGGCCGACCTGACCCGGTTCGGCATCGTCGAGGGCGACCAGCTCACCTGCCAGCTGCACGGCTGGCGCTTCGACCTGGCCAGTGGCCGCTGCCTGACCAGCGTGGGCCACAAGGTCCGTGCCCACCGCGTCGACGCCGAGACCCCTGCTCCCGCCGGCGAAGCCGTCATCTGACGAGCGGCCGTGGCGGGGGCGGACGGGCAGGGGGACGGGTACCGGTACGAGCGTGGCCGGGAGAAGGCCCGCGACGCCGCCCGGGTGGAGACGTTCAGCGACGGGGTCTTCGGCGTCGTGTTGACGGTGATGGCCGTCGAGCTACTCCAGAGCGGTCCGGCCCGGGAGGGTGGGCGGGAACTGCCGGATGCCCTCGCCCACGCCTGGCCCTCCTACCTGGCGTTCGTGATCACCTTCGCGATCGCCGGGCAGGTCTGGCTCGCCCACCACAACCTCTGGCGGTACGTCGTCCGGGTCGACCAGATGCTGCTGGTCCTCAACCTGCTCGTGCTGCTCTTCATCGCCACGATCCCGTTCACCGCCGACCTGCTGTCGGACAACCTGCGCGGTGGTGCGACCGAACAGCGGCTCACCGCCGCCCTCTATCTCGGCACCGTGCTCGGTGAGTCGCTCTTCGTCAATCTGAGCTGGTGGTGGGCCCGTCGGCGGGGGCTGCTCAACCCCGCTCTGGATCCCCGGCTGGCCCGGGCGGTCGCACGACGGATTCTGCTGAAGCCCTTCCTCTACCTGCTCGCCTTCGCCGTCGTCTTCGTCGATCCCATCCTCAGCCTCTGCGCGTACCTCCTGTTGGTCGCCTTCTACCTGGTCGGCGGTCCCGGCGACCTTCGGCCGTCCGCGGACCGGTCAGCGGCCTAGGTCGGCGAGGATGCGGCGGGCGGCGTTGTGACCGGCCGCGCCGATCACGCTGCCGGCCGGGTGGCAGCCGGCGCTGCCGGCGTACACCCCGTCGACCCCGGTGGCGTACGGCATCCGGTCGGTGAACGAGACGGTGTTGTCGACGTGGTGGATGTGGCCTCCGGTGATGCCGAAGTGCGTCTCGATGCCCGGCGGCGGCAGTGGCACCGCGTCGGCGATCAGGTCACCGGTGCCGGGGGCGTACCGCTCGACGATCTCGATCAGCCGGTCGACGTAGCCGGGCAGGGCCGCGTCCCAGGTGGTGTCGGCCAGATCGTAGGGGACCGACTGCACGAACAGCGCCGACGAGTGGTGCCCCGCGGCGTCGGAGAGTGACGGGTCGACGGTGGTGTGCAGATACCACTCGATCGTCGGTTCGGCCGGTAGCCGGCCGGCCTGCACGTCCGCCCACATGGCGCGCAGCGCGGTCATCGGCGAGGTGGCCTCGCCGCCGACCAGCGACGCGGAGCCGGGCAGCAGGTGGATGGTCGAACCGAACGGGCTGGGCGCACCGGCCGGCAGACAGGAGAAGTGCGGCAGCCCGGTCAGTGCCAGATTGAGCTTCAGCGTGGTGCCGGGTCGGCGGACCGCCGCCATCCGCTCGCCGAGCGCCGCCGGCAGCGCGCCGTCGGGCAACAGGTCCATCAGCCGGTACGGGTCGCACGCGCCGAGCACCACCCTCGCCGCGACCTGCCGACCGTCGGCGAGCACGACCCCGCTGGCCGCGCCGCCGTCCAGGGTCACGGCGGTCACCGGCGTACCGGTCAGGATCGTCGCGCCGGCGGCGCGGGCGGCGTCGGCGAAGGTGCGCGACACGGTGCCCATCCCGCCCTCGGCGATCATCCAGGTGCCGCCGGAGCCGGGCAGCCGGCACATGTTGTGGACCAGGAAGTTGTGGCCGGTGCCGGGGTCGTCGGGGCCGGCGTTGAGCCCGGAGAGCCCGTCGGTGACGGCGTACATGCTGACCAGCAGCTCGGAGCGGAACTCGAAACGGGCCAGGTAGTCGGCGACCGAACCCTGGACCAGGTCGACGAAGACCTGCCGCAGCGCCGGGCGGACGTGCCGCTCGGCGGTCTCCTGCGCGGTCAGCGGCGCGGCCAGCCAGGCCGGGGCGAGATCCTCGCGCAGCGCGGCCAGTTCGGCCTGCATGGCGTCGTCGGCGGCCACGTCGGCGGGGGAGAAGAACTCGGCGAGTTGAGCGCGGGTGGCGGCCGTGTCACTGCCGAACAGCAGGTACGGCGAGCCGAGGCCGCCCGGTGTGGGCAGGAAGTAGTGCGGGTCGCGGCGTAGCACCGGGATCTGCACGTCGAGCGTGGCGAGCAGCTCCGGTGGCATCAACCCGAGCAGGTACGACCCGGTGGAGTGACGCAGCTCGGGCACCTTCGGGAACGGGTTCTCGGTGCGGGTCGCGCCGCCGATCACGTCGGCGGCCTCCAGCACCAGGACGTCCAGGCCGGCGCGAGCCAGCAGAACGGCGGAGACCAGACCGTTGTGCCCGGCACCAACAATGACGACGTCGGCACGGTTGGGAAGTTTCCTGCTCATGCCGCCGCAGCCTAGCCCCACCGCCAGCCCGGGTCAGCCCCTCAGATCGGGCGGGCGACGCGGGAGGCGCGCCAGCGGGAGAGGGCCAGGGTCGCCGAGTAGCCGGCGAGCACGATGACGTGGAACAGGTAGAGCCACAGCAGCACGGCCACGCCGGCGCCGATGTCGTCGAAGCCGCCGAACGGCACGCCCAGGTTCAGCGGGAACGAGGTGAAGAGCACGAAGCCGTGCAGGAAGCCGGACAGGTTCGCCGCGGTGAACGACCCGATCCCGAGCGTGGAGAGCCAGTCCGGTGACGCAGGCCCGACGACCCGGAACACCCACACGAGGACCGGCGTGAGCACCAGCCAGACCGCCAGGAAGGACAGCACGATTCCCAGCGCCCCGACCCAGCCGCCCTGCCGCACCAGGCGGGTGGTGAGCGGCAGCGCCAGCAGGATCGACAGCAGCAGCGCGGGAGCCGGCGCGAGCAGGGGGAGCAGGAGCAGCCGACCCCGCCAGCCGACCAGGTGCTCGTCGGAGCGCGGCGCGGCCACCGAGACGAACGCCCGCCGCAGGCCCTCGCCGTACAGCGATGCGGGCAGCACCGAGGCCAGCGCCAGCAGCGGCGTCAGCTCCACCCCGGCGTCGACCAGCGCGGCCACCGCCCGGGGTGCACCGATCGCGGTGGGCAGCGCGTCCACGGCGTACGAGGTGAGCCGGCGTACCCGATCGGCCCCGGCGATCAGCGAGGTGAGCCAGATCGCCAGCAGGGCCACCGGCACCACCGCGATCGCGCCGTAGAAGGTGATCGCGGCGGCGTGCAGCGACAGGTCCCGTCCGCGGACAGGCCGGAACGCGGCACTGACGATCCGCTTCGTCCGCTGCCATCCGCTGCCCATGTGCGATCACTTTCCCCGTTGTCCGGTCCGTCACTCATTAAGATCGCCCGCCATGACTGTTGTCACCACCGAACGCCTGATCCTGCGCGACTGGACCGCCGACCCGGCCGACCTGGAGCGGATCTACGACATCTACTCCAACGCCGAGGTCACCCGGTGGCTGAACGCACCGGGGCTGCCGATGACCGATCCCGCTCAGGCCGCCGAGCGGCTGCGATTCTGGCGGGACCGGCACGCCGACGACGACGGCCGGTACGGCACCTGGGCGATCGAGGTGCGCGACACCGGCCAGGTGGCGGGTACAGCGCTCCTCAAACCTCTGCCGGGCCGCGACGAGGCACGGCGTACCTCGGACATCGAGGTGGGCTGGCACCTGCACCCGGATGCGCGGGGCCGGGGCTACGCCACCGAGGCGGGCCGTGCGCTTGTGGCGCGGGAGTTCGCCGCCGGCACGCCGGAGATCTACGCGGTCGTCTCGCCGGCCAACGAGCCGTCGATGGCGGTGTGCCGGCGACTCGGCATGGCCCATGTGGGTCGGCGGACCGACTGGTACGGCGGCGAGGAGCTGGAGACCTTCGTCCTGCCCGCCCCGACCGACTGAACGGCCGCGCCCGCTGAGACGAAGGAAGGCCCCTCCCGACGCCAGTCGTCGGTGAGGGGCCCTTGTCGTTGGGCGGTCGAGCTGCATGCCTACCTGTCAATAGTGACGATGGTCGAACTGTTGACGCCTCCGTAGCACCTCAGTAACATTTGGCCAACGCTATGCAAGATCTCGACAAAGACGTGCCTGCTTCTTTGCATAGTGTCGCAAATTCTCGCGGACCACCACCGATGGCGGCTCTTCCCCCAGGCCGCCGTTCCGCCGACTCACGCTCCACGCCGTGGTCCAGCCACCCGCGGCACCGTCCCCCCAACGACAGGACAGTGATGAGACGAACGAATCTGTTCAGGATGGCGGCCGCCGCAGTCGCGGCCACGATGATCGCCACGGCAGGGTCGGCGACCGTCGCGAGCGCGGCCGGTGCGCCCCGCCCGGCCGCCGAGGCAGCCGCGCCGAACACCGCCTTCGCACCGGCGGCCACCAACCTCGCCCAGGGTCGCCCCACCCAGGAGAGCGGCCACGCCGACGTGTACGACTCGTCCAAGGTCGTCGACGGCAACGCGGGCAGCTACTGGGAGAGCACCAACAACTCGTTCCCACAGTGGGCGCAGGTGGATCTCGGCTCGTCGCAGGGCGTCAACCAGGTGGTGCTGAAGCTGCCGCCCACCGGCTGGGCGACCCGTACGCAGACCCTGAGCGTGCAGGGCAGCGCCAACGGTTCGTCGTTCACCGACCTGGTCGGCTCGCAGACGTACACCTTCAATCCGGCGAGCGGCAACACGGTCACGATCAACTTCGGCTCGACCGCCACCCGCTACGTGCGGATCACCATCACCGCCAACAGCGGCTGGCCGGCCGGGCAGCTGTCCGAGCTTGAGGTGTACGGCAGCGGCACCACCACCCCGGACACCACCGCGCCGAGCGTGCCGGGAAACCTCTCGTACACCCAGTCGGGCACCACCATCAGCCTCAACTGGGTCGCCTCGACCGACAACCCGGGCGGCAGCGGCATCGCCGGCTACGACATCTACCGCAACGGCACGTTCCTGCAGTCCGTCGGGAACGTGACGACCGTCAACGACACGCAGCCGGTCACCGCCACCGTGTCCTACTTCGTGCGGGCCCGCGACGTCGCGGGCAACCTCTCGGGCAACGGCAACACGGTGACGCGTACCGGCAGCGGTGACACCATCGCGCCGAGCGTCCCCGGGACGCTGTCGCAGAGCACGTCGGGCAGCACGATCACGCTCAACTGGGGTGCCTCCACCGACTCCGGTGGCAGCGGCCTGGCCGGCTACAACGTCTACCGTGGCGGCAACCTGATCGCGACCCTGGGCACCGTTCTCACCTACCAGGACAGCCAGCCGCCGACGGCGACCGTGTCCTACCACGTGCGCGCCCGCGACGGCGCCGGCAACCTGTCCGGCAACAGCAACACCGTCACCCGGACCGGCAGCAACCCGCCCGCCTGCACCAACGTGGCGCAGGGCAAGACCATGACGGCGAGCGGCTCGACCTTCAGCTTCACCCCCGACAAGGCGAACGACGGGCAGCTCACCACGTACTGGGAAGGTGCGGCGAGCTACCCGCAGAACCTGACCGTGGCGCTCGGCGCGAACCACTCCATCTCGGCCGTCACCGTCAGGCTGAACCCCGATCCGGCCTGGGGCACCCGCACCCAGACCATCCAGGTCTTCGGCCGCGACCAGGCCTCGTCGGCGTACACCAGTCTGGTGGCCGCGGCGAGTTACCAGTTCGTCCAGGGCGCCAACGCGGTGAGTATTCCGGTCACCGCGACCACCGCGGACGTGCAGTTGCGGTTCACCGGCAACACCGGCGCCCCGTCGGGCCAGGTGGCCGAGTTCGAGGTCTGCGGCACCCCGGCGCCCAACCCCGACCTGGTCGTCAGCTCGCTGACCTGGTCGCCCGCGTCGCCCAGCGAGGTCAGCCCGGTCACCCTCTCGGCCGTGGTGCAGAACATCGGATCGGCCGCCGCGGCGGCGACCACGGTGAACTTCAGCCTGGCCGGCGCGGTCGTCGGCAGCGCCACGGTGGGCGCGCTCAGCGCGGGCGCCTCGACGACCGTGTCGTTCAACGCCGGTACGCGACCGATGGGAAGCTACAGCGTCACGGCGGTGGTGGACCCGGCGAACACGATCGTCGAGCAGAACAACGGCAACAACAGCTACACGGCGCCGTCGCCGCTGGTGGTCGCGCAGGCGCCGGGCCCGGACCTGGAGGTGCTCAGCATCGCCTCGAACCCGCCGAACCCGGCCGTCGGGGCGTCCGTCACGTTCACCGTGGCGGTCCGTAACCGTGGCACCTCCGCGACCGGCGCGACCACTGTCACCCGGCTGTCGGTGGGCGGCACCACGCTCAACACCACCACCGCCTCGATCGCCGCCGGCGCCACGGTCACCGTGGCCGTGACCGGGAGCTGGACCGCCACCAGCGGCGGCGCCACCCTCACCGCCACCGCCGACGCCACCAACGCGGTCACCGAGACCAACGAGACCAACAACTCCCTCAGCCAGTCGATCGTGGTCGGGCGTGGGGCCGCGGTCCCGTACGTCTCCTACGAGGCGGAGTCCGGCCGATACCAGGGCGCGCTGCTGGAGACGGATCCGCTGCGCACCTTCGGTCACACCAACTTCGCCACCGAGTCCTCGGGCCGCAAGTCGGTACGGCTGAACAGCACCGGCCAGTTCGTCGAGTTCACCTCGGCCAACCAGGCCAACTCCATCGTGGTGCGGAACTCCATCCCGGACGCGCCCGGCGGCGGTGGCATCGAGGCGACCATCAGCCTCTACGTCAACGACGTCTTCTCCCGGAAGCTGACGCTCTCGTCGCGGCACAGTTGGCTCTACGGCAACACCGACGGCCCGGAGGCCCTGACCAACACCCCGCAGGCCGACGCCCGACGGCTGTTCGACGAGTCGAACGCGCTCTTGGCGCAGTCGTACCCGGCCGGCACCCGGTTCAGGTTGCAGCGCGACGCCGGTGACAACGCCTCGTTCTACGTCATCGACTCGATCGACCTGGAGCAGGTGGCACCGCCGGCGAGCCAGCCGGCCGGCTGCACCTCGATCACGTCGTACGGTGCCATCCCGAACGACGGGCTCGACGACACCGCCGCCATCCAGCGTGCGGTGACCGACGACCAGAACGGCGTCATCGGCTGCGTCTGGATTCCCGCCGGGCAGTGGCGGCAGGAGCAGAAGATCCTGACCGACGACCCGCAGAACCGGGGCACGCACAACCAGGTCGGCATCAGCAACGTCACCATCCGGGGCGCCGGGATGTGGCACTCGCAGCTCTACACGCTGACCGAGCCGCAGAACGTGGTGGGCGGCATCAACCACCCGCACGAGGGCAACTTCGGGTTCGACATCGACAAGAACACCCAGATCTCCGACATCGCCATCTTCGGCTCCGGCCGGATCCGTGGTGGTGACGGCAACGGCGAGGGCGGCGTCGGTCTGAACGGTCGGTTCGGGACCGGCACCAAGATCAGCAATGTCTGGATCGAGCACGCCAACGTGGGCGTCTGGGTGGGCCGCGACTACGACAACATCCCCGACCTGTGGGGGCCGGCCGACGGGCTGGAGTTCACCGGCATGCGGATCCGCGACACGTACGCCGACGGCATCAACTTCAGCAACGGCACGCGCAACTCGCGGGTGTTCAACTCGTCCTTCCGCACCACCGGTGACGACGCCCTCGCCGTCTGGGCCAACCCGTACGTCAAGGACCGCACCGTCGACATCGCCCACGACAACCACTTCGTCAACAACACGATCCAGCTGCCCTGGCGGGCCAACGGCATCGCCATCTACGGCGGCTACGACAACTCGATCGAGAACAACCTGGTCTACGACACCGCGAACTACCCGGGCATCATGCTGGCGACCGACCACGACCCGCTGCCGTTCTCCGGCACGACGTTGATCGCCAACAACGGGCTCTACCGCACCGGCGGCGCCTTCTGGAACGAGGACCAGGAGTTCGGCGCCATCACCCTCTTCCCCTCCACCAGGGACATCGTCGGCGTCACGATCCGCGACACCGACATCTACGACTCGACGTACGACGGCATCCAGTTCAAGAACGGCGGCGGCAACATGCCGAACGTCGCGATCACCAACGTGCGGATCGACAGGTCCGTCAATGGTGCCGGCATCCTCGCGATGAGCGGCGCACGCGGCAACGCCAACCTCACCAACGTGACCATCACCAACTCGGCCGACGGCAACATCGTTGTCCAGCCGGGGTCGCAGTTCGTCATCAACGGCGGCTAGGCCGAGCGCTCGCCTGACCCGTGCTCCCTCGGTGCTCCGGCACCGGGGGAGCACGCCCGTCCCGCACCGCAGCGGAAGAACGTCCAGCACGCGGGAGCTGTCCGAGTGTGAGTGGGTCGAGCAGATCTTGGACACTTACCGTTACGCGCTGACGGCAACTGTCTAAGATCTGCGCCGGAGGGCGGCTGACCGCGACGGAGGGTGCGGCCTGACCGCGGATCCGCTGGTGGGGCGGTGGGGGATGAGGCTCCCAGCGGGCGTACAGCGGCGGTGGGGAAGAATGGCACGGTGACCTCCCCCCGCGACCTCGTCCTGCTCGGGTCCACCGGTTCGATCGGTACCCAGGCCATCGACATCGTCCGGCGCAACCCGGACCTGTTCCGGGTGGTCGCCGTGGGTGCGGGGGGCGGCAACGTCGAGCTGCTCGCCGCCCAGGCCCTGGAGCTGGGCGTCGACGCGGTCGGGGTGGCCAAGGCGTCCGCCGCGCAGGACCTCCAGCTCGCGTTCTACGCCGAGGCGAGTCGGCGCGGCTGGGCCACCGGCGACTTCAAGCTTCCCAAGATCGTGGCCGGGCCGGACGCGATGACCGAGCTGGCCCAGTGGCCGTGCGACATCGTGCTCAACGGGGTGGTCGGCTCGCTGGGCCTCGCTCCTACGCTGGCCGCGCTGCGCTGTGGTCGTACTCTCGCCCTGGCCAACAAGGAGTCGCTCGTGGCCGGCGGCCCGCTGGTCAGGGCCGCGGTGACGCGGCCGGGGCAGATCGTCCCGGTCGACTCGGAGCACACGGCGTTGGCGCAGTGCCTGCGCTCCGGCTCGCCCCGTGAGGTGCGCCGGCTGATCGTCACCGCCAGCGGCGGCCCCTTCCGAGGCCGCAGCCGCGACGAGTTGACTCAGGTCACGCCCGAGCAGGCCCTCGCGCACCCCACCTGGAACATGGGGAAGGTCATCACGATCAACTCGGCCACGATGGTCAACAAGGCGCTCGAGGTGATCGAGGCGCACGAACTGTTCGACGTGCCGTACGCCGACATCACTGTGATGGTGCACCCGACGTCGGTGATCCACTCGATGGTCGAGTTCGTCGACGGCTCCACCATCGCCCAGGCCAGCCCGCCGGACATGCGGCTGCCGATCGCGGTCGCGCTGGGCTGGCCGGACCGGGTGCCCGGGGCCGCCGCCGCGGTCGACTGGACGACGTCGCACACCTGGGAGTTCGCGCCGCTGGACGACGCCGCGTTCCCGGCGGTCGCGCTGGCCAAGGCCGCCGGGGAGGGCGGGCGCTGCCGTCCCGCGATCTACAACGCGGCGAACGAGGAGTGCGTGGAGGCTTTCGTGGCGGGACGGTTGCCGTTCCTCGGCATCGTCGACACCCTCGAGCGCGTGTTGGAGGACGCTCCCGACTTCTCCGAACCAGGTACCGTCGAGGACGTGCTCGCGGCCGAGTCGTGGGCGCGCGCGCGGGCGCAGGCGATCGTCGCGGCGGTGGAAGGAGCTTGATGTCGTACCTGCTCGGGGTGGTCCTCTTCGCCCTGGCCATTCTCATCTCGGTGAGTCTGCACGAGGCGGGGCATCTGCTCACCGCCAAGATGTTCGGGATGAAGGTCACCAAGTACTTCGTCGGATTCGGCCCCACCCTCTGGTCGTTCCAGCGGGGCGAGACCGAGTACGGCGTCAAGGGGATCCCGCTCGGCGGCTTCTGCAAGATCGTCGGGATGACTCCGCAGGACGACGACGTGGACC
Source organism: Micromonospora sp. 067-2 (assembly GCF_046549295.1). Classification (NCBI taxonomy): domain Bacteria; kingdom Bacillati; phylum Actinomycetota; class Actinomycetes; order Micromonosporales; family Micromonosporaceae; genus Micromonospora; species Micromonospora sp. 067-2. The sequence continues at coordinate 124,096 of NZ_JAJPWB010000008.1, read as the reverse complement.
CGGCCGACGAGCCGCGGGTGATGTGGCGCTACCCGGTGTGGAAACGGACCATCGTGATGGCCGCCGGCTCCATCACCCACTTCGCGCTCGCCCTGATCACGATCTGGATCCTCGCCGTCTCCGCCGGCCTGCCCAACCCGGACTTCCCGACCACGGACGCGCAGGCCCGCAAGGAGCCGGCGGTCATCCAGCTCAGCCCGTGCGTGGTGCCGGAGAACGCGGCGCGCGCGTGCACACCCGCCGACACGGCCAGCCCCGCCGCGCAGGCGCAACTGCGCAACGGCGACCGGATCACCTCGGTCAACGGCACGCCGATCGGCTCCTACGGCGACCTGCTCACCACGCTGCGCGGCCTCAAGCCGGGGGACACCACGCAGATCCAGTACGTCCGGGACGGGCAGCAGGGCAGCACCAGCACGGTGCTCGCGCAGACCCAGCGTCCGCCCCTGGACGACCCGACCGGTGCCGCCGTGCCGGTGGCCGCCCTCGGTGTCGGCCTCGTCCCCACCACCCCCACCCGGGTGACGTACGGGCCGGTCGGTGCCTTCGGCGCGACCGCCGACTTCACCGGCGACCTGGCCGTCGGCACCGTCCAGGCGCTGCAGCGGATCCCGCAGAAGGTCCCCGCCCTGTGGACCGCCATCACCGGCGGCGAACGGGACGTGGACACCCCGATCAGCGTGGTCGGCGCCAGCCGGCTCGGCGGCGAGGCGGTGGAGAACAACGCCTGGCTGGTCTTCTTCATGCTCTTCGTGTCGCTGAACTTCTTCATCGGCGTGTTCAACCTGCTGCCGCTGCTCCCGGTGGACGGCGGCCACATCGCCATCGCCTGGTTCGAACGGGTCCGCTCCTGGATCTACGCCCGGATCGGCCGGGCCGACCCCGGCCGGGTGGACTACCTCAAACTGATGCCCTTCACATACGTGGTGATCCTGATCGGTGGCGCGTTCACGCTGCTGACCATCGCCGCGGACGTCGTCAACCCCATCACGCTCTTCTCAAGGTGAGTGCCTGAAGTGACCGCTATCAGTCTCGGCATCCCCGCCATGCCGCCCCCGCCGCTCGCTCCCCGCCGGGCCAGCCGCCAGATCATGGTCGGTTCGGTGCCCGTCGGTGGCGGTGCGCCGGTGTCCGTGCAGTCGATGACCACCACGCTCACCTCCGACATCAACGCCACCCTCCAGCAGATCGCGGAGCTGACCGCGTCCGGCTGCCAGATCGTCCGGGTGGCGGTGCCGTCCCAGGACGACGTCGAGGCGTTGCCCGCGATCGCCAAGAAGTCGCAGATCCCGGTGATCGCCGACATCCACTTCCAGCCCAAGTACGTCTTCGCCGCGATCGACGCGGGCTGCGCGGCCGTCCGGGTCAACCCGGGCAACATCCGCCAGTTCGACGACAAGGTCAAGGAGATCGCGGCAGCGGCCTCCGCAGCCGGTACGCCGATCCGGATCGGCGTCAACGCGGGCTCCCTGGACAAGCGGCTGCTGGCCAAGTACGGCAAGGCCACCGCCGAGGCGCTCGTCGAGTCGGCGCTGTGGGAGTGCTCGCTGTTCGAGGAGCACGGCTTCCGGGACATCAAGATCTCGGTCAAGCACAACGACCCGGTCGTGATGATCCGGGCGTACCGGCAGTTGGCCGAGCAGTGCGACTACCCGCTGCACCTCGGTGTCACCGAGGCCGGCCCGGCCTTCCAGGGCACCATCAAGTCGGCTGTCGCCTTCGGCGCGCTGCTCGCCGAGGGGATCGGCGACACCATCCGGGTGTCGCTGTCCGCCCCGCCGGTCGAGGAGATCAAGGTCGGTAACCAGATCCTGGAGTCGCTGGGGTTGCGCGAGCGGGGCCTGGAGATCGTCTCCTGCCCGTCCTGCGGCCGCGCCCAGGTGGACGTCTACAAGCTCGCCGAGGAGGTCACCGCCGGCCTGGAGGGGCTGCCGGTGCCGCTGCGGGTGGCCGTGATGGGTTGCGTCGTCAACGGCCCGGGTGAGGCCCGCGAGGCCGACCTCGGCGTCGCCTCCGGGAACGGCAAGGGCCAGATCTTCGTCAAGGGCAAGGTCGTGAAGACGGTCCCCGAGGCTCAGATCGTGGAGACGCTGATCGAGGAGGCGCTGCGGATCGCCGACGAGATGGGCGCCGAGCTGCCCGAGGAGCTGCGCGGGCTGGTTTCCGGCCCGACCGTCACCGTGCACTGATCCTGATACGCACAGAAAGCGGCCGTTCCCCGGACAGGGAACGGCCGCTTTTCGATGTGCTGTGGTGCTGCCCGGTGTCACTCGGATTCGGCGAGGATCGCGTACAGCTTGCGCCGGGTCTCGTCGAGCACCTTGGCGGCTCGCTCCCGCTGGTCGTCGGTGCCGTTCATCATCACCTGACGCAGCGCGTTCATCGCCTGCGAACCGGCGTCACGGATGTCGTGCCAGCTGTTCACGGTGTCCTGGGCGAACTCGGCCCACGGTGGGGTCTGTGCCGCCTCGGTGGCCTCGGCCTGACCGGCCTCGGTGACCGTGAACCGCTTCCGTGCGCCGCCGGACTCCTCCGTGCTGGCGACGATCACGCCCTCGTCCTCCAACAGTTGGAGGGTGGGGTAGATCGAGCCCGGGCTCGGGCGCCAGGCACCGCCGGTGCGGGAGTCGATCTCCTGGATCATCTCGTAGCCGTGCATCGGCCGCTCGGTGAGCAGGGCCAGCACGGCGCCCCGGACGTTGGGGCGTCGGCCCCGGCCCCGTCCACGGCCTCGGCCGCCCCAGGGCCCGCCGTGCTCGTGGCCGTGCGGACCGGGCGGGACCGGTGGAAAGCCGAATCCACGCATCCGGGCCTCGTGCATGGGGTGGTGCTGTCGATGGAACCTCATCAGGTTTCCCTTCCTCAAGACTGTCGCTGATGCATCAACGATATATCGCCAACGCATCGCCGACAACCCCTAGCTGCCGGGCTCGTCACTCGGCCGGCGGGGCGGGGGGCCGATCTGGCAGGCTGATAGACGTGCTGACGGTGCCGGTACGGCAATTGGGGGAATCGGAGCGCCGCGCGGTCGAGCGACTGCTCGACCATGACCCGTTCGCGGGCGCGCAGGTCGCCGAGCGAATCGCCGCGCGCGGACTCTCCTGGTGGCGGGCCGAGGGCAGAATCCTGGGGTACGGCGCACGGCGCAACCTCGAGTCGCTCTGCTGGCTCGGCGGCAACCTGACCCCGGTACTCGCCACCGAACCGGCCATCTCCGCCTTCGCCGACCTCCTCGCCGGCGAGGAACGCCTCTGCTCCTCCATCGTCGGCCGGGCGGACGCCGTCCTCGGTCTCTGGGACCGCCTCTCCGACACCTGGGGGCCGCCCCGGGACGTCCGCCCCAACCAGCCGCTGCTCGTCACCGACACTCTGCCGTCCGTACCGGCCGACCCGGAGGTACGCCAGGTCCGCGCCGGTGAGGTCGACCGGCTCTTTCCAGCGGCCGTGGCCATGTACACCGAGGAGGTTGGCGTCTCCCCGCTGGCCGAGGACGCCGGTCGCAGCTACCGCCGGCGGGTCAACGACCTGGTCCGTGCCGGTCGGGCATACGCACGGTTCGTCGACGGCAAGGTCGTGTTCAAGGCCGAGTTGGCTGTGGTGACCAAGCGGACCGCGCAGGTCCAGGGCGTGTGGGTGGCACCGGAGTGGCGGGGGCGGGGGATCGCCGCGTCGGCGATGGCCGCCGTCGTACGCCACGCGCTCCTGCGGGTCGCCCCGACGGTCAGCCTGTACGTCAACGACTTCAACCTGCCGGCCCGCCGGGTCTACGAGCGCTGCGGTTTCCAGCCGATCGGCACGCTCGCCACGGTTCTCTTCTGACCTCTGCTCACCCGTGGCTCGTCGTCGGTCGTGCTGTGGACATGCTGCTGGCCGGCACCCGTCTCGGGTGCCGGCCAGCGGTTCGCTGTCACGCGGTGGTGCGGGGTCAGCTGTTCCAGTGCTGGTGCACGAGGTCGGTGGCCTGCTGCTCCCACTGGGCGTAGGCGTCCGGGTACGCCGAGACCTGGACGGTCTGCGCGGCGTCGGTCAGCGCCATGTCCTGCCATCCGTCGACCTGCCGCAGGCCCTTGAGGAACGCGGTGGTGGAGTAGGCGGGGTCGGTGATCTGCTCCGGGGTGCCCCAACCACTGGACGGGCGCTGCTGGAACAGGCCCAGCGAGTCGTGGTCGTTGGCGTCACCGAGGTGGCCCAGGTTGTCCAGCTTCGACTCCTGCAGGCTGGTGGCGATCGAGATGACCGCGGCCCGCTCGGGCAGGCCGGCCTTCTTCGTGGCGGCGATGATCGCCTTGGCGTTACCGGTCTGCTCACCGTTCAGGGTGATCCGGGACTGCTCACCCTGCGGCTTGGGGGCCTGGACCGCGACCGCGACGGGCTTGCCGTCGACGGGGGTGGCGGCGTGGGCGGCGACCGGACCGGCGAACACACCACCGGCGAACGCGAGACCAGCAACGGACAGCACACTCTTGCGCATGATCGTGTTCATGGGGGTAGCTCCTTCGGGGGTAGACACCCGCAGGGGGGCGCGGGTGCGAGCACCTCGTCCGGCGCTGCAACAACACAGGGGAAAGTCTTCGGCGACCTACGGGCGGGGGTGGGCTCGTGGCGCCGGGATCGGCGGCCTTCGAGGAAGCTCGTGGCGCCGGGTCCAGGTGTAACGACCGGCGGCCCGGGGTCATTCCGGGGGCGGCCCATCCCGTCATTCAGGTGGCCGGGCGGTCGTTCCTGGGGACTGTAACGACCGGGGGTGGCCAGGCATTCCAACCGGTGACCGGGTAGGGCCGGCTGGCCGTGGTGCTGCGATCGTCAGGGTGTGTAACGACCCCCGGCCGGCCCCCATTCCGGCGGGCGGGTGCACCCGGTCACACGTCACAACCTCGTCAAACCGGACAATGGTCCTTCGTCACGGGATACCGCGAGGTGACCGATATCGACCCGAACCGCCCCAACCAGACGTGGTGCCGGTCGAGGGTTGCCACAACCGGTGATGCCACACAGGCATTTTTATGCCACACAGGCATCACACCCACCACGGCGACCGCCACCGGATGGAGTCAACCGCTGTGCGGTGCGGAGCGTCGGGCTGGCCGGAGCTGACCGGAAACCCTGCCCAGAGCGGATAATTCGGTTGAGGCGACCGGTCGTAGCCGGCACGCTGGGTTCTCCGCCACCCACGTCCGGAGGACACCAATGCGCCTGCTCCGTGATCTGTGGGGCACCTCGCCACGCCGCCTGACGATCGTGGCCGTTCTCATCGTGCTCGGCGCTGCCGGCCAGGCGGGCGCGTCGGCGCTGGCCGGTGCGGTCCTGGTGCACCGCTCGACCGGCTTCTTCGCCGTACTGGCCGTGGCGCTCGTCGCCGTCGTGCTCAGCGACCTCGCGGTGAGCCTGCTGATGGCCGGCCTGACCGCCGACTGGTCCGCCGACGTGCGCCGCCGGCTCTGCCGCGTCGCGCTCGGGCAGGACCTGCCCACCCTGGAGACCACCCCGGTGGGCGAGCTGCTCGACCGCATCGACGGGGACGTCTACCAGGTGGCGGCGGCGGTTCGCAACCAGGGTTCCCGGCTCGCCCAGGGGCTCTGCGTCGGCCTGCTCTCGATGGTGGTCGCGCTGGCCGTGTGGTGGCCGGCCGGCATCGCGATGCTGCTGCTCACGGTCGTGCTCGCCGTCGGACTGCGCGGGCCCACGGCGCGGATCGGCCCGGCCCGGATGGCCGAGGAGGAGGCCTGGTCGGACCTGGCCGCGGTGATGGAGGAGGCGGTGCACGGCCAGGACGACGTACGGACCAGCCTGGCCCGCCCGTACGTGCTGCGGCTGTACGCGCGGCGGGCAGCCGCCGTCCTGGCCCGGGGTGGCCTGGTCTGGGTGCTGTCCGCCCGCGTCGCCACGGCCGCCACCGCCACGATCCGGGTCGGCATCGGTGTGGTGGTCCTCGGTGGGGCGTGGGCGTTGACCACCGACCGGATCGACGCTGCCCGGCTCACCGCGATCTGGCTGCTCGCCCTGGCCTTCGGGGCCACCGCGGAACACGTCAGCCGGATGGTGCCGGAACTTCAGGAGGCTCTCGGCGCGTGGGCCCGGGTGCAGCTGCTCCAGACGGCCCGGCAGGAGCCCGTCGGCGGGGCCAGCCCGACCGAGGGCGACCTGCGTATCCGGGACCTGACGTTCGGTTACCAGGTGAGCGGGCCGGAGAGTAGCCGGGGTTACGCGCTGCGCGGGCTCAACCTCTCGTTCGCGCGCGGCCGCTCGTACGCGCTGATCGGGCGGACCGGCTCGGGCAAGTCGACCCTGGCGAAGGTGCTCACGAGGGCCGTCGACGTACCGCCGGGGTCGGTCTTCCTCGGTGGCACCGACCTCTGTGACCTCGACGTGGAGCAGTTGCGTCGCTGGGTGGCGCTGGTGCCGCAACGCACCGAGATCCTGGCCGGGACGCTCGCCGAGAACGTCGCGCTCTTCGACCCGGAGCTGCTCGATGCCGCTGCCCGGGCGTTGGACGAGCTGGGTCTGGCCGGCTGGATCGCCGAGCTGCCCGACGGGCTGTCCACCCGGCTGGGGGAGGGCGGGCACGTGCTGTCCGCCGGTCAGGAGCAGCTCGTGGCGTTCGCGCGGATCCTCGTCCGCGAGCCGCACGTGGTGATCCTCGACGAGGCCACCGCGCGGCTGGACCCGGTCACCGAGGCGCGGGTGCAGCGGGCCACCGAGCGGCTGCTGCGCGACCGGATCGGCATCGTGATCGCGCACCGGCTCTCCTCGGTGCGCCGCTGCGACGAGGTGGTGGTGCTGGCCGACGGAGCGGTGGTCGAGGCTGGCCCACTGGAGACGTCGACGCGTTTCGCCGAGTTGTTGGCGACCAGCCATGCCGCCGCGTACGCGGCAGCTGCCCCGGTCGGCCGTGCCGGCGCAGGCACCGACCTGCTGGTCGGCCCCGATCCGGCGGAGACCTGGCCGACCGCGCCGCCGGTCGATCCGGTCGGGTCGATCGAGCCGGTCCGGTCAGCTGGGCCGACCCGTGCCGACCCGCCGCCGCTGCCGGCCGTTCCGCGGGCCCGGACGCTGCGGGAGATCATCCGGCTCTGCACCAACGATCCCCGGTACGGCTCGACCGCGGTCCTGCTGTTCCTCGGGCTCAGCCTCCTCGGCCTGGAGGGCCCGGTGCTGCCCTGGCTCTGGGCCGACGTGGTCGACGGCACCGGCAACCCGTACCTGCCTGCGCTGGGGATCGCGGCGGGGCTGCTGGTGACCCTGCCGGTGCCGTACTACACCCATGTCTGGTTCCCCCAGTGGTGGGTGCGGCAGATGCTGCGCATCGGCCTGCGCCTGGTGCACGGCCAGACCGGGCCCCGCCGGGTCAGCTCGCACACCCCGGCCGAGGTGGTGGCGCAGGGCGGTGACACCGAGCGGGTGGTCCAGCTCGCCGACAACGTGCTGGACCAGGTGGTCGCGCTGGTCCTGGTGGTCGCCATGACGGCGGTCACCGGCAGCGTCGTACCGGGGCTGTTCTTCCTCGGCACGATGGTCGTCTCCGGGTTGGCCGCGACGCTGTTCGGGCCGAAGCTCGAACGGGCGGCCCGGGCGACGGTGGCGGCGCGCGCCGCGTTCGCCACCGCGCTGGTCTCGGCGCTGTCCGCGGCGCGAACGGTGAAGCTCGCCGGGGCGACCGCCGCGGTCCTGCGCCACCTGGCCGGCCTGGACGTCCTGCGCAGCGACCGGCAGCGGCGGGAGATCTCGGTGCAGGTGTGGTCGCGTTCCACACCGTCGCTGGCCAGTGGCCTGCTGCCGATCGGCGCGTGGGCGCTCTACCTGAGCGGCGATCTCTCCGCCGGGGCGGTGCTGGTGGCGGTCTCCACCCTGGGCTCGGCACGCTGGTTCGCCTGGACCACCGCGTCACTGATTTCCCAGCTGCCGTCGGCGCGGGTCTGGACCCGACGCACGGTGGCGATGACCGGGATGAGCGCGTACTCGACGGGGGTGTCGGCGGTGGACCTGGCGGCCGGGACGGCGCCCGCGCCGACGCCGCCGGCCCGGCACCCGCTGCGCCGGCTGGAGCTGCGCGACTTCGGGGTGGTGCACTCCGACGGTACGGTCGCCGTGCGGGACGTGGACCTGACCGTGCAGCGCGGGCAACTGGTGCTGGTCGTCGGGCCGGTCGGCTCGGGCAAGTCGTCGCTGCTGCGGGCGCTGGCCGGGATCGTGCACCACACCGGCGAGCTGTCCTGGAACGGTGATCCGGTCACCGAGCCGGAGCTGTTCCTCCGCCCCAACCAGGTCGGCTACGTGGGCCAGTTGCCCCGGGTGCTCTCCGGGACGGTGGCCGACAACATCGCGCTCGGCCACGAGGTGGACGCGGCCGGGGCCGTCAGCACCGCCCAGCTCGACCACGACCTGGCCGCGGCCGGCGGTGGGCTCGGCCTGCTCATCGGGCACAAGGGCACCCGACTCTCCGGCGGCCAGCTGCAACGGCTGGCGCTGGCCCGGGCGCTGGCGCCGCGTACGGAGCTGTTGGTCGCCGACGACGTGTCGTCGGCCCTGGACGTCACCACCGAGCTGGCGCTGTGGCAGGCGCTGCGGGCGCACGGGGTGACCGTGGTCGGCTCGACCGCGAAGCGTGCCGCGCTGGTTCGCGCCGACCATGTGGTGGTGTTGATCGGCGGGGCCGTGGCGGCCCAGGGAACCTGGCGCGACCTGGAGAGCGACTGGTCCCACCTGGCCGGCTAACCCTCACTCCCCCGCCTCCTCCCCCTCCCCGCCCGCCCCGCCCGCCCCGCGCGTCGTTCTAGGGCATTTCGCTGCTACGGGAGATCAACAAGCAACGATCTGCCCTAGACGACGGGGTGGGGGCGGGTGGGGTGGGGTTAGGCGGCGCGGGCGTACTGGGCGGGGCCGGTGTAGGGGACGCCCAGCTTGGCGGCGGCGCGCAGCGGCCAGTACGGGTCGCGCAGCAGCTCCCGGCCGAGCAGCACCAGGTCGGCCTCGCCGCCGGCGACGATCTGTTCGGCGTGCTCCGGCTCGACGATCAGGCCTACGGCACCGGTCGGCACACCGGCCTCGCGGCGGATCCGGGCAGCCAGCGGCACCTGGTAGCCGGGGCCCATCGGAACACGCGCGTTCGGGTGCGCGCCGCCGCTGGAGGCGTCGACCAGGTCCACACCGGCGCCGGCCAGCTCCGCGGCGAGCACGACGCTGTCCTCGGCGGTCCAGCCGCCCTCGACCCAGTCGGTGGCGGAGATGCGGGTCAGCACCGGTACGTCCTCGCCGACCGTCGCGCGGACCGCGCGGGCCACTTCCAGGGTGAGCCGCATCCGGCCGGCCCGGTCGACGCCGTAGGAGTCGGTGCGGTGGTTGGTCAGCGGCGAGAGGAACTCGTGCAGCAGGTAGCCGTGCGCGGCGTGGATCTCCACGGCGGCGAATCCGGCGTCCAGCGCGCGCCCGGCGGCGGTGGCGAAGGCATCGACCACACCCGCGATTCCGGCCGTGTCGAGGGCGGTCGGCACCCGGTAGCCGGCGACGAACGGATCCGCCCCGGGGCCGACGGGCGCCCAGCCGCCCTCGGCGTCCGGTACGCCGCCCGAGGCCCCGGCCCACGGTCGGTAGGTGGACGCCTTGAAACCGGCGTGGGCCAGCTGCACTGCGGGAACGGCGCCCTGGCCGGCGACGAACGCGGTCACCGGACGCCACGCGTCGACGTGCGCGGCCGACCACAGCCCGGTGTCCTGCGGGGTGATCCGCCCCTCCGGCAGCACGGCCGTCGCCTCGGTGAGCACCAGCCCGACCCCGCCGATCGCGCGGGTGCCGAGATGGATGAGGTGCCAGTCGGTGGGCAGACCGTCCGGGCCGGCGGAGTACTGGCACATCGGTGCCATGGCGATCCGGTTCGGCAGGGTGACGGCACGCAGGCTCAGCGGCGTGAACAGGGAACTCATCTCGGCATCCTCTCGAAGAAACACGCGATGGGCCTCTCGGCGGGAGAGGCCCATCGCGGGTTCGTGACAATGATCAGGCGGGAACGGGGCTGAGCTCGTCCCGCCGGTCGGGCCGGGTGTCCGCGAGCGGCTCCGGGTCGGTCAGGTCCCGCCGGCCGGCGGACTCGTACGCGACCCGGTCGAGGGTGCCCTCGCGGGCCGCGACGACGGTCGGCACCAGCGCCTGCCCGGCCACGTTGGTGGCCGTCCGGATCATGTCCAGGATCGGGTCGATGGCCAGCAGCAGGCCGGCGCCGGCCAGGGGCAGGCCCAGCGTGCTCAGGGTGAGGGTGAGCATCACGATCGCGCCGGTCAGACCGGCGGTGGCCGCCGAACCGACCACCGAGACGAAGGCGATCAGCAGGTAGTCGGTGACGCCGAGGTGCACGCCGAACACCTGGGCCACGAAGATCGCGGCGAGCGCCGGATAGATCGCGGCACAGCCGTCCATCTTCGTGGTGGCGCCGAACGGCACGGCGAACGAGGCGTACTCGCGGGGCACGCCGAGCCGCTCGACGGAGCGCTGGGTCACCGGCATGGTGCCCACCGACGAGCGGGACACGAACGCCAGCTCGATCGCCGGCCAGGCGCCGGCGAAGAAGCGCAGCGGGTTGAGCCGGCCGGCGAGGATCAGCACCAGCGGGTAGACCACGAACAGCACGATGGCGCAGCCGACGTAGACGGCGGTGGTGAACTTCGCGAGCGGGGCCAGCAGGTCCCAGCCGTACGAGGCGACGGCGTTGCCGATCAGGCCGAGGGTGCCGATCGGGGCGAGCCGGATCACCCACCAGAGCGCCTTCTGGACGATCTGCAGCAACGAGCGGTTCAGTGCCACGAACGGCTCGGCGGCGTCACCGACCAGCAGCGCCGCGGCACCGACCACGAGGGCGAGGAAGACGATCTGGAGCACGTTGCCCTCGACGAACGCGCCGACCGGGTTGGTGGGCACGATGCCGGTGAGGAAGTCGGTCCAGGAACCGGTGGTCTTCGGCGCTGCCGCGCCGCCCAGGTCGAGGGTCACGCCCTTGCCCGGGTTGGTGAGCAGGCCGAGGCCGATGCCGATGCCGACCGAGATCAGCGCGGTGATGCCGAACCACAGCAGGGTCTTCAGGGCGAGCCGGGCGGCGTTGGCCACGCCGCGCAGGCTGACCACGCTGACCACGATGGCGGTGAACACCAGTGGCGGCACAGCCAGTTTGAGCAGCTGGACGAAGAGGCCGCCGACGGTGTGCAGGGTGGTGGTCAGCCAGCTCACGTCGTTGGCGCGGGCCACGAAGCCGAGCGCCACACCGAGCACCAGGCCGAGCAGGATCTGCACGGAGAAGGGAATTTTACGCAGGCCGAAGGGCATGAGCAGTCTGTCCAATTGTCTGGTCTGGTCGGGAGGCGTGGAAGCGCGGCTACGCCGGACAGACGCCGCTGGCCTGCAGTCGGAGATCGACATACAGGCGGACGGTGAGGTCCCAGACATTGGTCATCGCCGGCCAACGATACGCGCGCCCTTTCCCGACGCGGAAGGACCGTTGATCGTGAGGCTCCTTACAGTAGGCGTGCACGCCCGCTCAGCGACGGTCCAGTGCCAGCACGGTGGCGGTGACCAGGCCCCACAGCACCGCGAGCGCGAGGATCAGCCGTTCCAGCACGCCCACCAGCTCGCCGCGACCGACGAGGAGCAGAGCCAGCCCCACCGCGGCGCAGAGCGGCAACGCCAGCCCGGCGACCCCTCCGGCCAACCGGCGCACCGCCGGGCCGGCCGCGCCGGACACGGCGAGCGCGACCATCGCGAGCACCACCGCCGCGGTCGCCACGATGCTCGCCCCGCCGTGCACCAGGTCCGCCACCGTGGATCGCTCGAACGGCGGCAGCGGGCAGCCGGCGGAGCAGGTCACCGCTCCGGACACGGAGGAGAACACGGCACCGACGGCGAGCAGTGCCGGCGCCGCCCGCACGCCGGGGGGCAGCGCCGCGGCGAGCAACAGCAGCCCGCCGGCCAGCGCGAGGATCCCGATCCGGTACGTGGTGGCGTGCGCACTGCCGGCGATGCCGGCCTCGCTGACGTACCCCGTGAGGCCCGGACCGGGACCGGCGACCACCGCGACGGTCACCGCGACCGCGCCGGCCAGGGTGCTGCCGACCGCGGCCGACGCGGCGGCCCGGCGCGCGACGTCCGCGCGGACGGCGGGTGCCGTCGTGCTGCCGGGTCGACCGGGCTCAGCCACGCGCGTGCGGCGTCGCCCAGCCGGACTCGTCGGGGCCGAGCGGCACGATGCCGGTGGGGTTTATCTGCCGGTGGGTGCCGTAGTAGTGCCGCTTGATGTGGTCGAAGTCCACGGTCTCGCCGAACCCGGGGGTCTGGAACAGGTCCCGGGCGTACGCCCAGAGCACCGGCATCTCGGTCAGTTTCTGCCGGTTGCACGTGAAGTGCCCGTGGTACGCGGCGTCGAAGCGGACCAGCGTGGTGAACAGCCGGACGTCGGCCTCGGTGATCGCGTCGCCCATCAGGTAGCGCTGGTCGGTCAGCCGCTCGGAGAGCGTGTCCAGCCGGGCGAAGAGCCCCCGGAACGCCTCGTCGTACGCCTCCTGCGAGGTGGCGAAGCCGCACCGGTAGACACCGTTGTTGACGTCGGCGTGGATGTCGGCCATCAGCGCGTCCATCTCGGGGCGCTGCCCGACCGGGTACAGATCCGGTGCGCCCGGGGCGTGCAGCCGCCGCCACTGCGTGGAGAGGTCGAGGGTGAGCTGCGGATAGTCGTTGGTGACCACCCGGCCGGTCAGCGAGTCGACCAGTGCCGGCACGGTCACCCGGCCGGTGTAGTCCGGGTCGGTGGCCAGGTACGTCTCGGAGAGGAAGCTGACGCCGAGGACCGGGTCGAACCCGTCCGGGTCGAGGGCGAACGCCCAGCCCCGCTCGTCGCGGATCGGGTCGACGGTGCCCAGCGAGATCGCGTCGTCCAGCCCGAGCAGACCCCGCACGATGCGGGCCCGGTGCGCCCACGGGCAGGCGCGACACCAGATCAGCCGGTAGCGGCCCGCCTCCAGCGGCCAGCGGCCCTGGTCGTCGGGGCCGCCGCCGGGCGGAGAGGTCGAATCCGGGGTGACCCGGCCGGTGAACCGGTTGGGCTGGCGGACGAAAGCGCCACCGCCGCTGGTCTCTGCGCTGAACTGGGCCCGGGCCATGCCGTCAACCTATCCGCTGCGCCCGTGGATATCCTGGCGGCCGGGGAGTCGCCGTGACCCGGCGGGCGCCCCCACCCCCGCCCTTCCCACCCCCGAAGGACTCGCGATGACCGTGGCATACCTGGTGGCCGGTGTCCGCACCCCGATCGGCCGGTACGCCGGCGCGTTGGCCGGCGTACGCCCCGACGACCTGGCCGCGCACGTGATCCGCGAACTGGTTGCCCGTCATCCGTCGGTGGACTGGGCCCGGGTCGACGACGTCGTGCTCGGGTGCGCCAACCAGGCCGGCGAGGACAACCGCAACGTGGCCCGGATGGCGGCGCTGCTGGCCGGCCTGCCCGAAGAGGTGCCGGGCAGCACCGTCAACCGGCTCTGCGGCTCCGGGCTGGACGCCCTGGCCACCGCCGCCCGGTCCATCGTGGCCGGGGAGGCGGACCTGGTCGTCGCGGGCGGGGTGGAGAGCATGAGTCGGGCGCCGTTCGTGCTGCCGAAGGCGACCTCCGCGTACTCCCGTTCGGCCGAGGTGTACGACACCACGCTGGGCTGGCGGCTGGTCAACCCGCTGATGCGGGACGGTTGGGGGATCGACTCGATGCCGGAGACGGCGGAGAACGTGGCCGCCGAGTACGACGTCAGCCGGGCCGAGCAGGACGCCTTCGCGTACCGCTCGCAGCAGCGCGCGGCCAAGGCGCAGGCCGACGGACGGTTCGCCGAGGAGATCGTGCCGGTCCCGGTGCCGGCGGGCCGGCGGGAGACCCGGCTGGTCACCCTCGACGAGCACCCCCGGGAGACCTCGCTGGAGAAGCTGGCCGCGCTGCCCACGCCGTTCCGGGCGGGCGGCACGGTGACCGCCGGCAACTCCTCGGGCGTCAACGACGGCGCGGTCGCGCTGCTGGTGGCCAGCGCCGCCGCGGTGGCCCGCTACGGCCTCACCCCGCTGGCGCGGATTAGCGGCGCGGCGGCGGCGGGCGTGCCGCCCCGGATCATGGGGATCGGCCCGGTGCCGGCCACCCGCAGGCTGCTCGACCGGGTCGGCGTCGAGTTGGGCGCGGTGGACGTGATCGAGCTGAACGAGGCGTTCGCCGCGCAGTCGGTGGCGGTGCTGCGGGAGCTGGGGCTGCCCGTGGACGCCGAGCACGTCAACCCGAACGGTGGCGCCATCGCGCTGGGGCACCCGCTGGGTGCCAGTGGCGCCCGGTTGGCGATGACCGCCGCCCTGGAGTTGCGGCGGCGCGGTGGCCGACGTGCACTGGCCACCATGTGCATCGGTGTCGGGCAGGGCATCTCGCTGCTGCTGGAGTCGGCCGACTGAGCGTGCAAAGAGCGTGAGGGGATCTCCCGGACGGGGGCGTCAGCGGCCTAGAGTGGTCCACACCACACAACTGGGGAGCACGCTGATGCCGGACGGACTGCCGACCGAGATCGATCTGACCAGGCCGAGTGCGGCCCGGGTGTACGACTATTTTCTGGGCGGGGCGCACAACTTCGAGATCGATCGGCAGTTGGCCGAGCAGATCGCCGGCATGACCCCGAATCTCGCCGCCACCATGCGCTCCGGCCGGGAGTTCCTGCGCCGGGCCGTCCGGGTGCTGCTCGATGCCGGCATCGACCAGTTCCTCGACATCGGCTCGGGAATTCCCACCGTCGGCAACGTGCACGAGGTGGCTCAGGGGACGAACCCGAAGGCCCGCGTGGTCTACGTCGACATCGACCCGGTGGCTGTCGCGCACAGCCGGGAGCTGCTCGCCGGCAACGAGCTGACCGGGGTGATCCACGCCGACCTGCGTGAGCCGGAGCGGATCCTCGCCGAGACCCGGCAGCTCGGGCTGATCGACTTCGGCCGGCCGATGGGCATCCTGCTGGCCGGGGTGGTGCACTTCGTCCCGAACGCCGACCGGCCCGAGGACATCCTGGCCACCCTGCGGGCCGCCGCCGCGCCGGGCAGCTTCCTGGTCATCTCGCACTCCACCTTCGAGGACCAGCCGCAGGAGATGCTGGACGCCCAGCGGCTGTCCGCGCGGACGGACACCGAGATCACGCTCCGCTCACGCGCGCAGGTCAGTGGCTTCTTCGGCGACTGGACGATCCTCGAACCGGGAGTGGTGCACATGCCGCTCTGGCGTCCCGACTCGCCGTCGGACACCGACGAGCACCCCGAGCGGTTCGGCGCGTTCGGGGCAGTCGCCCGGTACGACCAGCCCGCCGGCTGATCTCCGGTGGCCGTCCTCCCGGATCCCGCGGGGGTCGACGTCGGCCGTGCCGATGCCCGTGGCTACGCCGCCGACTGGGCCCGCGCGGTACGCCGCCTCGGTTTCGTGCCGCACAGCGCGGCGGAGACCGAGCGGTTGCTGCTGGCGCACACGGTGCGGCTGGCCGAGGCGGTGCTGGCCGAGCGGTTCTCGACCCGTCCCGCCGAGGAGGTCGGGCGGGCCCTGGTGGAGGCACACCTGACCGAGCCTCGGGCACTGGAGTGGTTGCTGCGCGCCCTCGCGGTGGATTTCCCCCGCCGTGTCCTGGCCGCCGAGGCTCGGCCAGCGGACCTGACCGACCGGATCGCTGCCGTGCAGGGCGGGCTGGCCGCCGGGTTCGCCCGCGCGCTGCGCGACCGCACCTTCACCCAGCAGGAGCGGATCGCCCGCTCGGCATGGCAGGCGCGCGACGAGGTGGAGCAGGCGCTGCGCGACAGCGAGGCGCGGTTCCGTGCGGTCTTCACCGGGGCGGCGATCGGAATCGGCATCGCCGGGGTGGACGGCCGGATCATCGACGTCAACCAGGCGTTCGCCGACATGCTCGGCTACTCGATCGAGGAGCTGCGGAAGACCAACGTCGCGGGGATGTTCCACGCCGACGACGCCGCCGGGATGTGGGAGTTGTACCAGGAACTGGTCGAGGGCAAGCAGGATCTGGTCCGGGTGGAGAAGCGCTACCACCGCAAGGACGGCACGGTGGTCTGGACGGATCTGGCCGTCTCGCTGATCCGGCACGACGACGGCCGGCCCCGGTTCACCGTCGCGATGATCGAGGACATCACCGAGCGGTACGAACTCCAGCAGCGGTTGCGCTTCCAGGCGCTGCACGATCCGCTGACCGGGTTGCCCAACCGGACGCTGTTCTTCGAGACGCTGGGCCGGGTCCTCGACACCGCCGGACCGGGTCGGCGGGTCGGTGTGTGCTTCCTCGACCTGGACGGCTTCAAGGCGATCAACGACAGTCTGGGGCACGATCTCGGTGACCGGCTGTTGGTGGTGATCGGCCGTCGGCTCGCCGAGTGCGTGGCCGACCACGGGCACCTGGTCGCCCGGATGGGCGGCGACGAGTTCGTCATCCTGGTCGACGGTGGGGACGACATCGACGGTGCGGTGTCCGTGGCGGAGGCCGCGCTGGCCGCCGTCGCCGCTCCGGTGCACGTCGGCGACCAGCAACTGGCCGTGTCGGCCAGCGTCGGCATCGTGGAGTTTCCGGCGGGGGAGACAACCGCGTCGGCGTTGATGAAGGCCGCGGACACCACTCTCTACTGGGCCAAGGCGGCCGGCCGGGGCCGGTGGGCCGTCTACGACCCGGAGCGCAGCGCCCGGGACATCGCCCGGTCCGCGCTGGTCGCCGAGCTGCCGGCGGCACTGGACCGGGGCGAGTTCGTGCTGCACTACCAGCCGATCGTGTCGCTGTTGGAGGGCAACATGCTCGCGGTCGAGGCGCTGGTGCGGTGGGAGCACCCGGAGCTGGGCCTGATCGGGCCGGACCGCTTCATCGGCCTGGCCGAGGAGACCGGCCTGATCGTCCGGCTCGGCGAGTGGGTGCTGCGGCGGGCCTGCCGCGACGCCGAGCGGTGGCGGCGGCAGTTCCCGGATGCCCGGCTGGTGGTCAGCGTCAACCTGGCCGGCCGGCAGGCCGATGACCCGGCGATCGTGGAGACCGTGGCCGACGCGCTGCGCACCAGCGGACTGCCAGCGGATCTGCTCCAGCTGGAGTTGACCGAGAGCGCCGTGATGGGCAGTGCCGACGAGCCTCTGCGCAGCCTGCACCGGCTGGCCGCGCTGGGCGTACGGCTGGCGGTGGACGATTTCGGGACCGGCTACTCCAACCTGGCGTACCTGCGGCGGCTGCCGATCCACTGTCTGAAGCTGGCCGGGCCGTTCGTCGAGGGCATCGGCGCGGACGGATCGGACCTCGCGGCTGACCACCGCGACGAGCGGATCGTGGACGCGCTGGTCCGCCTGGCGCACGCGCTGGAGCTGTGGGTCACCGCCGAGGCGGTGGAGACCGCGATACAGGCGGAGCGGCTGCGGGCGCTGCGCTGCGACACCGGGCAGGGGCGGTTCTTCGGTGCGCCGGCACCGGCCGAGCGCATCACCGACCGGCTGCGCGCCGCCGTCGATCCTGGATCGACGCTGACGCCGGCCGGTCCGCCGGATGGCGTCGGCCGGCGCGGCACGGAGGTGGCGTGATGAGCGTGACGGACACCCAGGCGGCGGTCACCGTCCTCGCCGGGCTGGCGATCCTCCTCGGATTGGCCGGCGTCGTGGTGCCGGGCCTGCCGGCACTCCCGCTGTGCTGGGCCGGGGTGCTGGTCTGGGCCCTGTTTGGCGGGCCCGGTGTCGCCCGGTGGGCGGTGCTCGCGGCCGCGACGCTGGTCGCCGCCGGCGGCACCGTCGTCAAGTACGCCTGGCCGGGGCGGAACCTGAAACGCACGGGCGTGCCGACGTCCTCGCTGCTCGCCGGCGGTCTGCTCGGGCTGGTCGGCTTCTTCGTGATCCCGGTGGTCGGGCTGGTGCTCGGCTTCGTCCTCGGGGTCTTTGTCGCCGAGCGGCTGCGGCTGGGTGACTCCCGACTGGCCTGGCCGTCCACCAAGCAGGCCGTCAAGGCCGCCGGCCTGTCCATGCTGGTCGAGTTCGGCGCCGGCCTGACCGTCGGTGCGCTCTGGGTCGCCGGCCTCCTCCTGACCTGACGCTCGTGCGATGACCATCGCAGACCGAGCAGCATCCATGGATCGGTCCTCTGATGCTGATGACTCGCCTCGGGCCCGACCTGGCCCGCCGCAACGGACAGCCGGGCAATGTGCCGCGGCGGCGGCGAGATTCCCACCGTTGACGTATTGACCGCCTTGATCGGCGGGATGACACTTTGCCCACTCGCACGCGGAACCACCTCAGGGAGGTGTGCAGTGGCAACGACACCCGTGCCAACCGCCGAGCACCCGATGGACGACGACGCCCGACGGCTCGCCGAACTCGGCTACAAACAGGAGCTGCGCCGCAAGTGGAGTGGCTTCTCCAACTTCGCCATCTCGTTCTCGATCATCTCGATCCTGGCCGGCTGCTTCACCACCTTCGGCCAGGCATGGAACAACGGCGGGCCGGTCGCCATCTCCTGGGGCTGGCCGCTGATCTCGCTCTTCATCCTGATCATCGGCTTCTGCATGGCCGAGCTGGTGTCGGCGTACCCGACCGCCGGCGGGATCTACTGGTGGGCGGCGACCATGGGCCGCCCGGTGCACGGCTGGTTCACCGGCTGGCTGAACCTGATCGGGCTGGTCGCGGTCACCGCCTCGGTCGACTACGGCTGCGCGACGTTTCTCAACCTCACCCTGTCGGCGCTCTTCGACGGCTGGGCCGGCACGCTGCGTCAGGCGTTCCTCCTCTTCGTGATCATCCTGGCGCTGCACGGCCTGATCAACATCTTCGGGCACCGGATCATCGACGTACTCCAGAACGTCTCGGTCTGGTGGCACGTGGCGGGCGCGGCCGTCGTGGTGGCCATCCTGGTCTTCGTCCCGGACAACCACCAGAGCTTCCAGTTCGTGTTCACCGAGCGGTTCAACAACTCCGGCTTCGGTGACGGCGATACCGGCGGGCTGACCTTCTGGTTCTACGTGCTGCCGCTGGGCTTCCTGCTCACGCAGTACACGATCACCGGCTTCGACGCCTGCGCGCACGTCTCCGAGGAGACCCGGGGGGCCTCGCAGGCCGCGGCTCGGGGGCTCTGGCAGTCGATCTTCTATTCGGCGGTCGGCGGCTGGATCCTGCTGCTGGCGTTCCTCTTCGCGGCCACCGACGTCGAGGCGGTCAACGCCGCGGGCGGGTTCTCCGGCGCCATCTTCGAATCCGCGTTGACGCCGGTCTTCTTCAAGATCGTCATCATCATCTCCACCATCGGACAGTTCTTCTGCGGCATGAGCTGCGTGACGTCGATGAGCCGCATGACGTACGCGTTCAGCCGCGACCGGGCGGTGCCGGGATGGCGGCTCTGGTCCAAGGTCGACCGCAACGGCACCCCGGCCAACGCGATCATCGGCGCCACCCTGGCCGGTCTGGTGCTGACCCTGCCGGCGCTCTACGAAAGCTCGGCCGGGATCCCGATCGCCTTCTACGCGGTGGTCTCCGTCGCGGTGCTCGGGCTCTACCTGTCCTTCCTCATTCCGATCGCCCTGCGACTGCGTCTCGGCGACCGGTTCGTGCCCGGGCCGTGGACGCTCGGCCGCAAGTACAAGCTGCTCGGCTGGATCGCGGTGATCGAGATCGCGGTGATCGCGGTCTACTTCGTGCTGCCGATCGTTCCCACCGGCGTGCCCGGCAACGACGGGTTCACCTGGTCGGCGGTGAACTACGCGCCGCTCGCCGTCGGCGGGGTGCTGCTGGTGGTCGCCGTCTGGTGGTACGCCTCGGCCCGCACGTGGTTCACCGGTCCCCGGCGTCCCGTGGAGGAGGATTCGCGCTGAGAGCGGAGTGCCCGGTCGTGCCCTGCGGCGGCCCGATGGTGGGTGTCGTGCCGCTGCCGAGGTGGTCGGCGAGCCGGGCGGCCCCGGTGAGCATGGCCCTGCCGCGCTCGGTGAGCCGCTCCCGCCACCGTTGCAGCGACGCGGCCAGCGGTTCGGCGCCGCCGGCGTCGCGTACCCGGTGCAGCACGGCGGCGATGTGGTCGAGCCGGTACCCGGCGCGGCGCAGCAGGTGAGCGAGTTCGGCGTCGCGCACGTCGTCCGGCGAGTAGGCGCGGTAGCGGGTCACCGGGTCGCGCACCGGCTGCACGATCCCGGCCCGTTCCCACTTGCGCAGAGTCGCCGGCCGTACGCCGAGCCGGTGTGCCAGCGCGCCGATCGGCACGGCGTTGCGGCTCTGAGGGTCACGCCGCGTCCCGGTGAGGATCGCGACCGCAGCCTCGACCGCGTCCAGGGTCTCCCGGTCGCGCTGGAGCAGGGCATGACTGTCGTCGATCGCCCGCAACGCCGTGTCGATCTCGCCCCGGTTGACCGCGCGCATGATTCCGCCGCTGGTCGCGTAGCCATGACCGGGGATCAGCGCGAGATAGGCGCTCAACGCCGTGGCGTGCACCTCGGTGAACCGGCGGTAGCCGTTGGATCCGCGCTCGGCCGGTGGTAGGACGCCGTCGGCTTCGTAGTTGCGCACGGCCTGCGTGGAGATGCCGTGCAGGCGGGCGAGGTCGGCTGGTCGGCGTACCCCGGTGTTTGAGGGTTTTGTCGCTCTCACTCGCGCTCAATCGCTCGGAAGTCTCAAACGGTGGTTCAACGATACCGTCAATGCAATGACGTCCCTCCTTGACCTGCTTGCCGTACCCCCGGCCCTGCTCGCGCTCGGTGAGCCGACCCACGGCGAGTCCGCCTTCCCGCAGATCCGCAACGACGCCTTCGCCTCGCTGGTCGAGAGCGGCTACCGGTCGATCGCCTTGGAGAGCGACCGGGCGGCCGGGCTGATCGCCGACGAGTTCGTGCAGGGCGGCGACGTGACGCTCGACCGCGCGCTCGTCGAGGGGTTCAGCCACGAGTTCGGGGCCGCCCCGGCCAACCGGGACCTGCTGCTCTGGATGCGTGACTGGAACAGCGGGAAAGCGGCTGCCGAGCGCCTGACGTTCCACGGCTTCGACGCCCCGCTGGAGATGCAGAGCGCCCCCAGCCCCCGGCGTCACCTCGCCCAGGTGTGCGACTTCCTCGACTCGGACCGATCGGCGGAGATCGACGAGCTGATCGGGGACGAGGCCCGGTGGAGCGACCCGACCGCGATCTGGGAGCCGGGCAGGTCGATCGGGCGCTCGATGGACGCCCAGCGCCTGCGGGTGATCGCCGACGACCTGCTGACCGAGCTGTACCTGCAGGCACCCCGGCGGCCCGAGGGCTGGCGGGGTGCCTTCGTGCGGGCGACGAGCGCGATCGCACTGCTGCGCTACCACGCCGAGGCCGCCGCGCCGATCCCGCAGGAGCAACGCTTCGTCCGCCTGGGCGCCGTCCGTGACGCGCTGATGGCCGAGAACCTGCTCGCGATCCGCTCGGCCGAGGCGCACCGCGGGCCGACGCTGGTCTTCGCGCACAACGCACACCTGCAGCGGCACCCGAGCACGATGACGATGGCCGGAGTCGAACTGTCCTGGTTCGGCGCCGGCGCGATCGTCGCAGCACTGCTCGGCGACCGCTACGCGGTGGTCGTCGGCAGCCTCGGCGCAAGCCCCGCGCTCGGCATCGAAGAACCAACCCCTTCGACGTACGAGGGCACACTCCAGCAC
The DNA here is from genome assembly GCF_046549295.1 of Micromonospora sp. 067-2. NCBI lineage: Bacteria > Bacillati > Actinomycetota > Actinomycetes > Micromonosporales > Micromonosporaceae > Micromonospora > Micromonospora sp. 067-2. The sequence goes on along the minus strand of NZ_JAJPWB010000008.1, from coordinate 102,455 downwards.
GGCGACCAGCTTCCCCGATACGTGCGCGCCGGGGACGTGCGGCCGGCCGAGAAACGGACACACGACTACCGCTACGTCCCGCTCGACCAGGCGACCATCGCGCACGCCGATGCGGTGCTCCACGTCCCGACCGGCATCGACCCGACCGTGCTCGCCGACAGGATCCTCGCGCTGCCCGATGCCGAGCAGTTCGTGGCGGGCGAGGACAACGGAGCACCGGAAGCCGCCTGGGGCGACCGCTTCTTCTACGTCGGCCCGGACCGTCGCCAGCCGTTCGCCACCATCGTCGAGCACGACGTACCCGGCTTCGACGATGCCTCCCACCTCGACCGCCCCCGCGTCTTCCGGCTCAACCTCGACCTGGGCCGAGCCGAGTTCCAGAATCTCTTCGGGTTCGCGCCGAAGGACTTCGAGGAGCACCGGCACGAGTACGACTTCACCCGGCTGGACACCGTCGTGCCGCACCCGGGCTACGCGCTGCACGGCTTCGGCAGCATCGTCATGCCCGGCCCCCAGATGCTGCCCGAGATCGACCGTTTGCTCACGATCGCCCACGGGCGGGCGGTCGACCGCCACGAACGTGCCGCTCGCCGGGCATGAAATATGGCAGTCGCTAGAATTTAGGAGTTACTATCACTTGGAAGTAACTTCTCAAAGTGGGGGTGGTCGGCGTGCCGACGTCTCGTTCCAGCCGGTGGTTGGCGCTCGCGGCGCTGGCCGTCGCGATGCTCACCATCGGTCTCGACACCACGGTGCTGACCGTCGCGGTGCCGACCCTGGCGGTCGACCTCGACGCGTCGAACGCGCAGCTCCAGTGGTTCGCCTCGGCGTACACGCTGGTCCTCGCGGCGGTGCTGCTGCCGGCCGGCTCGCTCGGCGACCGCTTCGGCCGCAAGCGCTTCCTGCTGGGCGCACTGCTGCTCTTCGGCGCCGCTTCGGTGCTCTGCGCGTACGCCGGCAGTGCCGAAACCCTGATCGCGGCCCGTGCCGCGCTCGGCCTCGGCGCCGCGGTCATGATGCCGCTGTCCATGGCCGTGCTCCCCGTGCTGTTTCCGGACAGCCGCGAGCGTGGGCGGGCCCTGACCATCTGGGTCACCTCGACCGCGATCGGCCTGCCCCTCGGCCCGATCCTCGGCGGCTGGTTCCTGGAGCACTTCTGGTGGGGTTCGATCTTTCTGATCAACGTGCCGCTGGTGCTGGTCGGCATGCTCGCGGTCGCACTGTTCGTGCCCGAGTCGCGGGGCAACGACTCCCGCCCGGCCGACCTGCCGGGCATCCTGCTCTCCTCCGCCGGGCTGCTCGGGCTCACCTACGGCTTCATCCGAATCGGGCAGGACGGGTGGTCCGATCTCGGCGACTGGGCGCTGGTCGCCGCCGGGGTCGCGTTGCTGGTGCTGTTCGTCGCCCGGCAACGACGGGCGGCGTACCCGTTGATCGATCTGGCCCTGTTCCGCAGCCGTGGGTTCACCCTCGGCTCGGGGCTGGCCACGGTGATCAACTTCGCGATGTTCGGCCTGCTTTTCCTCGTGCCGCAGTTCCTCCAGGCGGTCGGCGGCGTCAGCCCGCTGGGCACCGGCGTGCGGCTGCTTCCGATGATCGGCGGTCTGGTGGTCGGCACGCGGGTCGGCGGCCGCCTCGCCCGCACCGTCGGCTCCGGCCCGCTGATCGGCACCGGGTTCGTGCTGCTCACGGTCGCGTTGGGGCTCGGTGCGAGAACGGCGGTCGACACCGGGTACGGGTGGACGGCCGCCTGGATCGCGCTGCTCGGTGGCGGAATGGGGCTCGCGATGCCGGCCACCATGGGCGCGGCCATGGACGCGCTGTCGATCGAACGTGCCGGATCCGGCTCGGCGGTGATCCAGGCGCTGCGCCAGGCCGGCGGCACGATCGGTGTCGCCGTGCTGGGCACGGTGCTCAGCGGCGGCTACCAGACCGGGCTCGGCAGCGCGGCGGTGAAGCCGGTCTCCGACAGCGCCGCGGCCGGTGTCGCGGTGGCCGCCCAACAGGGAAACCTGACGCTGCTGAACACCGTACGCACGGCCTTCGTCAGTGGGATGAACCAGACGCTCTGGGTCTGCGTGGTGCTGTGCGCGCTGGCCGCCGCGATCGCGTTCTGGCTGCTGCCCCGCCGGCCCGAGGCGCCCGTCGAGGTCGCCGGGGCCGAGCGGCTGCCGGTGCCCGGCCCGGCCCCGGTGACAGAATCACTGCATGCCGACTGAACCAGGCGTGGGGCTCGGGCTCCGTGAGCGCAAGAAGCTCCGGACCCGGGCCACCATCCGCGAGCAGGCCATGCGGCTGTTCGCCGAAAAGGGGTACGGCGAGACGACCGTCGAACAGATCGCGGAGGCGTCCGACATCTCGCCGAGCACGTTCTTCCGGTACTTCCCGTCGAAGGAACAGCTCGTCCTGGTCGACGACTACGACCCGATCATGATCCGGGCGTTCCAGGAGCAGCCGGCCGACGTGCCGCTGCTGACGGCGCTGCGGCACTCGATGGAGCACGTCTTCGGCACGATGAGCGAGGAACAACTCGATCGGGAGATGGCCCGGCAGAAGCTGATCCGCTCGGTGCCGGAACTGCGCGCCACGCAGCTCGACGAAGTGCAGCGGACGATCGACCTGCTCGCCGGGGCGGTGGCCGAGCGGACGGGCCGGCCAGCCGGCGACCTGGAGTCCCGCGCGTTCGCCGGCGCCGTGGTCGGTTCGATCATCGGCGTGATGGGCACCGAGCAGCTGTCCCTGGATCGTGTCGGGCAGGCGCTCGACTTTCTGGCCGCGGGATTCCCGTTCGATGCGGCCGTCTAGGAAGCTGACGAGGCTCGCCGACCGGTTCGGATGGCCGTCCGCATGCCATGGGCAGGTGCCCAGGGCTGGGGCGGCCCAGGCGCGGGTCTGACCGACGCCATCGCCTGGTGTGCGGTCAGGTCGTCTGCTTCGCCAGGTCCACGAAGGACTGCCACGAGCCGGGGGTGAGGTGCAGGGTGCCACCCTGCCGGTCCTTTGAGTCGCGGACCAGCACGACACCCGGCAGGTTGTCGGCGACCTCGACGCAGGACCCGCCATTGCCGCCGGACCTGGTCGACGTGCGCCACTGCGGTGCCATCACGTCCATGACTTCGCCACCTCTTTGATCAGCTTGATCGACTGCCGGCGGGGGAGTGCCTCGTTCCGCACGATCTCCCACGTCTTTGCCAGCCTAGCAATGCCCGCGGGCGCATCGACGATCTGCGCGGTGAGCTGGTTGTCCGCGTGTGCGATCCGGGTGCCGTCGGGCAGTTCGGCGATGATGAACTGGCCGGCCAGACCCAGATACATGCCCGCGTCGAGCGGCACCACGTGCACCTGGACGTGCTCCTGCGTCGCCAGGTCGGCGAGGTGTTCGCACTGTTGGAGCATGAGGCCCGGTTCGTCGAGCACCGGGCGGCGCAGGATCGCCTCGTCCAGCACGGCGATGAGCTGTGGGGGTGTGTCCCTGGTCAGGATGGTCTGGCGCTCCAGGCGGCTCGTCACGATGCGGTCGGCCTCGTCGGCGGTGAACCGGCCGCCGGCCAGCGTGGCACGGGCGTACCGCTCGGTCTGGAGTAGGCCGGGGACGTACGAGATCTCGAACCAACGCAGCGTGCTGGCCTCGCGCTCGAACTCGATCCACTCCCGCAGCCAGGTCGGGTCGACGTCCAGCGGGGCCAGCTCGCTGAGCATCCGCTCGAACCGGCCGCCGGTCGGGAAGTGCCCGTCGATCGCCCTCATGTACTCCCGGGTGGGCGGCCGGGAGCCGGTCTCGACGGAGCTGACGTGCGACCCGGAGTAGCCGATCTGCCGGCCGAACTCGTCCTGGCTCAGGTCGACCGACGCCCGGAACAGGCGCACCTCGGCGAGTACGAAGTCCGTTGCTGTCCCCATGGGATCCCCAATCTCCGCTCAATCGGAACGGCGAGCTGTCCGCGGGTGCTCAGCCGGCCCACCGGGTGGCCCGGATGGGTCGAGCACGTATCGGAGGGCGCTTTGTCCTCACCAGACTGTCACTCAGACGGACCTGTTCCTTGCTGACAGTAGCGGGATCGGGTTCCTGTCGGGGCCCCCCGCTTCCCCCGGAGCGGGGTGGCCCCCTCCAACCACGAGGAGGCCGAGATGGGTCGCCATGCCCGCTGGTGTCGTACCAGATGATGGGTCGGCGGGTGATCCCGCACGTGCCGATGCGCCCGCTCTGGCGGTGCCGCAACTGCGCCGCCGAGTGGCCCTGCCAGCCGGCCCGGCTGTCGCTGCTCGTCGAGTACCGAGGCCAGCGCACGGCCCTGCTCCTCTATCTCGGCGGACTGCTGGCCGAGGCCACGGCGCAGCTCGCCCAGCTCAACCCGGACCACGTGCCGGACCTGCACGACCGCTTCCTCGGCTGGGCACGGAGACGGATCTGACCGCCCCGGCCGAACGCGTTTACCGCGACATCCCCGCCGGGCATTGACGGTGATCGGGTTTGCCAGTAGACCTTGGTCAGGGAGGCCGGTCGATGAGGAAAGCTCCGCTCACGCTGGAACAACTGCGGGTCGCCGTCGCCGAGGGTGAGATCGACACGGTGGTGCTGGCCCTGGTCGACATGCAGGGCCGCCTGCAGGGCAAACGGTTCCACGCGCCGTTCTTCCTCGACCAGGTGGTGACCAACGGCAGCGAGGGGTGCAACTACCTGCTCGCCGTGGACGTCGACATGAACACCGTCGACGGATATGCGATGTCGAGCTGGGAACGCGGCTACGGTGACCTCGCGATGGTGCCCGACTTCGACACCCTGCGTCGGGTGCCCTGGCAGCCCGGCTCCGCGCTGCTGCTGGCCGACCTGGCCTGGCTGGACGGCTCCGGCGACGTGGTCGCCTCACCCCGGCAGATCCTGCGCCGGCAACTGGACCGGCTCGCCGAGCACGGGCTGACCGCGTACGCCGGCACCGAGCTGGAGTTCGTGCTGTTCCGTGACTCGTACGAGGACGCCTGGCGGCGCGGCTACCGCGACCTGACCCCCGCTAACCAGTACAACGTGGACTACTCCCTGCTGGGCACCGCCCGGGTGGAGCCGCTGCTGCGCCGCATCCGCACCGAGATGGCCGGCGCGGGGCTGACCCCGGAGAGCGCCAAGGGCGAGTGCAACCTCGGCCAGCACGAGATCGCGTTCCGCTACGACGAGGCGGTGGCCTGCGCCGACCACCACGTGATCTACAAGAACGGGGCGAAGGAGATCGCCGCCCAGGAGGGCATGGCGCTCACCTTCATGGCCAAGCCCAACGCGCGGGAGGGCAACTCCTGCCACATCCACTTCTCTCTGCGGGACACCACCGGCTCCTCGGCGATGCTCGGCGACGGCCCTGCGCACCTGTCGGAGACCGGGCAGCGGGTGCTCGCCGGTCTGCTGGCCACCATGCGCGAGTTCAGCCTGTTCTTCGCACCGAACATCAACTCCTACAAGCGCTACCAGCCGGGGTCGTTCGCCCCGACCGCTCTGCGCTGGGGAGTCGACAACCGCACCTGCGCGCTCCGGGTGGTCGGGCACGGGCAGGGCATGCGGGTGGAGAACCGGGTGCCCGGCGCCGACGTCAACCCGTACCTGGCGATCGCCGGGCTGGTCGCCGGCGCGCTGCACGGCATCGACCGCGAGCTGGAGCTGGGCCGGGAGTGCACCGGCAACGCGTACGACGACCCGGAGGCCGAGCGGGTGCCCGGCACCCTGCGCGACGCCCTGGCCCTCTGGGAGTCGTCCACGGTGGCCCGGGACGCGTTCGGCGCCGAGGTGGTCGCCCACTACGCCAACCACGCCAGGGTGGAGCTGGCGGCCTTCGACGCGGCGGTGACGGACTGGGAGCTGACCCGTGGCTTCGAACGCCTCTGACGACGCGGGAACGGAGGTGCCGGCGTGACGCAGGTGGTGGATCCGGCTACCGGGCTGGGGTTCCGGGAGGTCACCGGGGCTTCGGTCGCGGAGGTGGACGCGGCGATCGCGCGAGCCGCTGCGGCGTTCGAGACGTGGCGGGCCGTGGCGCCGGGGGATCGGGCGCGCCTGCTGCGGCGGTTCGCCGCGGCGGTGGACGCGCACCTGGACGAACTGGCCGCGCTGGAGGTCCGCAACTCGGGGCACACCATCGGAAACGCCCGCTGGGAGGCCGGCAACGTCCGGGACGTCCTCGACTACTACGCGGGCGCGCCGGAGCGGTTGACCGGGCGGCAGATCCCCGTCGCCGGCGGGTGGGACGTGACCTTCCACGAGCCGCTCGGCGTGGTCGGGGTGATCGTGCCGTGGAACTTCCCGATGCCGATCGCGGCCTGGGGGTTCGCCCCGGCCCTCGCGGCCGGCAACACCGTGCTGCTCAAGCCCGCCGAGCTGACCCCGCTCACCGCGCTGCGGCTGGCCGAGCTGGCCCGCGAGGCCGGCCTGCCCGATGACGTGTTCACCGTCCTGCCCGGTGCGGGCGCGGTGGTGGGGGAGCGATTCGTCAGCCACCCGGCGGTCCGCAAGATCTGCTTCACCGGCTCCACCGAGGTCGGCACCCGGATCATGGCCGGCTGTGCCAGCCAGGTGAAGCGGCTCACCCTGGAGCTGGGCGGCAAGAGCGCCAACATCGTGTTCGCCGACGCCGACCTGGAGCGCGCCGCCGCGACCGCGCCGTCCGCGGTCTTCGACAACGCGGGCCAGGACTGCTGCGCGCGGTCGCGGATCCTCATCCAGAGGCCCGCGTACGACCGTTTCCTGGCGCTGCTCGAGCCAGCGGTACGCGCGGTGCGGGTGGAGGATCCGGCCCTGGACACTGCCGAGATGGGCCCACTGATCTCGGCGGCGCAGCGGGACCGGGTCGCCGGCTACCTGGCCGGGGCGAAGGTCGGCTTCACCGGCTCCTGCCCCGACGGCCCCGGCTTCTGGCACGCCCCGACCGTGCTGCTGGCCGACTCACCGGCCGACCGGCACTGGCGGGAGGAGATCTTCGGCCCGGTGGTCTCGGTGCTGCCGTTCGACGACGAGGCCGACGCGATCCGGCTCGCCAACGACACCGAGTACGGCCTCTCCGGCTCGATCTGGACCCGGGACGTGGGTCGTGCGCTCCGGATGGCCCGCGCCGTCGAGTCGGGCAACCTCAGCGTCAACTCGCACTCCTCGGTGCGCTACTGGACCCCGTTCGGTGGAATGAAGCGCTCCGGGCTGGGCCGCGAGCTGGGTCCGGACGCGCTGCACGCCTTCACCGACGTCAAGAACGTGTTTCTCGCGACAGAGGGGTGACGCCAGTGCAGGGTCGGTTGCAGGACCGGGTGGCCGTGGTGACCGGGGCGGGCAGCGGGATCGGGTTGGCCACCGTCCGGCGGTTCGCCGCCGAGGGTGCCCGGGTGGTCTGCGTGGACATCGACGCGGCGGCCGGCGAGCGGGCCGCCGCGGAGTGCGGCGGCGAGTTCGTGGCCACCGACGTCGCCGACGAGTCGGCGGTCCGCGACCTGTTCGACGGGGTGGCCGACCGGCACGGCCGGGTCGACATCGCCTTCAACAACGCCGGCATCTCGCCGCCGGACGACGACTCCATCCTGGACACCAGCCTGGACGCCTGGGAGCGGGTGCTGCGGGTCAACACCACGAGCGTGTTCCTCTGCTGCAAGTACGCGATCCCGCACATGCGCCGCCAGGGCAAGGGGTCGATCATCAACACCGCCTCCTTCGTGGCGTTGATGGGCGCGGCGACGTCGCAGATCGCGTACACCGCCAGCAAGGGCGGGGTGCTGGCGATGACCAGGGAGTTGGGCGTGCAGTTCGCCCGTGAGGGCATCCGGGTCAACGCGCTCTGCCCCGGCCCGGTGGCCACCCCGCTGCTGCTGGAACTCTTCGCCGCCGACCCGGAGCGGGCCGCCCGCCGACTCGTGCACGTGCCGATGGGCCGGTTCGGGCAACCGGAGGAGATCGCCGCCGCGGTGGCGTTCCTGGCCAGTGACGACGCCTCCTTCATGACCGCCGCGCAGTTCGTGGTCGACGGCGGCATCACCGGCGCGTACGTCACACCCCTGTGAGATGGCCACCACTGAGCGTCGGCCGCTGATCGGGATCAGCGCGTACGTCGAGCCGGCCGACTGGGCGGCCTGGCGGGGCGTGCCGGCCGTGCTGGTGCCCGAGGCGTACGTACGGGCGGTGCGCGCCGCCGGCGGTCGGGCGGTGGTGCTACCGCCCGACGACGAGGACGGCGACGTGCTGGCGGTCCTGGACGGGTTACTGCTGGCCGGTGGTGCCGACGTCGGCGCGGGCCGGTACGGCCAGCCACCCGACCCGCGCACCGAGGACCGGCCGGACCGGGACGCCGGCGAACTGACCCTGCTGGCGGCCGCGCTCCGCGCCGATCTGCCGGTGTTGGGGGTGTGCCGGGGGATGCAACTGCTCGCCGTGGCCCACGGCGGCACCCTGCACCAGCACCTACCGGACGTCATCGGTCACGAGGCGCACCGGCCGGCGCCCGGGGTCTACGGCGCGCATCCGGTGCGGTTCGCGCCGGGCAGTCTGGCCGCGACGGTGCTGGCCGGGGTGGACCGGGTCAACTCGTACCACCACCAGGCGGTTGCCGACCCCGGGCGGCTCGTGGTCACCGGCTGGGCGGCGGACGGGGTGATCGAGGCGGTCGAGGCCCCGGACCGGCGGTTCGTGCTGGGTGTGCAGTGGCATCCGGAGAAGGAGCCGGATCCGCGCCCGATCACCGCGCTGGTCCGGGCCGCCCGCCAGCGACCTGCCGGCCGGCCGGCTGCCGCCCCCGACGATGCCGTGCGTTCCGCGGGGCCACCCGCGTCGTGACGCGCGCTGCGTCGCGGCTGTGATGTACGTCGCCTCCGACGTCCCGTACTGTCCGGTGGCCGAAGGGTGGAGCGTAGGCAACCAGCGTCGGACGGGCGTCATGCGTTACGTTGCTCGACCATCGGGGTACAAGTCGGAACACGGCGGGCAAAGATCAATGGCTGGGCCGCGGCCGGAGCGGGAGGCTTTATGAGCTCGGCCCAGGGGGGCGCGGACGCGGGGCACCACCTCGCGGTCGGCGCGGCGATCCCCCCGCTGCTCACGGCCGCCTTCGCGGCTGGCGGCGAGTTGGGCGGGCGGTTGAAGAACCTCGACTGGTCCGCCGTCCCGATGGGCGCGCCCGGCCGCTGGCCGGTGGCGCTGTCCAGCGCGGTGGGCATGATGCTCGCCTCCAGCGCGCAGATCGTTCTGTTCTGGGGCGACGAGGAGCTCACCTTCTACAACGACGCCTACCGGCCGACCATCGGCAGCAAGCACCCCGAGGCGCTCGGTCGACCGGCCCGCCAGCACTGGGCCGAGACCTGGGAGGTGCTCGGCCCCCTGCTGGACGGGGTACGCCGCACCGGGCGGTCGTACCGGGGCGAGGACCACCCCTTTCTGCTGGACCGGCAGGGTTTCGTCGAGCAGACCTACTTCGACGTCACGTACGACCCGGTCAGGGGCGCGGACGGCTCGGTGAACGGCGTCTACTGCATCGTCAACGAGACCACCGGGCGGGTGCTCGGTGAGCGCAGGCTGCGGGCACTGGCCGAGCTGGGTGACGCGTTGGCCGAGGTCGACAGCACCCCCGAACTCGGTCGGACAGTCGCCGAGGTGCTCGGCCGGCACCGGGAGGACGTCCCATTCGCGCTGGTCTATGTGAACGACGCCGCCGGCCGCCTCACTCTGGCCGGCTCCGAGGGCACCGGCCCGGCCGTCACCGACATCGCCCCCGAGGTGCTCACCCGGGTGTCGGCCGACCGTACGCCCGCCACGGTCGAGGTGGCCCTGCTGCTCGACGCACCGCCGGGCGACGCGGCCGACACGGCGCTCGTGCTGCCCATCACGGCCACCAACGAGGCGGTCGGTGCGCTGGTCGTCGGTGTGTCCCGCCGGCTGCCCCTCAGCGCCGACTACCGTACCTTCCTCGACCTGGTGGCCGCCCAGATCTCGCGGGCGGTGGGCGCGCAGCGGGCGAACGAACAGGAGCGCGCCCGCGCCGCGGAGCTGGCCGCCCTGGCCCAGGCCAAGACGAACTTCTTCACCAACGTCAGCCACGAGTTCCGCACCCCGCTGACACTGGTGCTCGGCCCGCTGGAGGACCTGCTGGCCGACTCGACCCTGCCCGTTGCCCACAGCGACCGGCTCACCATGATGCACCGCAACGCGCTGCGCCTGCTCAAGCTGGTCAATACCGTGCTGGACTTCTCCGCGCTGGAATCCGGTCGGCTGGCCGCGCGGTACGAGCCCACCGACCTGTCCGGCTACACCGCGCGGCTGGCCAGCACCTTCCGCTCGGCCACCGAGCGGGCCGGGCTGCGACTGGTGGTGGACTGCCCGCCACTGCCGGCGCCGGTCTTCGTGGACCGGGACATGTGGGAGAAGATCGTCCTCAACCTGCTGTCGAACGCCGTCAAGTTCACCTTCGACGGCGAGGTCCGGGTCCTGGTCCGCGTCGTCGACGGCGGCGCCCGCCTGGAGGTCTCGGACACCGGCGTGGGGATCGTGCCGGCCGAGTTGCCGCACGTCTTCGAGCGGTTCCACCGGGTGCCGGGAGTACGCGCCCGGACCCACGAGGGCACCGGGATCGGCCTGGCGCTGGTCCGGGAGTTGGCCGAGATGCACGGCGGCGAGGTCGGGCTCACCAGCCGGGTCGAGGAGGGCAGCACCTTCACGGTGACCGTTCCGTTCGGAGCGGCGCACCTGCCCGCCGACCGGGTGGCGACGCTCGTCTCCGAGCCGTCGGGCGAGCCGGAACAGGCCCGGCTCCACATCGCGGAGACCGCGCTGTGGAACGGTGCCGAGCCACCGCCGGCGTTCGCCAGCCAGACGGTGGGAGGCACCGCCCCGGCCGGCCGGATCCTCGTCGTCGACGACAACGCGGACCTGCGCGAACACGTCACCCGGCTGCTCTCTCCGACCTGGGAGGTGGTCACCGCGAGCGATGGTCTGGCGGCCCTGCCACTGGCCCGGGAGGGCGGCTTCGACCTGGTGCTCGCCGACGTGATGATGCCCCGGCTGGACGGGTTCGGGCTGGTCGACGCCCTGCGTGCGGACCCGCGTACCCGGCATGTGCCGATCGTGTTGCTCTCCGCCCGGGCCGGCTCAGCGGAGGCGGTCGCCGGCCTCTCCGCCGGTGCCGACGACTACCTGACCAAGCCGTTCTCCGGCCAGGAGTTGGTGGCGCGGGTCCGGGCCAACGTCGAGCTGGGCCAACTGCGCGGGCAGGTCCTCCGCCGGCTCCGGGCGCTGGCCGACGCGGCGGTGGCGGTGAACACCGCCCGGTCCACCTCCGACGTGCTCCAGGTCGCCGCCCGCCACGCGCTCAACCTCGCCGAAGCAGCCCGGGTGGTGCTCACCGCGACCGGAGTCCGAGCCGAGGCGGACGCTGGCGGCCCCACCCCCACCGCCCCGTCCTTCGTGGCCGAGCTGACCGGCACCACCGGCGAGCCGCTCGGCGACCTGCAGGTCTGGCGACCGGCGCGCGACGACGCGCAGGCCGACGAGGCCGCGCTGACCACGCTGGCCCGGCTCGTCGGGGTACGGCTGGAGAACGCCCAGCTCTACGAGGCCGAACACCGCATCGCCACCACGTTGCAGCACAGCCTGCTGCCCCGGACGCTGCCACAACTGCCCGGCGCGTTGGTGGCCAGCCGATACCTGCCCGGCAGCGCCGACGTCGAGGTCGGCGGCGACTGGTACGACGTTCTCGCGCTGGAGGACGACGAACTGGTGCTGGTCATCGGCGACGTGGTCGGCAAGGGCGTCCAGGCCGCCGCGGCGATGGGGCAGCTCCGCAACGGGCTGCGGGCGTACCTGCTGGAGGGTTTCGACCCGGGCGATTCGCTGACCCGCCTCAACCGGCTGGTCGGGAGCATCGAACGCCGCTCCTTCGCGACCGTGGTCTGCCTGGTGTTCGATCCCCACACCGGGCGACTGCGGTACGCCAGCGCCGGCCACCCCTCGCCACTACTGATCAGAGGAGGCGACGTGGCGTTCCTGCACGACCGGGCACTCGGCCCACCGGTCGGCGCCATTCCCCACACCACGTACCAGACGGTCGAGGGGGAGCTGCCCGCGGGCAGCCGGCTGCTGCTCTACACCGACGGGCTGATCGAGGACCGGCAACTCGACATGGACGCCGCCCTCGCCCAACTGCGGGCCGACGCGGCGACCCCCGGGGAGCACGTGTCGGACCTGGTCGACGCCGTGGTCGAGCGGGTCGCCGGTCGGCCGCGCCGCGACGACGTGGCGGTGCTCGCCATGGAAGCGGCCGAGCTGAACCGGTTCGCGCTGCGGCTGCCCGCCGACCCGACCCGGCTGAGCGTGCTCCGCAAACGCCTGGAGGATTTCCTGGTCGCGCACCAGGTCGGTGAGACGGACCTGTTCGACCTGACCGTGGCGGTCTCCGAGGCCGCCGCGAACGCCATCGAGCACCCGGTCCACCCCGCCGAGCCGGTCATCAACGTGGAGGTGGCCATCGAGAACCGGACGGTGACCGCCCGGGTGCGCGACAGCGGGCAGTGGCGGGAGTCGACCGACTCCGGGTTCCGGGGCCGCGGACTGTCCCTGATCAAGGCGCTGGGTGACCTGACGGTACGGCGTACCGACGAGGGCACCGAGGTGACGCTGCGCCGGCAGCTGCACGACTGACCGCCCGCTCGACGGTGGCCGGCGCACCCGCGCGCCCGCGGCGGACCGGGTGGTGGTTCAGGCCGGGCTCAGCCAGCTCTGGTCGCCCAGGCCGGAGATGTCCAGCACACGGCGCACCTGCCGGGACGGCAGCACGGTCAGCGTGCCGGAGAACTGCTGGGCGAGCCGGACCAGGGCGTGGATGGCAGCCGAGTCGAAGAAGGTGACCGCGCTCAGGTCGAGGGTGATCCGCCTCGCGGGCTCGCGCAGCGCGGTCTGCAGCATGGTGTCGGCGGTCGCCATGTCGACCTCGCCGGCCACCACCACGTGGAGGTGATCGCCGTCGATCTCCGCGCTGGCGGAGAAGACCGGTGGTGCTTCCCCTTGATCCACGCAGACACCTTGGCACAGCCGACCTGGTGGGGCAACAACCGCCCCGGACCGGCCGTGGCGTGGGTCACCAGCGGGTGCGGCGATAGGCTTGCGCCATGACCGTCCGTCCGCCGCTGACCCCAGGCACGCTCACCCCGTGGCGACCGGTGCCCGCCCACATCACGCGACCGGAGTACGTGGGCAAGAAGGGCCCCACCCAGTGGCGAGGCTCGCACGTGCAGACACCCGAGACCATCGAGAAGATGCGCCTCGCCAGTCGGCTGGCCGCCCAGGCGACGCAGCTCGCCGGCGAGCACTGCAAGCCCGGCGTGACCACCGACGAGATCGACCGCGTCGTGCACGAGTTTCTCTGCGACCACGACGCCTACCCGTCGACGCTGGGTTACAAGGGCTTCCCCAAGTCCTGCTGCACCAGCCTCAACGAGGTCATCTGCCACGGCATTCCGGACTCCACGGTGCTGCAGGACGGCGACATCATCAACGTCGACGTCACCGCGTACATCGGTGGGGTGCACGGCGACACCGATGCCACCTTCTGCGTCGGTGAGGTCGACGAGGAGGCCCGCCTGCTGGTCGAGCGGACCCACGAGGCGATGATGCGCGGCATCCGCGCGGTCGCCCCGGGCCGCCAGATCAACGTCGTGGGCCGGGTCATCGAGTCGTACGCCAAGAGGTTCGGCTACGGCGTAGTCCGCGACTTCACCGGCCACGGCATCGGCGAGACCTTCCACAGCGGGCTGTACGTGCCGCACTACGACAGCCCGCGCCCCACGGACCTGATGGAGCCGGGAATGACCTTCACCATCGAGCCGATGATCACGCTCGGCACCTACCAGTACGACATGTGGGACGACGGGTGGACGGTCGTCACCAAGGACCGGAAGTGGACCGCCCAGTTCGAACACACCATCGTGGTGACCGACGACGGCCACGAGATCCTCACCCTGCCGTGACCGACAGACCTGCCGCCCTGCGTGAAGCCCACCACGCGGACGTCTCCGGCGGCTGGCTGCGCCCGGCCGTCTTCGGTGCGATGGACGGGCTCGTCACCAACATCGCGCTGATCGCCGGTGTCGGCGGCGGCGGGGTGTCGCCCCGCAGCATCGTGCTGACCGGAAGCGCCGGCCTCGTGGCCGGTGCGATCTCGATGGGGCTCGGCGAGTACACCAGCGTGCGCTCCGCCAACGAGCAGGTCGCCGCCGAGGTTGCCAAGGAACGGCGCGAACTGGAGCGGCACCCCGAGGCGGAGGCCCGCGAGCTGGCCGACGCGTGGGTCGCCCGCGGCCTGCCCCGGGACCTGGCCACCCAGGTCGCGGAGGCCGTACGGCGCGATCCGGAGGAGGCGCTGCGGGTGCACGTCCGCGAGGAACTGGGCGTCGACCCCGACGACCAGCCCAGCCCGTGGGCAGCGGCGATCTCCTCGTTCCTGTTCTTCTCGATCGGTGCGCTGATCCCGCTGCTTCCGTACCTGCTCGGCGCCACCGAACTCGGGCCGGCGCTCGCCGTCGGCGGGCTCGGGCTGTTCGCCGCCGGGGCGGTCGTGGCCCGGTTCACCAACCGGCCCTGGTGGACCAGCGGCCTGCGCCAACTGCTGCTCGGTGCTGCGGCAGCCGCCGCCACCTACCTGGTCGGCAGCCTGATCGGCGTGCACGGCGGGCTGTGAGCGCGAGGAGTGAGCCGGGTTTGCGAGCCCCGCAGTCGCAAACCGAGGTGGCGCTGTGAGCGCGAGGAGTGAGCCGGGTTTGCGAGCCCCGCAGTCGCGAACCGAGGTGGCGCTGTGAGCGCGAGGAGTGAGCCGGGTTTGCGAGCCCCGCAGTCGCAAACCGAGGTGGCGCTGTGAGCGCGAGGAGTGAGCCGGGTCTGCGAGCCCCGCAGTCGCGAACCGAGGTGGCGCTGTGAGCCCGGTTCAGCCGGTGAGCAGCTCGTCGACCGTGCCGTCCACCGGGCGGCCCCGGGCGGCAAGCTCCTCGGCCTGCCGGCCCAGCACCGAGCCCACCTCGGTCATGTCCGCGCCGGCCAACCCGGTGCGGCGGACCGCGTCCCCCGGGTCGCGGAAGTAGGTGCGGCCCAACAGGCCGGTCACCGTGGCCGCCGCCAGTCGAGCCTCACCGAGCATCAGCAGCGCCTGGTCGGTCTCGTACCACTCGGCCAGCCGGGCGGCCCGCGCGTGCGCCGCGCTGCCCCGGTACCAGGCCTGCCGCGCCGCGGTGCTGAACTCGCCCGGCCGTGCCCGGGCCAACCGGCCGAGGTGCTCGTCGCGCAGCGTCCGTAACCAACCCGTCGGGTCGTGCAGGGCCTGGGTGGTGACGTACCGGTCGGCGGTCAGCGGCCAGAGCGGAGAGAGCACCCGGGCCTGCGCCAGGTAGTCCTCGGCGGCTGCCACGGTCAGGTCGACCAGCACCCCGTCCACCCGCCGCGTCGCCGGCGGTGGGCCGGTGCCGGGACGGTAGGTGACCACCAGCATCCCCACCTCGCTGTCCCCGCCGCCGTCGTCGTCGCCGTGCGCCAACGGACCGTGCACCGCGACGGCGAGCACATCGGCCGGAAAACGCCGCCGGGCCGCACCCGCGACCCGCTCCGCCACCGCCCACCGGCGATCGTCGAAGCCTCGGTCCACATCGGCCCGCCCGCTGCTCGCGCTCAAGGGGTGCCTCTCGTTCGCGACTGCGGGGTTCGCAAGACCGGCGCATTCCTCGCGCTCGCCGGTCCACCCCCGCCCTGCGACTGGACGTCAGCCTAGCCAGCCGGCGGCGGGCCGGGCGGCGCGCCGCGCCCGGTCGGCACCAGTCGGAAGATGCGGATCTCCCGGCCGCCGGCCCGCTGCACGTACATGCGGTACGCCGGCCACTCGGTGACCAGGAGCGACCACAGCCGCTCCCGTTCGGCGCCGGTGGCCGGATCGGCGCGCACCGGGACCCGCCGCCCCTTCACGTCCACCTCGGCGGCCGGCTCGGCGAGCAGGTTCATCGCCCAGCCGGGTTGTTGGGTCTGGCCCCAGTTGGAGCCGATCACCACGTACGCGTCGCCGTCGGGCACGTACAGCAGGGGGTTGCTGCGTGGCCTGCCGGAACGGCGACCGGTCGTGGTGATCACCAGGGACGGGATCAGGCCGAGCGCGACCACCCGACCTCGGGTGAGCCGGCCGACCACCCGGTCGGCGGGGACCAGCAGGCGGGCGGCCGCACCGAACCAGCGGTGGTGGCCGGCCCGACGGGTGAGGTTTCCCAACACTGACACGCCGCCCAGTCTGCCGGCTGCCGCGCCCCGGCGGCACCCCCTCGGCGTCCCGGTTCCGCGCCCGCGCGCCGGATCAGTCCAGCCGCCGCTCGATCGGCAGCCGTGCGCGGGTGAACAGGCCCGCGCCGAGCATCGCCACCATCGGCACCAGCGCCAGGACGCCGAGCACCGGCCACGGCACCAGGAACGGGTACGGCTCGCGGAGGGGCCAGTCGCTGGCGTACTGACGGTTGGCGGAGAACAGCACGATCGCGGCGGTGCCCAGCCCGGCCACGATGCCGAGCACCGAGCCGAGGCCGGCGATGACCCCGGCCTGACAGATCGCCAGCAGCCGACGTACCGCCGGGGCCGCGCCGACGGCCGCGAGGGTGGACAGCTCGGTGCGCCCCTCGGCGGCGGCCAGAGCCGTGGCGATCCCGGCCGCGCCGACCGTGATCAGCCCGGCCGCCGCGGCGAGCAGCAGCAGCAGCGGTGAGACGTCGCGAGGGGCGGCGCCCTGCTCCACGAGCAGCGAGAACGTCCCGGAGGACCGCAGGGCGGCGGTGAACTGGTCCTGCCGTTCGCTGCTCGGCGGCCTCGGGGCGTCGATCACCCAGCCGGCCGGGGACCAGTGCAGGTCGAGCCGTCGGGCCGCCGCCGGGGACAGCAACAGGCGGGGCTGCCCGACCGGCGTCGGCAGCGCGTACCCGGGTAGGTCATGGGCGCCGTCCGGCCGGTCCGATCCGGCCTGGCCGCGGTGCACCTGCACGGTCACCAGGCCGTCGTGCAGGTAGCGCGGGTCGGTCACCACGACGCCTCCGGCGCGCAGCACCGTGGTGGCGGCGGCGGTCGCCTCCTGGTCGGCGCCGGTGATGATCGGCAGCGCGCTGCCGTCGTCGACGAACGTCTCGGCGTAGCCGCCGTAGGAGTCCGTGTCACGGAGCTGACAGCGCGGGTCGGCCCGGGCCCGCAGGCGCTCCGCCGCCGGGAGGTCGTCCCCGGGCACCCAGGGGCACCTCCGCTCCGGCGGCAACCCCGGCTCGACGTAGCAGTAACTTGCGGGGTCGCCGCCCGGTGGGCAGGCCACCGTGTGCACCTCGGCCACCGCTCGGGCACCCAGCTTCGCCTGGGCCGCGGTGGTGACCTCGGCCAGCGTGGGGAGGGGCCGTTGGGTCGGGTCGTTCGGGCTGACCAGCACGTGCCCGGTCGGCAGTGTCGCCCGGTAGGCGCGGGCGTCGCGCACCCCGTCGCTGGTCAGGTAGCCGCCGAGCGCGACGCTGCTGGCCACCGCCGCCATCACGGCACAGATCGCCGGTGCCGCCGCCGCTCGGTTGCGGCTGGCGTCACGCAGCGCGATCCGCGGTGCCAGGGGCAGGAACCGGCCGAGTCGGGCGAGCGCGCCGATCAGTGTGGGCGTGCAGCAGACCAGGCCCAGTTCCCCGAGGATCAGGCCGGTCAGGATCACCGCCGGTGAGGTCCGGGCCGCCCCGAACGCCGCGAGCGACGCCCCACCGACCACCAACGCCAATCCGGAGGCCAGCAACCGTGCTCCGGGCGCGGGTGGCGTCCGTCGTCCGGCGAGCCCGGCGAGAACGTCCTGCCGGGCGGCCGTCCAGGCGGGTGCCAGCGCGGCGAGCACCCCGGTCAGCACCGCGACCCCACCGAGCAGCACCAGCGCCGGAGGCCAGCAGCGGTACCCGTCGAAGCGGGCGCCGAAGACGTACTGCTCCACCAGCGGACGACCGGCGAACGCCGCGCCGACACCGAGAATCAGGCCGGCGGCGGCGCCCAGCATGCCCAGCACCACGCCGTCGGCGAGGACGACCCGGCGCAGTTGAGCCGCGTCCCCGCCGACGACCGCCACCAGTGCCAGGTCCCGCCGGCGACGCCGGACGCCGACCGCGAAGGCCGGCCCGACGAGCAGCACCACCTCCAGCAGGCCGAGGCCGGCGATCAGCACTCCGGTGCCCAGGTCGGCCATGTTCGACCCCATCGACCCGATGGGTCCCAGCCAGGACCGCGACGTTCCCGGAGCCGGTGTCGTCGAATGGCGGGAGGTGACCACGATCCCGTGCTCGTTGAGCCGGGACACCAGCGCGGCGTTGACCCTGCCGGGCACGTCCACCAGCCACCTGCTGTCCGGCTGCGTGTCGTTTCGCGGTACGGCACCCGGGTGCAGCGCCACCACCGGGCCGAGATCGTCGGGAAACTCGACCACCCCGACCACGGTGTACGCCCTGGTCCGGTCGGCGGTGGCCAGTGTGTCGCCGACACGCAGGTCCAGACGGCGCAGCGCCGCCGGGCTCACGGCGACCTCGCCGGGCTGCCGCGGTGCCCGGCCGGCCCGGAAACGCACCAGCCCTCGGGCCAACGGGTCGGTGAGGTCCAGCACCCGTCCGTCGACCTTCTCGTCGTGCTCCGGGCCGTGCACCGTCAGCGGGAGTCGGGCGCGTACCTCGGTGGCCCGGCTGCCGGGGCCGAGCAGCGTGGTCACCTCGGCGGCGGTGGCCAGCCCGCCGGTTGATAGGCGGATTTCCTCCCACGGATACCAGGCGTCCCCCGACTCGTCCTGGGTGACCGGGGTGTCGGCGACCCGGCGCAGCTCCGCGTCGGCGACGCCGAGCCGGCGGTCGAGCCGCTCCTGCGGGGTCAACTCGGCCATGTCGTAGCTCGTGGCCAGGAAGGTCAGCACCAGCACCGGCAGGGCGATCATGGCGAGCACCAGGGCGGTGCGCCTGCGAGCCCGGAGCGACTCCCGCCGGGCGATCCGCAGAGCCGCCCGCCAGGAGCCGGTCAGCTCGGCGAACCGCTGGCGGCGCGCACGAGTGTGCGGCGCGACCAGCGGGGCCGTCGGAACGTCGACACGGCCGGGGGCCCGCAGCACCCGGCGGGTGGTCACCGCTCGCTTCCGGACAGCAGTTGTTCGACGCTTCCCAGTGGTGCCGTGGTGTCCACGAGGATCCCGTCACGCAGGAACACCACCCGGTCGGCCCATCCGGCGTGCCGCGCCTCGTGGGTGACCAGCACGCCGGCCGCGCCGCCGTCCACCCGACGGCGCAGCAGATGCAGCACGGCCTCACCGGTCTGCGAGTCCAGGGCCCCGGTCGGCTCGTCGGCGAGCACCAGCCGCCGCTCGCCGACCAGCGCGCGGGCGATGGCCACCCGCTGCTGCTGGCCGCCGGAGAGCTGGTCGGGGAAGCGGTCACCCAACGCCTGCAGACCCACCTCGGCCAGCGCCGCGAGGGCCGCCGAGCGGGCCTTCCGCCCGCCGGCACCGTCGAGTTCCAGGGGGAGCGCGACGTTCTCCAGTGCGCTCAGACTGCCCAGCAGGTTGAGCTGCTGGAAGATGTAACCGATCCGGCGGCGACGCAGCTGGGCCAGCCCTCGGCGGTCCAACGCCCCCAACGGCTGCCCCTCGATGAGAACCTCGCCGCGGGTCGGGCGGTCCAGCCCGCCGGCGAGGGCCAGCAGCGTCGACTTTCCCGAGCCGGACGGACCCATCACCGCGACCAGCTCACCCGGCCGGACGACCAGGCTGACGCCGCGCAGCGCGTGCACCGCCGCCGGGCCGGCCCCGTGGGTGCGGTGGACGGCGCGAAGCTCCAGCACCGCGTCGTCCGATCCGCTCACCGTCGCGCCTCCTCGTCGGTCCACCGCGCCGCGGCGGACGCCTCGGCGACACCCGGCCGGGGCGGCGGCGCGGGGACGCCGGGCTGGTGCCGGACCAGGCTGGTCTCGCAGTGGTCCAGCCAGCGCACCTCCGCCTCGGCCTGGAACACCATCGAGTCCAGTACCAACCGCCAGGGCAGATCCTCCGGCCGGTCGCTGCCGTACTTCAACCGGGTCAACTCCTGCAACGCCCGCATCGTCGCGCTGCGCTGGGCCTGGACCACCGAGCGTACGTCCACGCCGGGGGTGGTCAGCGCCAGCGCCAACTTGATCGCCAGCTCGTCGCGGGGGCGGTCGGTACGACTGATCGGGGTGGCGAACCACAGCGCCAGGTCCGCCCGGCCGGCGTCGGTGATCTCGTACGGGCGTTGCCCGGCCTCGCTCTCCGGCAGCGGGCGCACCAGACCGTCCCGCTCGAGGCGGGAGAGCGTGGTGTAGACCTGCCCGATGTTGAGCGGCCAGGTCGAGCCGGTCGACTCCTCGAACGCGGCGCGCAGCTGGTAGCCGTACATCTGGCCGCGTTCGAGCAGGGCGAGCAACCCGTGACGGATGGACATGGCAACGGAGTATGCATACCTGGTATGGCGCTGCGCAACCGGAGCGCAGGTGTTCAGGTC
Source organism: Micromonospora sp. 067-2 (assembly GCF_046549295.1). Classification (NCBI taxonomy): domain Bacteria; kingdom Bacillati; phylum Actinomycetota; class Actinomycetes; order Micromonosporales; family Micromonosporaceae; genus Micromonospora; species Micromonospora sp. 067-2. Next base: position 81,938 of record NZ_JAJPWB010000008.1, on the reverse strand, counting down.
GGGCGGCCGGGAAACGCGACAGTTGGCGGGGTGACGCCGGCGGTCTTCCGCCACCGGGTGGCTCGCACCGCGTACTCGATCAGGGCGGCCAGCGCCTGGTTCCGGTCGGCGCCGGTGGTGGACGCCAGAGCCGCCCGCCAGTGCGCGGCGGTGCGCTCCTCCACCTCGACGGCCAGCCGCAACGCGCTCGTCCGATCGGTGACCGGGTACGGCAGCGCGTAACCGGCCCGGTCCGGCGGAACGCTGGCGCCGGAGGTGCTGAGCTGCACCACCAGCGCGTCGCGCCGGCGCCGGTGCGCGGCCTCCGCCTGGTGGGCGGCGTCCCGTGCCGCCCCGGTGAGCCGGACACCGATCCGACCGTAGGCGTAGATGGCCGCGTACTCGGCGGAGAGGGCTGCGGCGAGAGCCTCCCCGGCGGACGGCTGCCTCACTTGAGAGCCTCCTGGTGGGTGGCTCGCGCGGCGGCGATCGAGCCGAGCAGCGCCGCGCGTTCCGCCGGTGCCGCGGCGCAGGCGAGAGTCGCCGACTGCTGGCCGGTCTTCTCCAGTGCCCGCAGGGCGGCCAGCGCGCCGGTCGGATCGGTCGCCGGGGTGGTGGGTGCCGCTGCGGGCGCCGACGGCAGCTCGACGCCGATCACCCGGGCCAGTTCGGCGGCGTGCGCGGTGTGTGCGTCGGCGATCGGGCCGAGCCGGTCGGCCAACTCCGGGTGCGCCGCCGCACCTGCCCGGTGTGCCGCGGCGAGCCCGAGCGACTCGTCCACCATCGGTCGCAGCGGGTCAGGTGGTGGCGGCGGCTGCTCGTCGCGGTCTAAAAGATCACAGCCGGTCAACGGCACCGCGGCGCCGCCGAGTGCCAGCAACGCCCCGACGCCCAGAAGCTTTCGCCGGGTATGTCCGGATGCTTCGTCGCGCTGTGTTGTTCTTCCGATCCCCACGGGGCAAGTGAACACCATCTGGGCCGATTCAGGGGTCACCGGCGTCGGTGCGCCGCCCGGCCCGCCAGAGGGCAGGCGCGTTACGCTCTGCGCAACCACCGGCGCGTCCGCTCCGGTGGCGAGCCGGCATGGCGGGACGACCGTCGCCGTCGACCAGGGAAAGGTGCGGAGATGACGCAGCGTGGCCGTGCCACCAGGTCGACGGATCGACCCCGTGGTGGTGTGGGTCCCCGCGGGGGCGATCTCGCCGCACGGCGCGCCCGATTGCGGTCCGTGATCGAGCCTGTGGTCAACAGCGTGGGCTACGACCTGGAGGACCTGACGGTCTCCCGGGCCGGCCGCCGGCACGTGGTGCGGGTGATCGTGGACGCCGACGGCGGGATCGACCTGGACGCTGTCGCGGACGTCTCCCGGGCGGTCTCGGCCGCACTGGACGCCGCCGAGGAGACCGGCGGCGACATCGTCGCCGGGGAATACCAGCTGGAGGTCAGCTCGCCGGGCGTGGACCGGCCGCTCACCCTGCCCCGACACTGGCGGCGCAACGTGGGCCGGCTGGTCAAGGTGACCGTGCGGGGCGCGGCCGTGCTGCCCGACCAGCGCGGCGAGCAGCCCTCCGGGGACCGCCAGCTGACCGGCCGGGTGGTCGGCGCCGACGACGAGGGCGTGCAGGTGGAGACCGGCGACGGCCGGGCCCTTCTGGCGTACGCCCAACTGGGCCCGGGCCGGGTGCAGGTCGAGTTCACCCGGCTCGCCGAGCTCGGTGAGCCGGACGAGTTCGACGACGCGGACGAGACCGACGATTCAGACGATATCGACGACGACGATGATGATGTGGAGGACGAGGAGAGGTGAACATCGACCTCGCGGCGCTGCGCGCACTCGAGCGCGAGCGGGAGATCCCGTTCGACACGATTCTCGCGGCGATCGAGACCGCGTTGCTGACCGCCTACCGGCACACCGACGGCGCCGAGCCGCACGCCCGGGTGGAGATCGACCGCAAGTCGGGCGCCGCCCTGGTGTACGCCCAGGAGATGGACTCCGACGGCAGCCTGGTGCGGGAGTGGGACGACACCCCGCACGACTTCGGCCGGATCGCCGCCATGACCGCCAAGCAGGTGATCCTCCAGCGGCTGCGGGAGGCCACCGACGAGGTGCACTTCGGTGAGTACGTCGGCCGCGAGGGTGACCTGGTCACCGGCGTGGTGCAGGCGCACGAGACGCGGACCGAGAAGGGCATCGTCAGCGTCGACCTGGGCAAGCTCGAGGGCGTGCTGCCGCAGTCCGAGCAGGTGCCCGGCGAGCGGTACGTACACGGCGAGCGGCTCCGCTGCGTGGTGGTGCACGTGGCCAAGGGCATGCGCGGTCCGCAGATCACCCTGTCCAGGTCGCATCCGGCCCTGGTGAAGAAGCTGTTCGCGCTGGAGGTGCCGGAGATCGCCGACGGCACGGTGGAGATCGGCGCGATCGCCCGTGAGGCGGGTCACCGCACCAAGATCGCCGTACGATCGACCACCCCCGGGGTGAACCCCAAGGGCGCCTGCATCGGCCCGATGGGTCAACGGGTGCGTGCCGTGATGAGCGAGCTGCACGGTGAGAAGATCGACATCATCGACTGGTCGGACGACCCGGCCACCTTCGTGGGCAACGCGTTGTCGCCGGCCAAGGCGCTGCGGGTCGAGGTGGTCGATCTGGCCACCCGGACGGCCCGGGTGACCGTGCCCGACTTCCAGCTCTCCCTCGCCATCGGGCGGGAGGGGCAGAACGCCCGCCTCGCAGCCCGTTTGACCGGTTGGCGGATCGACATCCGTTCCGACGCCGAGCAGACCAGCCCGGCCGTACGGGGCGCGGGTGATCACGTGCGGGAGCCGGGCGGAGCGATCTCGGGTAGCTAGGGGTAGACTTCCTCCAGTGGTACGACGCGCGCAGCCGGAGCGCACCTGTGTGGGTTGCCGGCAACGTGCGCCGGCCAGCGAATTGCTGCGCGTCGTAGCGATCGGAGACGAGGCTGGTCACAGCCTCCGGCCTGATCCGCGCCGCAGGCTGCCGGGTCGGGGAGCGAACATGCACCCGGATCCGGCCTGCTTCGCGCTGGCGGTGCGGCGTCGCGCCTTCGGGCGAGCGCTGCGCAGCACCGAGGTCCTCGACCACGGTGCGCTGGCGGAGCACGTCGATGCGCCAACCACTACGTCCGGTCAGCCCGACCGGGCGAGGGTCGCTAGCAAGGTAGGACGACCGACATGAGCACACGATGAAGTCCCTGAAATGACCAGGCTTCAAGTGCACGAGTGAGGTTGCTGCGGGTGCTGCCCGCACGACCTCGGAGTGAGGAGTGCAGTGGCAGGCAAGGCCCGCGTACACGAGCTTGCAAAAGAGCTCGGGGTCGAGAGTAAGACCGTTCTCGCCAAGCTGAAGGAAATGGGCGAGTTCGTGAAGTCCGCGTCCAGCACCGTCGAGGCGCCCGTCGCCCGGCGGCTGCGCAACGCATTCGTCGCGTCCGCCGGTGCTCCGGCGCCGGCCGCCCCGTCGGCGCCCGCGCCGACGCCGACCTCGACCTCTACCCCGACGCCGTCTCCGACCCCGGGCGCGCCCCGGGCCTCGGTCTCGGCAAAGCCGATGCCGCCCCGGCGGCCGTCGGCACCCGCCCCGGGTCCGAAGCCCAAGGGTCCGGTTCCCGGTGCGCCGCAGTCGGCGACCCCGGTCGCCAAGCCGGCGAGTGCCCACGACATCGAGGTGGCGGCCGCGGAGGCGCGTGCCGCCGCGCTGAAGGCTGAGCAGGAGGCCGCGGTCAAGGCCGCGCAGGCCGCCCGCCAGCAGCAGCGGGACAACGTCCGCCGGGAGCCTCCGGCCGAGGGCAACCGCCCCGGCCCCGGCCCCCGGCCCGGTCCCACGGCGATGCCGCCCCGTCCCGGTTCGCCGGCAGCCCGTCCGGGCACGCCGGCTCCGGGTCCGGGCGCCCGGCCCGGCGGGCGACCGCCGGCGCGCGGCGCCGGTAACAACCCGTTCGGTATCCAGGGCGGCCAGCAGCGGCCCCCGGCCGCTGGCGCGGGCGGCCCCCGGCCCAACACTCCGGCGGGCATGCCACCGCGGCCGAGCCCGAACTCCATGCCGCCGCGGCCCAGCCCGGCGTCCATGCCGAGCCAGCGTCCGGCTGCCGGTCGCCCCGGCCCCGGTGGCGGCGCAGGCCGTCCCGGCGGCGGTGCAGGCCGTCCCGGCGGCGGTGGCGGTGGCGGTGGCTTCCGTGGTGGTCCCGGCGGCGGTGCGGGTGGCGGCGGCGGTTACCGCGGCGGCCCCGGCGGCGGCGCGGGTGCCGGCGGTGGCGGTGGCTACCGCGGTGGTCCCGGCGGCGGTGGCGGTGCTCCCGGCGGCGGTTTCCGTCCGGGTGCTCCGGCCGGTGGCGGCGGTCGTCCGGGTGCCGGTGGTCGTGGCCGTGGCGGTGGCGCCGCGGGTGCCTTCGGGCGTCCGGGTGGCCGGCCGACACGTGGTCGCAAGTCCAAGAAGCAGCGCAGACAGGAGTTCGACAACCTGTCGGCTCCGACCATGAGCTCGGGTGCTCCCCGGGGTCAGGGTCAGATCGTCCGGCTCTCCCGTGGCGCCTCGCTGTCGGACTTCGCCGACAAGATCAACGCCAACCCGGGTTCGCTGGTCCAGGAGATGTTCAACCTGGGCGAGATGGTCACCGCGACCCAGTCCTGCTCCGATGACACCCTGCACCTGCTGGGTGAGCACCTGGGCTTCGACATCCAGATCGTCAGCCCCGAGGACGAGGATCGCGAGCTGCTCGCGCAGTTCAACATCGACCTCGACGCGGAGGTGGCCGAGGAGCGTCTGGTCAGCCGTGCGCCGGTCGTGACCGTCATGGGTCACGTCGACCACGGTAAGACCAAGCTGCTCGACGCCATCCGGAAGGCGAACGTCGTGGCCGGTGAGGCGGGTGGCATCACCCAGCACATCGGCGCCTACCAGGTCCACGTCCCGCACGAGGGCGAGGACCGGGCGGTCACCTTCATCGACACCCCGGGTCACGAGGCGTTCACCGCGATGCGTGCCCGTGGTGCCCAGGTCACGGACATCGTGATCCTGGTCGTCGCGGCCGACGACGGTGTGATGCCGCAGACGATCGAGGCGTTGAACCACGCCAAGGCGGCCGATGTGCCGATCGTGGTCGCGGTCAACAAGGTCGACAAGCCGGATGCCAACCCGGACAAGGTCCGCCAGCAGCTGACCGAGTACGGCCTGGTCGCCGAGGAGTACGGCGGCGAGACCATGTTCGTCAACGTGGCAGCCAAGCCGGGCATCGGCATCGAGGAGCTTCTCGAGGCTGTCCTGCTGACCGCCGACGCGTCGTTGGAGCTGACCGCTCCGATCGACGGGCCGGCCCAGGGTGTGGCCATCGAGGCGCACCTGGACAAGGGTCGTGGTGCGGTGGCGACGGTGCTGGTGCAGAAGGGCACCCTGCGGGCGGGCGACTCGATCGTCGCCGGTGGGGCGCACGGCCGGGTCCGGGCGATGCTCGACGAGAACGGCAACCAGCTCACCGAGGCCGGTCCGGCGCGTCCGGTCATGGTGCTGGGTCTGACCGCGCCTCCCGGCGCGGGCGACACGTTCCTCGCCGCGGCGGACGACCGTACGGTGCGGCAGATCGCCGAGCAGCGGCAGGCACGGCGGCGGGCGGCGTCCTTCGCCAACTCCCGCGGTCGGGCCACCCTCGAGACGCTCATGGAGCAGCTCAAGGAGGGCGAGAAGACGTCGCTCAACCTCATCCTCAAGGGCGATGTCTCCGGTTCGGTGGAGGCCCTCGAGGACGCCCTGTTCAACCTGGACATCCCCGAGGAGGTCCAGCTCAAGGTCCTCGACCGGGGCGTCGGCGCGATCACCGAGAGCAACGTCATGCTCGCGAGTGCCTCGTCCGAGCCGGTCACGATCATCGGCTTCAACGTGCGGGCCTCGAACAAGGTCCGTGAGATGGCCGACCGCGAGGGCGTGGAGATCCGGTACTACACGGTCATCTACCAGGCCATCGAGGAGATCGAGGCGGCGCTCAAGGGCCTGCTCAAGCCGGAGTACGAGGAGGTCGAGCTGGGCAGCGCGGAGATCCGCGACGTCTTCCGCTCGTCCAAGATCGGCAACATCTCCGGTTGCATCGTCCGGTCCGGTGTCCTTCGGCGTAACGCCAAGGCGCGCCTGCTGCGGGACGGGGCGGTCGTGGCGGACAACCTCACGATCAGCTCGTTGAAGCGGTTCAAGGACGACGCCACGGAGGTCCGCGAAGGCTTCGAGTGTGGTCTGACCCTGGGTGGTTACAACAACGTCCAGGTCGGCGACGTCATCGAGACCTTCGAGATGCGGGAGAAGGTTCGCGCCTGATCCGGCAGTGACACGCTGATCAAGGGGTTTACGCCGACCGGCGTAAACCCCTTGATCATGCGGGGAGGGGTCCCGGTATCGTCCAGGCGATGTTCACCGGAACCGCGGTCTTCGACCTGCTGCTGCCGGGTGATTCCCGGTCGCTCAAAGCCAAGAGATCATATGTACGGCCGATCGTGGCGGCCCTGCGCCGCTTCGAGGTGTCGGCCGCCGAGGTGGGAGCGCTCGACCTGCACGGGCGGGCGCAGATAGCGGTGGCCGTGGTGGCCGCCGAGGCGGGCCACGTCCGCGAGGTGCTGGACTCCTGTGAGCACCTCGTGGCCGGTCGGCCCGAGGTCGAGTTGTTGTCGGTCCGGCGCCGGCTGCACGGCGTGGACGACGACTGACGGGGTGCCGGCTGTGCCGGCGACCCGGTCCGGCCGCGAAGGTAATGTTCGAGATGTTGGCCGGTCGGCCGGCGCCCTCCGGGTCGCCGGGTCGGCCGGGAGCAGGACGCCGTGGAGGTGGCGAGATGTCTGATCCGGCCAAGGTACGCCGGCACGCGGAACGGGTGCGTGAGTTGGTCGCGTCGGTGGTGCGGACCCAGATCAAGGACCCGCGGCTCGGGATGATCACCATCACCGATGCCCGGATCACCGCCGATCTGCGCGACGCGACGGTCTTCTACACGGTGCTGGGGGACGCGGTGGCCCAGGCGGACACCGCGGCGGCGCTGGAGAGCGCCAAGGGGCTGCTGCGCAGCACGGTCGGCAAGGCGCTCGGGCTGCGGCACTCGCCGACTCTCACGTTCGTTCTGGACGACGTCCAGGACCAGGTCAAGCACATCGACGACCTGCTCGCCGCGGCCCGCAACGCCGACGCCGAGGTGCAGCGGCTCGCCGCCCAGGCGGAGTACGCGGGCGAGCCACAGCCGTACCGGGTCGACGACGAGGCCGACGAGACCGACGAGGCTGCCGAGACTGCCGACGTCGATGAGACCCGCCGGGGTGGGGACGCACGGTGACCGGCACCGTCGGCGCTGAACTCGCCACGGCGGTCGGCGCCGGCCCCACCGGGGCGGACTGGGCCGCTGCCGAGGCGCTGGTACGTGCCCTCCCGCCGACGGGCCGGGTGCTGCTGATCTGCCACGTCAACCCGGACGGCGACGCGCTCGGCAGCATGCTCGGCTTCGGCCTGGGCCTGCGCCAGCTCGGCGTACGCCGGTTGCAGGCGACCTTTCCCGGGCCGCCGGAGGTCCCCGAGCCGTTCCGTGGGCTCCCCGGGCTGGATCTGCTGGTCCCCGCGAGCGACGCGGACACCGACCCGGACCTGGTGATCTGCTTCGACGCGGCGAGCGAGTCGCGCCTCGGCGAGTTGGCCGGGCGACTGTCGACGGCCGATGCGGCGCTGGTGCTCGACCACCATGCCTCCAACGCCGGCTTCGGCACCGTCAACCTGATCGACCCGAGCGCCGCCGCGACCTCGGTGGTGGCCGAGCAGTTGCTGGCCCGGCTGGGCGTCGCGCTGGACGCGGCCATCGCCGAGTGCCTCTACGTGGCGCTGACCACGGACACCGGCTCGTTCCGGTTCGAGGCGACCACGCCGGCGGTGCACCAGATGGCCGCCCGGCTGCTGGCCACCGGAATCTCGCCCGGCGACATCTCCCGGCGGGTCTTCGACACCCGGCCGTTCGGCGCGGTCCGGCTCTTCGGTGAGGTGCTCGGCCGGGCCCGGCTCGAACCCGGAGCGGTCGACGGCCGAGGGCTGGTGTGGACCTTCGCCACCCTGGACGACCTGGCCCGGCACGACCAGCGGCCGTACGTGCTGGAGGCGCTGATCGACTCGGTGCGCTGCACCGCCGAGGCGGACGTGAGTTGCGTGTTGAAGCAGACCACGGCCGGCGAGTGGGCCGTGTCGATGCGCAGCAAGGGCGCTGTCGACGTCAGTCGGGTGGCGGTCGCCCTGGGTGGCGGTGGCCACCGGTTCGCGGCGGGCTTCACCGGTCGTGGAGTTGTCGATCAGGTGGTTGAGCAGATCCGCGGCCAGCTCGACGCGGCGCTGATCCAGCCCGGCACCTGACCTCCACGCCGTAGCCGGGAAGATCAGGGTCAACTCCGGGGGGTGTTGGTCTTCCCGCGTTCCGTGAGAGCGGGAAGAATTGCGGGATGGAGCAGCCGCACGACCTCACCGTGGAGGCCCCCCGCACCTGGGACCGGCCCGCCGTCTCCGTGCCGGTCCTCGTCTGCCTGTCGCTCGTCGGTGGCCGGTTCGCGTCGTTCTCCACCGAAGCCAATCTGTACACGCTCGGCACCGGCGGCGTGCTGATCTGGCTCGGTCTGAGCAACCGGGTGCCGCGCCGTCCGGCGCCCCGCCGGCTGGGAGCGGGAGCGGCCTGGTGGGCGCTGCCGGTGGTGGTCTTCGGGGTCTTCGAGGGCGTCACCTTCGTGCTAGCGGTGGGTGATGACTTCCCCACCTTCTCCCGGTTGGCCGATCCCCTGCTGGAGGACCATCTCACCCGGTCGGCGGTCTGGTTCGCCTGGCTGGCCGCGTTCTGGGGGCTGGTGCGGCGATGATGCGGGCACTCGCGATCGGGGGCTTCGTCACCGCGCTGGTGCTGTTCGCCGTGGTCGAGTGGGCGGCCCGACGGGAGCATTCCCGGATCCCCACTCTGGGCGAGGTCTGCGCATACGTGATGCGCTACGAGGTCGGTCCCGTGCCGGTGGGCCGGATCGGTCTGTTCGGCTTCTGGTGGTGGCTGGGCTGGCACTTTCTGGCGCGCTGAGCCGGGTCACGGCTTGTCCAGATGGCGGGAACCGGAAGCAGTATTCGGACCTGAACGATAGCTTGGGAGACGGCCGGTACCGCGTCGCGGTGCAGGTCGTGGGCGGTGGTGCCACACCTCGCGCCGCTTCCCTCCAGGGTCGGACCGACCCGGGCTCACGCTGCCCAGCCGGCTGCTCCGGTAACCCCGGACCGCCGTGGGGCGCTCAGCACGACCGCCCGTGAGGGCCGCCGCGTGTTCGGTGGCTCGCACCCTGGAAGGAGCGCCACCATGCCCAACAAGCCCAAGCAGGAGACCACCTCCGACGACGCCCGCGAGCAGGCGCGCCGCGCGCTGCAGACGTCGATGGACACCCGTCAGTGATCCGACCCGGCCGGCGGTGACGCCGCCGACGGCCTCCGTCGACCGCGGTCGGAGCTGAGGAGAGGCCAGGAGGCTTGCCCTCGCGTCCACGCGGCCGGGGATCCGCCGAAGGAGTAAGTCACCAGCAGTCTTGCGGTCCTTACTGCGGTCGTGTCAGGATCGGCGGCGATGAGCCAGACCGCCACCACCGACCGGCCCGCCTCGCCGCGCCGGATCGCCAGTCTCGCCCTGCCCGCCCTCGTGGTGCTCGCCGCCGAGCCGCTCTACGTGCTGGTCGACACGGCAGTGGTCGGTCACCTCGGGCAGGTGCCGCTCGCCGCGCTCGCCGTCGGTGGCACGGTCATGACCCTCACCGCGTGGCTCGGCACGGTGGTCGCGTACGGCACCACCGGGCGCTCCGCCCGTCGCTTCGGCGCTGGCGACCGGGCGGCGGCCGTGGCCGAGGGCATCCAGTCGTCCTGGCTCGCGCTCGGCGTCGGGCTGCTGGTGGCCATCGCCATGCAGATCGGCGGTGGCGCGCTGGCGCGTACCCTCGCCGGGGGTGGCGGCGACGTCGCCGACGCCGCCGCGCAGTGGCTGCGGATCGCGGCGCTCGGCGCCCCGGGCCTGCTGCTCGCCGCGGCCGGAAACGGCTGGTTGCGCGGCGTGCAGGACACGCGACGCCCGCTGGCCTTCGTGCTCGCCCCCAACCTGCTCTCCGCGGTGCTCTGCCCGCTGCTGGTCTATCCCGGTGGGCTCGGCCTGGTGGGTTCGGCGGTGGCCAACGTGGTCGCGCAGACGCTCTCCGGGGTCCTGTTCGCCGCGGCGTTGGTCGCCGAGCGGGTGTCGCTGCGACCTCGGCCCCGGCTGATCCGCGAGCAGTTGGTGCTCAGCCGGGACCTGCTGATCCGCGGCCTGGCGTTCCAGGCCAGCTTTCTCTCCGCGACCGCGGTCGCCGCCCGCTTCGGCGCCGCCGCCGTCGGCGCCCACCAGATCGCCCTGCAGCTGTGGTTCTTCACCGCGCTGGTGCTCGACGCGCTGGCCATCGCCGCGCAGTCCCTGGTCGGTGCCGCGCTCGGGGCCGGCGACGAGGAGGGCGCCCGCGCGCTGGCCCGCCGGGTCGCGCTGCTCGGCGGCGTCTGTGGCGTCGGCTTCGCGCTGCTCATCGCCGCCGGTGCCGGCGTCGTGCCGTCCTGGTTCAGCTCCGATCAGGGGGTACGCGAGCAGGCCATGGTCGCCTGGCCGTGGTTCGTCGCCATGCAGCCGGTGGCCGGAGTGGTGTTCGCGCTCGACGGGGTGCTGATCGGCGCCGGCGACGTGCGTTACCTGCGCAACCTCACCATCGTGGCGGCGCTCGGCGGCTTCCTGCCAGCGATCTGGTTGGCGTACGGGCTCGATCTCGGGCTGGGCGGCATCTGGGCCGGGCTCACCCTGTTCGTGGTGATCCGGCTGGTCGCCCTGCTGTTGCGGCTGCGCAGCGGCGCGTGGGCGGTGGTCGGCTCGGTACGCTGACCTGCTCGCCGGGCCTGTCGCCCAGCACCTGATGGGAGGGCAGCGGTAGCGAGCGATGATCATCGCAGCTCCGCTGGCGGGGGCGCTGCCCCGTCCGCTCCCGTGGCGGCCGGCAGCCGAGGCGCCGCCCACACATCTGCCCGTACGGGGCGTCTGGCAGGCTTGGCCGACGTGAGCACCGATGGTCTGATCGTGGTCGACAAGCCCGGCGGCATGACGTCGCACGACGTGGTGGCGCGGATCCGCCGGCTGGCGAAGACCCGCCGGGTCGGGCACGGTGGCACGCTCGACCCGATGGCCACCGGCGTACTGGTGATCGGGGTCGGCCGGGCCACCCGACTGCTGACGTACGTGATCGGCGCGGGGAAGAGCTACGCCGGCACCATCCGGCTCGGCCAGGCCACCGTCACCGATGACGCCGAGGGTGACGTGGTCAGCTCCATCCCGGCCGGTCAGGTCACCGACGACGCGATCCGGTCGGCGCTGGGCACCCTGAGCGGCGAGGTCGACCAGGTGCCGAGCGCGGTCAGCGCAATCAAGATCGACGGGCAGCGGGCGTACAAGCGGGTGCGCGAGGGGGAGAGCGTCGAGCTGCCGGCGCGACGGGTCACCATCTCCCGGCTGGAGGTGCTGGCGATCCGCCGCTCCGAGCCGGACGTGGTGGACGTCGACGTGGACGTCACCTGCTCCTCCGGCACGTACATCCGGGCCATCGCCCGTGACCTGGGCGGAACGCTGGGCGTCGGTGGGCACCTCACGGCGCTGCGCCGGACGGCGGTGGGCGGCTTCGCCCTCGCCGAGGCGGCCACCCTCGACGAGCTGGAGCAGCGCGCCCCGGACGTCGTCAACCTGCCGCTGGACGCGGCGGCCGACCGCTTCTTCGCGCGCCGGGAGGCCACCCCCGACGAGGCTCGGGTGCTCGCCCACGGCGGGCCGCTGGACCCGACCGGCCTTTCCGGGCCGTACGCCGTCTTCGGGCCGACCGGTGGTCTGATCGCTATCGTCAGCGAGCGGGACGGGCGGGCCCGCGCGGAGATCGTGCTCGCCCCGGCCTGACGGCGGGCGTAGGAGCGCCGGCCACCGGTCGGCGGTGTCGCCCGCCGGTCGGCGGGTCAGCAGGAAGGAGCGGCATGCAGCGGTGGCGGGGGTACGACGCGGCGCCCGGTGGGTGGGGGCGTTCGGTCGTCACCATCGGTGTCTTCGACGGCGTGCACAGGGGGCACCAGGCGACCGTCGGGCACGCCGTGGCCCGGGCCCGGGAGCTGGGCGTGCAGTCGGTGGTGGTCACCTTCGATCCGCACCCGGCCGAGGTGGTCCGCCCCGGCTCGCATCCGGCGGTGCTCACCGAGCAGGCCCGTAAGGCGGAGCTGATCGAGGCGCTCGGCGCGGACGTGCTTTGTGTGGTGCCGTTCACCCCGGAGTTCTCCCGGCTGCCCGCCGAGCAGTTCGTGCACGACATCCTGGTCGAGCACCTGCACGCCGCCCTGGTGGTGGTGGGTGGCAACTTCCGCTTCGGGCACCGGGCCGCCGGCGACGTGGCACTTCTCGAGCGGCTGGGCCGCACCTTCGGCTTCGGCGTGGAGGGGGGCCCGCTGGTCGCCGAGGACGGCACCGTCTTCTCCTCCACGTACATCCGTTCCTGCGTCGACGCGGGCGACGTGGGCGCCGCGGCGGCCGCGCTGGGTCGCGCGCACCGCCTGGAGGGCGTGGTGGTCCGCGGCGACCAGCGCGGGCGGGAGTTGGGCTTTCCCACCGCCAACCTGCTCTGCCACCGGTACGCCGCGGTGCCCGCCGACGGGGTGTACGCGGCCCGACTGGTCCGTCGCGGGCAGCGCGACCCGCTGATGGCGGCCGTGTCGGTGGGCACCAACCCGACCTTCTCCGGCCGGGAGCGGCGGGTCGAGGCGTACGCGCTGGACTTCGACGGCGACCTCTACGGCGAGCGGTTGGCCCTGGACTTCGTGGCGCACCTGCGGGGGCAGATCCGGTACGACTCGATCGAGCCGTTGATCGCCCAGATGAAACAGGACGTCGAGCGCACCCGGCGCTCCCTCGGCTGATCGTCGCGGCCAGCGACGAGGCCCTTGACCGGTTGCTACCAGCGGGTGCTGGTAGTCTTGCCGAGACGTCGGGTGACCGGCGTGGGGCCTCGCGTGCCTGCTCGACGCCGCGGGTGCGAGGTACCGGTCCGTTCCCGGTCCACCGGAACGACGGACACCTACTGTGATCAACCACCGAAACAGGGAGAACATGGCGCTCGACCAGGAAGCCAAGGCCACGATCCGTGCCGAGTACGCGACCGCCGAGGGCGACACCGGTTCGCCGGAGGTCCAGGTCGCGGTCCTCACCAAGCGGATCGCTGAGCTGACCGAGCACCTGAAGGTGCACAAGCACGACCACCACAGCCGCCGTGGGCTGCTGCTGCTGGTCGGCCGGCGCCGTCGGCTGCTCAACTACGTCCAGAAGAAGGACATTGCCCGCTACCGGTCGCTCATCGAGCGGCTCGGCCTGCGCAGGTGACGTGACGGGGGAGTGGCCGACAGGCCGCTCCCCCGATCGGCGTCCCACCAAGAAGAACACGGGCCGCGCGACCACCCGACAGGGAGCAGGTCAGCGTACCGGTCTCCGGTAGTGGCCCCCGGGAATCCCGGCATCGAGCCGGCCACCCGGGCGCTTCGATCGAAGACCGGCCGGCTGAGCAGTTCCCCGTGTCGTGGGGCCCACGACGCGAAGGAGCACGACAGCACATGACCGAGACCAAACTCGGCACCGAATCCCGTACCGCTGTGATCGACAACGGGTCCTTCGGCACCCGCGAGATCACCTTCTCCACCGGTCGGCTGGCTCGCCAGGCCGCCGGTTCCGTCATCGCCCAGCTGGGCGAGACGGTCGTTCTCTCCGCCACGACCGCCGGTAAGCACCCGAAGGAGCAGTTCGACTTCTTCCCGCTGACCGTCGACGTCGAGGAGCGGATGTACGCCGCGGGCCGGATCCCCGGTTCGTTCTTCCGCCGTGAGGGCCGGCCCAGCGAGGACGCGATCCTCACCTGCCGGCTGATCGACCGGCCGCTGCGCCCGTCGTTCGTCAAGGGCCTGCGCAACGAGGTCCAGGTCGTCGAGACCATCCTCGCGCTCGACCCGCAGCACCCGTACGACGTCGTGGCCATCAACGCCGCCTCGATGTCGACGAAGCTCTCCGGCCTGCCCTTCTCCGGCCCGATCGGTGCGACCCGGGTCGCCCACATCGACGGCCAGTGGGTTGCCTTCCCGACCCTGGAGGAGCTGGCCCGGGCCACCTTCGACATGGTCGTGGCCGGCCGCACGCTCGCCGACGGCGACGTTGCAATCATGATGGTCGAGGCCGAGGCCACGCCGAACGCGGTCGCCCTGATCGCCGGCGGCGGCGTCGCGCCGACCGAGGAGGTCGTGGCCAGCGGCCTGGAGGCCGCCAAGCCCGCCATCCGCGAGCTGTGCCGCGCGCAGAGCGAGCTGGCCGAGGTGGCCGCCAAGCCGGTCACCGAGTTCCCGGTGTTCCTGGACTACCAGGACGACGTGTACGACGCGGTGGCCGAGCTGGCCCGCGGCGACGTCGCCGAGGCGATCACCATCGCCGGCAAGGCCGACCGCGAGGAGGCCCTGGACCGGGTCAAGGCCCGGGTCGCCGAGGAGCTGGGCGGTCGGTTCGAGGGTCGGGAGAAGGAGCTCAGCGCCGCCTTCCGGTCGCTGACCAAGTCCGAGGTGCGCAACCGCGTACTGCGCGAGCAGGTCCGCATGGACGGCCGCGGTCCGCGCGACATCCGGTCGCTGACCGCCGAGGTCGGCGTGCTGCCCAGAGTGCACGGTTCGGCGCTGTTCGAGCGGGGCGAGACCCAGATCCTGGGTGTCACCACGCTCAACATGCTCCGCATGGAGCAGATGGTGGACACGCTGTCCCCGGAGAACCGCAAGCGCTACATGCACAACTACAACTTCCCGCCGTACTCGACCGGTGAGACCGGCCGGGTCGGCTCGCCGAAGCGACGCGAGATCGGCCACGGCGCGCTCGCCGAGCGGGCGCTGATCCCGGTGCTGCCGTCGCGCGAGGAGTTCCCGTACGCCATCCGGCAGGTCTCCGAGGCCCTCGGCTCCAACGGCTCCACCTCGATGGGTTCGGTCTGCGCCTCGACGCTGGGCCTGCTCTCGGCGGGTGTGCCGCTGAAGGCGCCGGTGGCCGGCATCGCCATGGGCCTCATCTCCGACGAGGTGGACGGTAAGACCCAGTACGTGACGCTGACCGACATCCTCGGTGCCGAGGACGCGTTCGGTGACATGGACTTCAAGGTCGCCGGCACGCCGGACTTCGTGACCGCGCTCCAGCTCGACACCAAGCTCAACGGCATCCCGTCGGACGTGCTGGCCGCCGCGCTGCAGCAGGCCAACGAGGCCCGGCAGGTCATCCTCGGCGTGATGCGGGCGGCGATCGAGGCTCCGGCCGAGATGTCGGACTACGCGCCGCGGGTCACCACCGTCAAGATCCCGGTCGACAAGATCGGCATGGTGATCGGCCCGAAGGGGCAGACCATCAACGCGATCCAGGACGAGACCGGCGCCGAGATCTCCATCGAGGACGACGGCACGATCTACGTCGGCGCCACCAACGGGCCGTCGGCCCAGGCGGCGGTCGACCGGATCAACGGGATCGCCAACCCGACCCTGCCCAAGGCGGGGGAGCGGTTCCTCGGCACGGTGGTCAAGACCGCCGCGTTCGGCGCGTTCATCTCGCTGCTGCCCGGCCGTGACGGCCTGCTGCACATCTCCAAGGTGGGCGACGGCAAGCGGGTCGAGCGCGTTGAGGACTTCCTCAACGTCGGCGACCGGGTCGAGGTCGAGATCGCCGACATCGACGCCCGGGGCAAGATCTACCTGGACAAGGTCCGCCCGGAGGGCGCCGAGGCGCCGGCCGCCGGCGAGGCCGCCGGTGGCGACCGGCCGGCCAGCCGGGACCGGGGCGACCGGGGCCCGCGTGACCGCGGTGACCGTGAGCGTGGCGGTGACCGCGGCGGACGTGGCCCGGAGCGCGGCGACAACCGTGGCGAGGGCGGCGGCGGCGGTGAGGGTGGCGAGGGCGGCGAGCGTCCGCGTCGCCGGACCCGGAACAGCTGACCGTTCCACACCGCATCACCCACCCCTCGTCGATCTGGGAGCAGTACGTGAGTCGGGCCTTCAGCGCGCCGTTTCCACCGGATCGACGGGGGGTGGCCTCGTCCCGGGACACCACCGGGGTGGGCCGCTCCGGCGGCACCGCCCGGGCGGTGACCCGGACGCTCAGCGACGACCCGTTGGGCGGCACGGTACGACGTACCGTGCTGCCCAGCGGCCTGCGCGTGCTCACCGAGGCGATCCCGACGATGCGCAGCGTCTCCTTCGGCATCTGGGTCTCGGTCGGCTCACGGGACGAGACCCGGCCGCAGGCCGGCGCGGCGCACTTCCTCGAGCACCTGCTCTTCAAGGGCACCCACAAGCGCACCGCTCTGGAGATCTCCTCCCAGATCGAGGCGGTCGGTGGCGAGACCAACGCCTTCACCACGAAGGAATACACCTGCTACTACGCCCGCGTGCTGGACGAGGACCTGCCGCTCGCGATCGATGTGATGTGTGACCTGGTCGCCGACTCGCTGCTGGAGCCGGCCGACGTGGAGACCGAGCGTGGCGTGATCCTGGAAGAGATCGCCATGCACGACGACGAGCCCGGTGACGAGGTGCACGACCTCTTCGCCCGTGCGGTCTACGGCGACCACCCGTTGGGCCGGCTGATCTCCGGCACCGAGGAGACCGTCACGCCGATGACCCGCAAGCAGATCCAGAGCTTCTACCGGCGCCGCTACACCGCGCCGCAGATCGTCATCGCCGCCGCCGGCAACCTCGACCACGCCACCGTGGTCAGGATGGTGCGCCAGGCGGTGCGCGGCACCCCGCTGGACAGCGAGCCGGCAACCCCGGCGCCGCACCGCGAGGCCACCCCGGCGGTACGCACCAAGCCGGTCACCACCCTGCTGGAGCCGAAGGAGACCGAGCAGGCGCACGTCATCCTCGGCTGCCCCGGCATCGACCGCCTCGACGAGCGGCGCTTCGCCCTCGGTGTGCTCAACAACGTGCTCGGCGGCGGGATGTCCAGCCGGCTGTTCCAGGAGATCCGCGAGCAGCGCGGCCTGGCGTACTCGGTCTACTCCTACGCCAGTCAGTACGCCGACAGCGGGCTGTTCGCCGTCTACGCCGGCTGTGCGCCGGGCAAGGTGGACGAGGTGCTGGCCCTGACCCGCGCCGAGCTGGCCCGGGTCGCCGCCGACGGGTTGACCGAGGCCGAGGTCGCCCGGGGCAAGGGGATGAGCAAGGGCTCGTTCGTGCTCGGCCTGGAGGACACCGGTTCCCGGATGAGCCGGCTGGCCAAGGGCGAGCTGCTCTACGGCGACCTGATGCCGGTGGACGAGCTGCTCCGCCGCGTCGACGAGGTCACCGTCGCGGACGTCAACTCTCTCGCTGCCGAGCTGCTCAGCCGACCCATGTCGCTGGCCGTCGTCGGCCCGTTCGGCGAGGGCGACTTCGCGGTCTGAGGGCTGCGGCCCGGATCCGGCCGGAAGGGCACGTCCCGATTGGGATAGGTTGTGCCCCGTGACTGACGAGCAGGAGAAGACCTCGGCCGAGCCGCTGCGGGTCGGCGTGTTGGGTGCCCGGGGCCGGATGGGCATCGAGGTCTGCAAGGCGGTCGACGCCGCCGACGACCTCGACCTCGCGGCGTCGATCGACCAGGGCGACAGCCGCTCCGCCGTGTCCACCGCCGAGGTGGTCGTCGACTTCACCACCCCGGACGTCGTCATGGACAACCTGCGCTGGTGCATCGACCAGGGCATCAGCGCGGTCGTCGGCACGACGGGCTTCACCGAGCAGCGGCTGGATCAGGTGCGCGGCTGGCTGGCCGACAAGCCCGGGGTTGGCGTGGTCATCGCCCCGAACTTCGGCATCGGCGCGGTGCTGATGATGCAGTTCGCCGCGCGGGCCGCCCGGCACTTCGAGTCCGTCGAGATCATCGAGCAGCACCACCCGCGCAAGCTGGACGCTCCGAGCGGCACGGCCACGCACACCGCCCGGCAGATCGCCCGGGCCCGCGCCGAGGCCGGCCTCGGGCCGGTGCCGGACGCCACCAAAGACGAGGTGCCGGGCGCGCGGGGCGCCGAGATCGACGGGGTACGCGTCCACGCCGTACGCGCCACCGGGCTGGTCGCCCACCAGGAGGTTCTCTTCGGCACCACCGGCGAGACGTTGACCATCCGGCACGACTCGTACGACCGGGCGTCGTTCATGCCGGGCGTGCTGCTGGCCGTCCGCGCGGTGCGCAACCGCCCGGGCCTCACCGTCGGCCTGGACGCCCTGCTCGACTGACCGTCCGATTGCTCCACCACGACCGCAACGTCGGTCGCCGCCCCGACCCGGTTACCGACTCCCGGCCCGGTGCGACTCCGCCGACGGTACGGATGGTCCCCGTCCGGCACGCCGGGCCGCGAGATCTTGGACAGTTTCCGTCTTGCGCTAACGGAAACTGTCCAAGATCTGAGCGATGGAGCCTCGGGTAGCATCCGGCGGATGATCGATGGGGCGCACCTGGACCGGAGGGGCCGGCGAGTCACTCTTCGGCCGGTCGACGACGACAACTGGCGGGCCGTGGCCGACGTCGCTCCGTACGACGCCCAGCGCCGGTTCGTGGCCGCGCTGGGCGCCCGCTACCTGCTGCTGAGCACTCGCTCCGAGGTGTGGACCTCGCTCGCGGTCTACGCCGGGGAGGCCGTGGTGGGCCACGTCATGTGGGGGGTCGACGACGACGGCTCCCACTGGATCGGCGGGATGATCGTCGACGCCGCCGAGCAGAACCGTGGCGTGGGCCGCGCGACCGTGCAGACCCTGAC
Source organism: Micromonospora sp. 067-2 (assembly GCF_046549295.1). NCBI lineage: Bacteria > Bacillati > Actinomycetota > Actinomycetes > Micromonosporales > Micromonosporaceae > Micromonospora > Micromonospora sp. 067-2. The sequence continues at coordinate 63,089 of NZ_JAJPWB010000008.1, read as the reverse complement.
CGCCTGGCTGTCCGAGAGGGAGGGCAACCCCCCGGTCCGCCTCTCCTACCATCCCGACAACACCCGGGCCGCCGCCCTCTACCAGTCCCTGGGCTTCCATCCCACCGGAGCCATGGACGACGAGGAAGTAGTAGCCGAACACAAGCCCCACCCCTGTTGATCATGAAGTTAACGACATGACACGCCGCGTCGCGTGACAACAACTTCATGATCAACAAGGGGTGTGGGGTCAGTGGGAGGTGGGGGATTTGGGGCGGCGTTGGGTGGGGAGGGTCGGCGTCAGGGGGGTCGGGAGGCCGGTTACCGTGGCTTCGCCGGTGCGGTCGACCGTGACGTGCACCGGGGCGTCGGCCACGCGGAGGTTGCTGACACTGATGGCGCCCAACTCGGCTCCGGCCAGCGGGGTCAGCCGGAACGTGCCACCCGGAACGTCCGGGTAGAGCCCGGTGGCGGCCTGGAGCAGCAGCACCGCGCTGGCCGCGGCCCACGCCTGTGGGCGGCACGCCGCCGGGTACGGCACCGGCCGGTTCACCAGTGACCGGTCGTCGCCGCCGTACAGCTCGGGCAGCCGGTAGTCGAACCCCTCGGCCGCCGCCAGCAGCCCCTCGGCCAGGCCGAGCGCGGCGTCGCGGTGCCCGGCCCGGGCCAGCCCCGCGAGCACGATCGCGGTGTCGTGGGTCCAGATCGAACCGCAGTGGTACGACAGGGGACTGAAGCCGGCGTCGTCGGTGGACATGGTCCGCAGCCCGAAGCCACCGGCGAGGGTGTCGGTGGTGAGCAGCCGGGCGATCTGGTCCTCCTCGTCGCCGGTGAGCAGGCCGGTGCCGAGCAGGTGGCCGATGTTGCTGGTCAGCGAGTCGACGGGGCGCTTGTCCCGGTCGAGGGCCAGAGCGGGCTGCGGGCCGTAGCGGCCGTCGACCCAGAAGCTCTCCCGGAATCGGCGGGCCAGCGCGGCGGCGTGCTCGCGCCAGCGGTCCCCACCCGGGCGGCCGAAGGCGTCCAGCAGCGCGGCGCCGTTCACCGCCGCCTCGTGCGCGTACCCCTGCACCTCGGCCAGCACGATGGGCGCGGTGGCCAGCGAGCCGTCGTGGAAGCGGACGGCGTCGCCGGAGTCCTTCCAGCCCTGGTTGGACAGCCCGTGGCCGGTGGTGTCGACGTACTCGATCAGGCCGTCGCCGTCCGGGTCGGCGTGCTCGCCGAGCCAGCGCAGTGCCGTCTCCAGGTGCGGCAGCAGCGGCTCGATCTGCTCGGCTGGCAGACCCCAGTGCCAGGCGTCGTGCAGGAGGTTGACCCAGAGCATGGTGGCGTCGACGGTGCCGTAGTAGGCCGGTGGCAGCCGCAGACCGTTGTCGGGCAGTGCGAACGCCTGTCGACGCAACTCGTGCAGGATCTTGCCGGGTGCTTCGCCGGTGGCCGGGTCGATCCGGGCGCCCTGCCGACGGGCGAGTACCCGCAGCGTGCCGGCGGCCAGGTCGGTGCCGAGCGGCAGCATCATCCGGGCGGCCCAGAGGCTGTCCCGGCCGAACAGGGTGAGGAACCAGGGCACACCGGCGCCGAGGAACTCGTCCCGGGGCGCGCCGGTCTCGGCCAGCCGCAACCCGCGTAGGTCGTTGAGGCTGCGGTCGAGCAACCGGACCAGCCGCCGGTCGTCCGCGGTCACCTCGGGTCGGGACCAGCCCGGCTCGCCGGCCGGGCCGACCACCACGGCGCGCGGGTCCTCGACGGTCAGATGCCAGCGCAGCACCGTCTCGCCGCCGGGGGGCAGCTCGACGGACCAGGCCAGCCGGGGTGCGGTGACCCGCTCGTCGGAGGCGAGCACGTCGGCGCCGACACCGGTGACGGTGACGGTGATCCCGTCCGCCGACCAGGTGAGGGTGCCGGGCTGCCCGATCTTCGCCTCCAGCGGCACGGCGGCGCCACCGGACTTGACCAGCTCGATGGGTGCCAGGTCGCAACCGAGGTCGACGCTGACGGTGGCCCGTACGCCGACCGTGGCGGTGGAGACGATCCGCAGCTCCTCGCTGAGGCCGTTGCGGGTGGCCCGGCGGAGCCGGTCGACCCGGACGGTGGGGTCGGGCACGGGGTCGCCGAGCCAGCGCGCCAGGCTCACGAAGCGGACGCCGTGCGGGCCGTCGTCGCCGCGGGTCAGCCCCTCCAACTCCCGGTCGTCGACGCGCAGCTCGGCACGGGACAGCACCCGGGCGTCGGCGTGGAAGACGCCCTGGACACCGGCTGGGCGGATCTGCCCGGTCGCGTCCCCCAGCGCGCTGGTCGGGGCGAGGACCACCCCCACCAGCTCGTGCAGGAGGGGTTGCAGCTGGCGTTCGATCACGGTGTGGCTCCAGATCCTGAGGGTGCGGGGCGACATCTTGACAACGCGCCCCCGGCGGTGCAAAGTGCGAAACATTCCAGAAACTTGAACGATCCAATCCTGCCTTATCCAGTTTGGATCGATCAAGACGGCGAGAGGTATTAAGTGCCCGAAAAGGTGACCATTGCAACGGTGGCCCGGCACGCCCGCGTGAGCCGCCAGACAGTGTCCAACGTGCTCAACGCCCCACACATCGTGCGGGAGGAGACCCGGCTGCGGGTCCAGGACGCGATCAGCACGCTCGGCTACCGGGCCAACCAGGCCGCCCGTCAGATGCGCACCGGCCGGTCCCGACTCATCGCGGCACGGATCGAGCCGACCCGCGACGGCATCAACGGCTCCGTCCTGGACCGCTTCCTGCACGGCCTCAGCGAGACCGCCGACGCCGCCGGCTACCGGGTGCTGCTCTACACGGCCACCGACGACGAGCGCGAGATCGCCACCTACGACGAACTGCTCGGGACGTACGAGCTGGATGCCTTCGTGCTCGTCGGCACGAAGTACGGCGACCCGCGTACCGCGTGGCTGGCCAGCCGGGACGTGCCCTTCGTGACCTTCGGTCGGCCATGGGACGCGCTCGACGCCCACCCCTGGGTGGACGTCGACGGCGCGGCCGGCACGGCCCAGGCCACCCGGCACCTGCTGGCCGCCGGGCACCGGCGTATCGCGTTTCTCGGCTGGCCACTCGGCTCCGGTGTCGGCGACGACCGCAGGGCCGGCTGGCGCGAGGCGCTGCGCGCGGCCGGCGAGGACCCGACCGGGCTGCACCGGGAGACCGAGGACGGCATCGCCGAGGGCGAGCGATTGATGCGCGACCTGCTCGTCGCCGTGCAGCCGACCGCCGTGGTCTGCGCCAGCGACTCGCTCGCTCTCGGCGCCCTCCAGGCGATCCGCGACACCGAACCGCCCGTGTCGGTGATCGGCTTCGACGACACGCCGGTGGCCGCGGCGGTGGGGCTGGCCAGCGTCAGCCAACCGCTCGGCGAGGCCGCCGCCCGCTGCGTGGACCTGCTCACCGGAGTCCTCGACGGCAACCACGAGACCCCCACCCACGTGCTGCTCCAGCCTGCGCTGGCACTGCGGCACACCGCGTAGTCCCTTCCCCCACCAGGAGAGAACCATGGCACCTCGAACCCTCACCCGGGCGGCGGTGGCCGGCCTTGCCGCCGTCGCCCTCCTCGGCTCCGCGGCCTGCAGCAGCGGCTTCGACGACTCCGCCGGCGACGCCAAGCAGTCCAGCGGCCCGGCCAGCCTGCAGATCCTGATCGGCTCCTCCGGCGCGGCCGAGACCAAGGCCGTCCAGGACGCCGCGGCGAAGTGGGCCGGCAGCTCCGGCAACACCGCCACGGTCACCCCGGCGCAGGACCTCACCCAGCAACTCGGCCAGAGTCTCGCCGGCGGCACCCCGCCGGACGTCTTCTACGTCGACGCCGCCCGGTTCGCCGACTACGCCAGCGTCGGCGCCCTGGAGCCGTACGGGGACAAGATCAGCAACTCGGGCGACTTCTACGAGAGCCTGCGCAGCACCTTCACCTACGACGGCAAGCTCTACTGCGCGCCGAAGGACTTCTCGACCCTCGCCCTGCAGATCAACACCGACCTGTGGACCAAGGCCGGGCTGACCGACGCCGACGTGCCGACCACCTGGGACCAGCTCACCGCCACCGCTCAGAAGATCAAGGCCAAGGGCCAGGTCCCGCTGGCCCTCGGCGACACCCGGGACCGGATCGGCGCCTTCCTGGTGCAGAACGGCGGCTGGCTGCTGAGCAAGGACGGCAAGCAGGCCACCGCGGACACCCCGGAGAACCTGGCCGCCCTGCAGTACGTCAAGACCCTGCTCACGACCGGCCTGGCCAAGTACCCCAAGCAGCTCGACGCCGGCTGGTCCGGTGAGGCGTTCGGCAAGGGCAAGGCCGTGATGACCATCGAGGGCAACTGGATCAAGGGCGCTCTGCAGAACGACTTCCCGAACGTCAAGTACAAGGTCGTTCCCCTGCCGGCCGGTGCGAAGGGGCAGGGCACGCTCTCCTTCACCCAGTGCTGGGGCATCGCGGCGAAGAGCAAGTACAAGGACCAGGCGATCAAGTTCGTCGAGGCGATGACCAGCGGCGAGCAGCAGATGGCCTTCGCCACGGCGTTCGGCGTGATGCCGTCCCGGCAGTCGGTACGCGACCAGTACACCGCCGCCTTCCCGGCGGACAAGCCCTTCATCGACGGTGTCGCGTACGCCCAGGGCCCGGTGAACGCCCCGAAGATGGACAGCGTCCTCAAGGACCTCGACACCGGTCTGCAGGGCCTGGCCAACGGCGAACCGAAGACCGTGCTCCAGAACTTCGACAAGAACGCCAAGGCGGCGCTCGGCGGCAGCTGAGGTGACGGCGGGGGCCCAGGTACCAGCGGTGCCCCCGCCGCACCCTCGGCCCGAGAGAGGGAGGGAGGGAAGATGGCAATCGAGACACGGGCCGCGGTGGTGACCGCGCCGGGGGCGAGCCCTCGCCGACGCGGTGGCGGCATCCGGAGCAACGAGAACCTCGCCGGCTGGCTCTTCGTCGCACCGGTGATCGTCATCCTGGGGCTGTTCCTGCTGCTGCCGATCCTGATGGCGTTCTGGGTCAGCCTGACCGACTGGAACGGCCAGGGCAGCCCGTTCACCGGCAACGTGCCGGTCGTCGGCGCGCGCAACTACACCCAGTTGTTCACCGAGGACGGGCTGGCCCGCCGCGACTTCATGACCAGCATCCGCAACAACATGTACTACGTGGCGATCGTGGTGCCGGCGCAGACCGTGCTCGCGCTCGGCCTGGCGCTGGTCGTCAACAACCGGATGCTCAAGGGCAAGAGTTTCTTCCGCAGCGCCTTCTACTTTCCCTCGGTCACCAGCTCGGTCGCGATCAGCGTGGTGTTCCTGTTCCTGTTCGCCAACTCCGGCGCCGTGAACGCGCTGCTCGGCTTCTTCGGCATCGACGGCCCGGAGTGGTTCGCCGACTCGCGTGGCGTGCTGCACCTGCTGTTCGGCGCGGTCGGCGTCGACTCGCCGCCGGCCGCCCTGGCCGACGGTGGCCCGTTCGGGCTGACCTGGTGGGACTGGCTGGCCGGCCCGAGCGTGGCGATGATCTCGATCATCACGTTGGTGGTCTGGACCACCTCCGGCACGTTCATGCTGATGTTCCTGGCCGGCCTGCAGAACGTGCCGGTGGCCCTCGACGAGGCGAGCACCCTCGACGGCGCCTCCCGGTGGCAGCGGTTCCGGCACGTCACCCTGCCGATGATCAGGCCGACCACCTTCCTGGTGCTCACCCTCGGCATGATCGGCTCCTGGCAGGTCTTCGACCAGGTGTACGTGATGAGCCAGGGCGACCCGGCCAAGACCACGGTGACCCCGGCCTACCTGTCGTACCGGACCGCCTTCCGTGACTTCGACTACGGCTCGGGCGCGGCGATCTCGTTCGTGCTGTTCCTGATCATCATCGTGCTCACGCTGATCCAGCGCCGGGCGCTGGCCGAGCGGGACACCGACCGGCCGCGCCGCGGCTGGTGGCGTCGGCGCGTACCGGGAAGGTCCTGAGATGGCCGTGCTGACCGACCGCCCACCGGCGGCGCCCGTGCGGCGCGACCAGCGCGCGGCCCGCACCCTGGCCACCCGCTTCCTCGGGTACGCCACGCTCGTCTTCTTCGGGTTGGTGTTCCTCTATCCGTTCGTCATCCAGATCGCCAGTTCGCTCAAGACCGAGTCCGACGCGGCGGCCAACCCGCTCTCGCCCTTCCCGGACCCGCTCACGCTGGCCGGCTTCGAGCGGATCTTCGCCGGCACCAACTTCCCGCTCTGGTTGGGCAACTCGCTGCTGGTGACGGTGCTGGTGACCATCGGGCGGGTGTTCTTCGACTCGCTCGCCGGGTACGCGCTGGCCCGGCTGCGGTTCCGGGGCCGCAACGGGTTGTTCGCCGCGGTCATCGCCGTGATGGCGGTGCCCGGCGTGGTGCTGCTGATCCCGAAGTTCCTGGTGCTCAAGCAGCTCGGCATCTACAACAGCTACGCCGGTCTGGTGGTGCCGCTGCTGGCCGACGCGGCGGGCGTGTTCATCATGAAGCAGTTCTTCGAGTCGATCCCGGTGAGTGTGGAGGAGGCCGCCCGCATCGACGGGGCGAGCGTCTTCCGCACCTTCTGGTCGGTGGTGCTGCCGATGGCGAAACCGGCGCTGATCACCCTGGTCATCCTGTCGTTCCAGGGTTCCTGGAACGAGTTTCCGCACAGCCTGGTGTCGGTGCAGGACCCGGACCTGTTCACCCTGCCGCGCGGGCTGGCCGACCTGGTCAGCGGGTCACTCGGCAGCGGCACCCAGTATCCGCTCAAGCTCGGCGCCGCGCTGCTGGCCACCATCCCCGTGGCGATCATCTTCGTGGTGTTCCAGCGGTACTTCGTCCGGGACGCCAACGACGGCGCGGACAAGGGCTGACCCGACCTGGTGTGGCGGCCCCCGGGCGGGGGCCGCCACGTCAGCTGTCGGGCTGGTCGTCGGCCGGCACCTTCTCGGGCGGTACGCCCACGTGCAGGCGCACCTGCGGCACCAGCATGTCGTCGACGTCCAACGCGCGGGCCGCGCCGTCGGGCTCCCAGCCGGTACTGGTGAGAAACGTCCGGGTCGCCTCGTCCCCCTCGAACGCCCAGGCCACCGCCCTGCGCAAGCCGTCCTCACGCCACAGGTCGACGACGGCGGCGAGCAGCCTGCTGCCGTGCCCACGCCGACCCCAGCGGGGCTCGACCAGCAGGTCGGTCACCGCGGCCACGTCCGGGCCCAGAGCGTCGGCCGGCTCGCCCGGAGCGAGGGCCTCGGCGTCGGCCGGCCCGGAGGCGGCGAACCCCACCAGATACGATTGCTCGGCCTGTTCGACGGCGACCAGCACCCGGTGCGCGCCAGAGGGCGGCTCCAGCACCGCGGCGCTCCACCGCCGGGCGAGGAAGGCCTCGTCCAGGTTGTCGAGCACGTGCCGAGGCAGGATCCGGCGGTACGCGACCCGCCAGGTCGCGAGCTGGATGCGTGCGATCTCGCCGGCGTCCTCGGGACGCGCCGGGCGGACGTACCCGAGAGCCATGGGACGGAAGCCTACGCAGGGCCAGGGAGGCGACGGTGGCGCAGGGTGCCAACAGGACGACCGTGCAGGTCGTCGGGGTGGTGGTGCTCGCCGCGGCGGTCACCGCGTTCCTCGCCGTGGCGGCCGTGCGGCACGGCTTCTTCGACCTGAAGGTCTACTACGGCGCGTTGACCTGGTGGGTCCACGACGGCGGGGAGATCTACGACTACCTCAAGCCGGGCACGCAGTACGGCTTCACCTACCCGCCGTTCGCCGCGCTGGTCATGCTGCCGATGGCGTACCTGCCGTGGCCGGCCGCGATCGCGGTGAGCGTGCTCGCCAGCGTGGTCACCACCACGGTGCTGATCTGGTGGCTGGTCGACCCGATCGCCCGCCGAGCAGGTTGGACCCGGTGGTTCGCTCTCGCGGTCGCGCTCTGCCTGGCCGCCGCGTTCGAGCCGATGCGGGAGACGGTCAACTTCGGCCAGGTCAACACGCTGCTGCTCTTTCTGGTGGCGGTGGATCTGCTGCGGCTGCTGCCGGCCGGCAACCGCTGGGCCGGAGTGGGCATCGGGTTGGCCACCGCCATCAAACTGACCCCGGGCATCTTCATCGTCTACCTGCTCGTCACCGGACGGTGGCGGGCGGCGCTCACCGCCAGCGGCGCGGCCGCCGCGGTGTCACTGCTGGCCGGCGCGCTCTTTCCGGACGCCTCGCGGGAGTTCTGGACCGAGGCGCTGTGGAACACCGGCCGGGTCGGCGAGTTGGCGTTCGTGTCCAACCAGTCGTTGCGCGGCGTGGTCGCCCGGCTCGATCCGCAGCACCCGAGCACCCTGCTCTGGCTGCTGCTGGTGCTCGGCACCCTGGCGCTCTGGGCATGGCGGTCCCGGGCAGCCGTCGCGGCCGGCGACGAGGCGACCGGCCTGGCGCTGACCGGCGCGGTGATGTGCCTGGTCAGCCCGGTCACCTGGGTGCACCACCTGGTCTGGCTGCTGCCCGCGCTGATCCTGCTGGTCGACAACGCGATGGCCGCTCCGGCCGGCCGCCGACGGCGGGTCCTGCTGGTCGCCGCGACCATCGGGTACGCGCTGCTGATCAGCCGGACCGTCTGGTTCTGGGAGAAGGACTTCACCGGCGTCGACGGCTTCCTGGGCAGCAACGCCTACGTCTGGATCAGCCTCGCGCTACTGGCCTTCCTACCGGTACGCCGCTGGCTGGCTCCGGGCGGTTCAGTTGTCGAGGCGTCCGGCGTACCGCAGCTCGACCAGCCCGACCGGCGGCTGCCCACCGGCGAGCGGCACCTGATAGGTCGACCGCTCACCGTCCGCTGACAACCCGGCCCGCTCGTAGAACCGGCGGGCCCGGCGGTTGTCCGCCAGCACCCACGCCCGGTAGCCGGTCCAGCCTCGCTCGGTCAGCCCGGCCCGGGCGGCGGCCAGCAGCGCGGCGCCGGTCCCGTCGCCCCAGCGGGCGCGCTCCACGTACAGCGCCAGGACCTCGCCGACCGCCTCGTCCAGGTCGTCCCGGTCCTGGTTTCGGCGGTACGGCCCGAAGGTGGTGAAGCCGACCATCAGCCCGTCCACCTCCCCGACCAGAGTGGTGAACGGGTGCTCCGGATCGGCCGTGCCGATGTCGCGGCGGCGCTGCGCCCAGGCCTCCACGTTGAGCCGCTGGAGCACCTCGTCCGGCATCACGCCGGCGTAGCCTGCCTGCCAGCCGTGCACGTGCACCCGGGCGACCGCCTCGGCGTCGTCCGGCTCCTCCCGGCGGATGGTCAGCATTGCACCGTTCTATGCCCGGCAGCCGTCGGAGTCCAGCTTCCCGCACCGGCGTCGTACCGATGAATTAGGGTCCCGACGATGGCCGCACCGGAATCACTCTCGCTCGCCCAGGCTCGGCGGGTGGCGCTCGCCGCCCAGGGCTTCGCCGACCCGGCGCCGACCGGCGTGCCCACCCGTCGGCACCTTCGCCGGGTGCTCGACCGGGTCGGGCTCATCCAGATGGACTCGGTCAACGTGCTGCAACGCGCGCACTACCTGCCGCTGTACAGCCGCCTCGGGCCCTATCCGACCACGCTGCTCGACACCGCCGCCTACCGCCGCCCCCGCGAGCTGTTCGAATACTGGGGCCACGAGGCGTCGCTGGTTCCGGTCGGCTTGCATCCGGTGCTGCGGTGGCGGATGGCGCGTGCGCGCAGCGAGGCGTGGGGCGGCATGCGGCGGATCGCCCAGGAGCAGCCGGACCTGGTTGCCTGGGTGCGTGACGAGGTGGCCGCCCGAGGTCCGTTGACGGCTGCCGAGATCGAACACGACGCACCCCGGGAGACCGGCAACTGGGGGTGGAACTGGTCGGCGGTGAAGCGGGCGCTGGAATATCTGTTCTGGGCCGGCGAGGTGACCGCCGCGGAACGCAGTACATCGTTCGCCCGCCGCTACGACCTGCCCGAAAGGGTGCTGCCAGCGACCGTGCTGGCCGCGCCCACCCCGACCGACGCCGAGGCGTACCGCACGCTGGTGGCCCTCGCCGCGCGGTCGCTCGGGGTGGCCGCCGAGCCGGAGCTGCGCGACTACTTCCGTCTGCCGCTGGCCGGTGCCCGGCAGGCGGTAGCCGAGCTGGCCGAGGCAGGTGAGCTCGTGCCGGTCGCCGTGCCGGGCTGGCGTCAGCCGACCTGGCTGCACACGAGCGCCCGGCTGCCCCGCTGGGTGCGGGGCAACACGCTGGTCAGCCCGTTCGACCCCCTGGTCTGGGAGCGCAGCCGCACCGAACGGCTCTTCGACTTCAGCTACCGGATCGAGATCTACGTCCCGGCGCCGCAGAGGGTCCACGGCTACTACGTGCTGCCCTTCCTGCAGGGCGACCGGTTCACCGCCCGGGTCGATCTGAAGGCCGACCGCAAGGCCGGGGTGCTGCTGGTCCCGGCAGCGTGGATCGAACCCGGGGCCGACCCGGGGGACACCGCGGTGGCGCTCGCCGCCGAGCTGTACCGGCTCGCCGGCTGGCTCGGGCTGGACGCGGTGGCACCGCCCGTGGCCGGCGACCTGGCCGGTCCGCTCACCGCCGCGTTGGCCGGCGTGTCCGGTGTACCGTGAGCGCGTGACGAGCGCTCCCGGACCGGTCGACCAACCGCAGCCCGCCCCCGGGGCGATCCAGGCCCTGCCGACCGAGCCTGCCGACAGTGGCCCCGCCGTCGGCTGGCCGGTGAGCCCGCCGGGTGGCTACCCGGCGCCCGAGCCGGACCGGCTCACCCGGTTCGTGCTGCGGCTCCACGCACGCTCGCCGCGCTGGGCCGCGCCGCTCGCCGCGGTCGGATGCGTCGCGGCGGGCATGGGGTACGCGCTGATCAGCGACCCGACCCACGCCGACCCGGACGCCGCGCCGACCTGCCTGCTCAAGCTGACCACCGGGCTGGACTGCCCGGGCTGCGGAGGCACCCGCGCACTCTGGTACGTGCTGCACGGCGACCTGCCCGCCGCAGCCCGGCACCACTTCCTCTTCATCTTCGCGCTGCCGTTCCTGGCGTACCTCTTCGTGGCCTGGGCGGGCAACCAGGCGTTCGGTTGGCGGCTACCCCAGCTGCAGATCAGCTCCAAGGTCATCGGTGGCTTCCTGGCCGCGTGGCTCGCGTTCTCGGTGCTGCGCAACCTGCCGTGGGCGCCGTTCACCTCGCTCTACGTCTGAGCGCTCCGCCCCTCCGCCCTGCGCGCCGGTTCGCGGCGTTCCGCCGGTTCGCGGCGTTCCGCCGGTTCGCGGCGCCCCGCCGGTCGGTGGGCATCCACTGCTCCGGGTCCTTTGGAGCTGAATCGTTCACGACATCACCCGCCTCCGGCCGCTGCAGGGGAGCCGGGCGCCGATGGTGAGCAGGCTGCAGAAGGTGAGCGGGCCATGGAACGTGAGCAGGCTGCAGAAGGTGAGCGGGCCGTGGAACGTGAGCGGGCCGTCGAGGGTGACCGGGGCATCGAGGGTGAGTAGGCCGTCGAACGTGAGTAGGCCGTCGAACGTGAGTAGGGCGTCGATGGTGAGCAGGCCTGGCCGTCCATGCGCCGGCACTCCGGCCGTTGTTGCCCGATCGTCCGTCACCGCGCGGGTGATGTCGTAGACGATTCAGCTCCAAAGGACCCAGCCGAGCAGATGCCCCCGCGACGCCGGGTGTGCGGGGCTCCGGTCCGGCCGTGACGCCGGCAGTGCGGGCTCCGGCCCCCGGGGTTCCAGGGGCGGCTGTGGCTCCGAGGTGGCCTGGGTGATCGAGATTGCACCGGGCGTGCCTGAGTTGGGCCGAAAGGCGGCGCGCCACTACAGTCCCAGGCATGCCGGAGATGGTGCAGCCCCAGGTCAAGTTGATCGCGTGGACCCAGTTCGCGGCCCCGGACGACGTGCCGTGGTCGACGGACGCGGAGGGGGGCCAGGCGCTCGCCGAGTTCGCCGGCCGGGCCTGCTACCAGTCGTGGAAGAAGCCGAACCCGGCGACCGCCACCAACGCCGGCTACCTCGCGCACATTCTCGAGGTGGGCCATCTGAGCGTGCTGGAGCACGGCTCGGTGACCTTCTACTTCACCGGGGTGTCCCGCTCCTTCACCCACGAGCTGATCCGGCACCGGCACTTCTCGTACTCCCAGCTCTCCCAGCGGTACGTCCCGGAGCGGGACGCGGCCATGGTCGAGCCGGCCGTCATCGCCGACGACCCGGAGCTGCACAAGCGGTTCGTCGAGGCCGCCGAGGCGAGCGTGCGGGCGTACAACGAGTTGCTGGTGGGGCTGGAGCAGCGGTTCTCCGACGAGCCGAACCCGACGCTGCGCCGCAAGCAGGCCAGGCAGGCGGCCCGCGCGGTGCTGCCCAACGCCACCGAGACCCGGATCGTCGTCACCGGCAACTACCGGGCGTGGCGGCACTTCATCGCGATGCGGGCCACCGAGCACGCCGACGTGGAGATCCGTGAGCTTGCCGTGCAGTGCCTGCGCCAGCTGATGGCCGTCGCCCCGAACGTCTTCGCCGACTTCGTCATCTCCGTCCTGCCGGACGGCACCGAGGTGGCGGCCAGCCCGCACGAGGCGTCCTGAGCCCTTCCCCGGCGGGCGTCGGCTGGTCGTCCGCTAGGTTGGACGGTATGACGCACGACCACTCCGACCCCGCTGCCCGGCCGGTGTCCCGCCCCTTCGGGCGGCTGCTCACCGCCATGGTGAGCCCGTTCACCCCCGACGGCTCGCTCGACCTCGACGGCGTCGCCCAGCTGGCGACCTACCTGGTCGACGAGCAGGGCAACGATGCGCTGGTGGTCAACGGCACCACCGGCGAGTCGCCGACCACGACCGACGCGGAGAAGGAACGCCTGATCCGGGCCGTGGTGGAGGCCGTCGGTGACCGTGCCAAGGTGGTCGCCGGGGTCGGCACGAACGACACCCGGCACACCATCGAGTTGGCCGCCGCCGCCGAGAAGGCGGGCGCGCACGGCCTGCTGGTGGTCACCCCGTACTACAACAAGCCGCCGCAGAGCGGCCTGCTGCGGCACTTCACCGCGGTGGCCGACGCCACCGGCCTGCCGGTGATGCTGTACGACATCCCACACCGCTCCGGTGTGCCGATCGACACCGAAACCCTGGTCCGGCTCGCCGAGCACGGGCGGATCGTCGCGGTCAAGGACGCCAAGGGCGACCTGACCGCCACCAGCTGGGTGACCAGCCGGACCTCCCTCGCCTTCTACTGCGGTGAGGACGCGCTCACCCTGCCGGCGCTGGCCGTCGGCAGCGTGGGCCTGGTCGGCACCTCGACGCACTTCACCGGGGCGCTGACCGCGCAGATGATCGACGCGTACGACGCGGGGGACGTGCCGGCCGCGTTGGCACTGCACCGGCGGCTGCTGCCGCTGTTCACCGGCGTCTTCCGCACCCAGGGCACGATCCTGGTGAAGGCGGGCCTGGCGGCGCTGGGTCTGCCGGCCGGCCCGGTGCGCCCCCCGCTGGTGGACGCGACCGACGACGAGATCGCCCAGCTGCGCGCGGACTTCGCGGCAGCGGGCCTGGAGCTTCCCGAATGATCGAACGACACGATGGGCGCCGAGTGACGGCGTCGCAGAATGAGGTGAACGCGTGACCGAGGCGCACATCGAGGCGGAACTGCCCCCGCCGCTGCCGGAAGGTGGCCTGCGGATCATTCCGCTCGGCGGGCTTGGCGCCATCGGTCGAAACATGACCGTCTTCGAGTACGACGGCAAGTTGCTGATCGTCGACTGCGGCGTGCTCTTCCCCGACGTCGAGCAGCCGGGGGTGGACCTGATCCTGCCTGACTTCGGCCCGATCCTGGACCGGCTGGCCGACGTCCAGGCGATCGTCCTGACCCACGGCCACGAGGACCACATCGGCGCCGTGCCCTACCTGCTCGCCCACAAGCCGGACATCCCACTGGTCGGCTCACAGTTCACCCTCGCCCTGGTCGAGGCGAAGCTGGCCGAGCGGCGCATCCAGCCGTACACGCTGACCGTGCGGGAGGGCGGCCGGGAGCGGCTCGGCCCGTTCGAGTGCGAGTTCTTCGCGGTCAACCACTCGATCCCGGACGCCCTCGCCGTGGCCATCCGCACCCCGGCCGGCCTGGTGCTGCACACCGGCGACTTCAAGATGGACCAGCTCCCGCTGGACGGTCGGATCACCGACCTGGCCGGCTTCGCACGGCTCGGCGCCGAGGGCGTCGACCTGCTGCTGTCCGATTCCACCAACGCGGAGATCCCCGGTTTCGTCACCCCCGAGCGGGAGATCGGGCCGGTGCTCGACTCGATCTTCGCGAAGGCGAAGGGCCGGATCATCGTGGCCTCGTTCGCCTCGCACGTGCACCGGGTGCAGCAGGTCTTCGACTCCGCCGCGGAGCACGGGCGCAAGGTCGCGTTGATCGGCCGGTCCATGGTCCGCAACATGGGCATCGCCCGGGACCTCGGCCTGCTCAACATCCCGGCCGGCCTGGTGATCGGCATCGAGGAGGCGACCACGCTGCCGCCCGAGCAGATCCTGCTGATGTCCACCGGTTCGCAGGGTGAGCCGATGAGCGCACTCGGCCGGATGGCCAGCGGCGACCACCGGCACATCACCATCGCCCCCGGCGACACCGTGGTGCTGGCCAGCTCGCTGGTGCCGGGCAACGAGACCTCGGTATACCGGGTGATCAACCGGCTGGCCCGGGCCGGCGCGGTGGTCGTGCACAAGGACGTGGCAAAGGTGCACGTCTCCGGTCACGCCCCGGCCGGGGAGCTGCTCTACCTGCTCAACGTGGTCCGTCCCAGCAACCTCATGCCGGTGCACGGCGAGTGGCGGCACCTGCGCGCCCACGCCCGCCTCGGCGTCGAGTCCGGGGTGGCCGCCGACCGGGTGGTGCTCTGCGAGGACGGCGACGTGGTCGACCTGGTCGAGGGCCGGGCCAGCCTGGTGGGACACGTGAAGAGCCGGTACGTCTACGTCGACGGCCTCGCCGTCGGCGACGTGAGCGAGTCGCTGCTCACCGAACGGCGGATCCTCGGCGACGGCGGTTTCATCGCCACCACGGTCGTGGTCGACTCGGTCACCGGCAAGGTCGTCGCCGGCCCGACGCTGTCCGCGAAGGGCTTCTCCGAGGACCCGGAGGCGTTCAACCCGGTGGTTCCGCTGGTCACCGAGGCGCTCAACCGGGCCGCCGCGGACGGCATCACCGACCCGCACCAGCTCCAGCAGATCGTCCGGCGGACGGTCGGACGGTGGGTCAACGACAAGTACCGCCGCCGACCCATGATCGTGCCCACCGTCGTCGAGGTCTGACACCACACCGCGCGACGCCCACCCGCACCTGTTGTGCGGGTGGGCGTCGCTCTGTCGTGTGCAGGATGGCCGCGCCGGCTCAGCCCCGCACGAGCCGGCGTCGGAGCAGGAGGAGCCCGACCCCGAGGGTCAGCAGCGCGGAACCGATCAGGCCGTACGCGAGGCCGGCCGTACCGGTGCGGGGCAGTTCCGCCGCGCCGGGGGTGGACGTGGCCGGAGCTGTGGTCGGGTCTGCCGTGGTCGGGCCTGCCGTCGGCGTGGCGGTGGCACCGCCGCCGGATCCACCGGCCGTCAGGCGGAGCGTCACCGAGGTGTCCCTGTTCGTGTACCGGTTGGTGGGGGCGAGCCAGAGTCGCACGGTCTTCGTGCCGCCGGTGACCGCCACCCGCACGTCGAAGCCGTCCGTGGCGCCGTCCGGCAGCGTACGGCCCCGCAGGATCTCGCAACCCACACCGTTCATCCGGCCGCTGTCGGTACATGCCGGCATGGTCACCCGTACCCCGGCCGGGGTGGCGACGTTCAACGAGTAGCCGCCGACGTCGAACGAGCCGGTGTTCGTGACCCGTACCCGGATGGTCGCCACGCCGCCCACGACCGGGTCGGCGGTGGCCCGCAGCCGCAGCGACGTGCGGTCCGGCCAGTTGAGCCGGAAGTCGTAGGGTTGATCGGTGCGGCCAGCGGCGTCCCGGCCGGCGACGGAGCCCCAGGCGATCACTCCGAAGACCGGCTCCGCCGCCGATGAGGTCACCCGCAACCGGTACGTCCGGTCACCACCGGCCGGCAGTTCCGCGCCGCCGCAGAGCCAGGTCCTCGCCGCGCCACCGAGGACCCGGCAGTCCCCGCCCGAGGTCAGGGCGACATCCTGCGGCAGGCGGAGCACGAAGTAACCCTTCGCCGCCGCGGCACCCCGGTTCACGACCGTGACCTCGAGAGGACCCGACGGGTGCCACGGTTCGCCGCCGAGGAAGACGATCTCGCCCCGCGCCAGGATCGTCGGCGCCGCCGACCCGGCGGTCGTGCTCGGCGCAACGGTCGGCGTCGGCGTGGGGGCCGCCCCGGCGACGGCCGGAGCGGCGAGGGCGGACAGGGCGAGCATGGCGGCGGCGAGGATGCCGGACCGGAGCAGGTGCATCATGACGACTCCCGAGGGGGTTGCGGTGGGTGACGGCGATATCACATCCGTTCCGCACTCTCGGTTGCGTACTGTCGGATGTCGCTCAATCGCGCGTCGCCTGCAACCGTTGGACCCCGTAGGCGTGTCAGGGCAGCCCGTCGACCGCCTCGGCGTAGGCGACGCCGGTGGCGATGGCGGCGTCCACCAGCACCCTGAGCTGTGCCGGGGCCACCCCGTGCGCCAGGCTCGTGGCCACGTCGCCGGCCAGCACCAGCTCCGTACCGAGCTCGTGCGCGTACGCCTTGGGTAGCAGTCGGTCATGGTTCCAGGCGTTGCAGAAGGCGTACGCCTCGGAGCGGCGGTCGGCCGGCAGCCGGCGGGCGGCCATGACCCGGGCGTGCAGCACCTCGCCGCGTTCGCCGGCCCTGCGGAACTGGATCACCACGGCGCCCCACCGACCGACCACCGTGCCGTCCTCCTCCACCAGGTACTGGTCACCCCGCCGATCGAGCACCCTGGTGATCAGGTCGATGGTGAGTGCCGCGAGGTCCTGGTCGTCGACGGGCTCGTGGTCGGAGGGCTCGTGGTCGGTCGGCTCGTCGTCGGAGGGCTCGTCGTCGGCGGGTTCGAAGGCGGCGGGCAGCGGCACCGGTGCCGCGAGCGGACGCTCGGCCAGCCAGGCGGCCATCCGGCCGGAGTGGTGACCGGTGCCGTTGCGGGCGTCGAAACTGCCCGCCAGCTCGCTGGCCGTGGCGAGCAGCTGTGCGCCGAGAGTGGCCACGTCCAGCTCGGCGGCCGGCCGCTCGCCGTACGCCGGGCGGGGCACCGTGCGGCCACCCAGCCCGGTCTCGGCGGCCAGCGCACAGACCAGCGCTCCGGCGGCGGCGAACTCCATTGCGGCGAGGTCGTCGGTGGCCCGGTCCAGGCGGGGCAGCTGCTCGGTCAGGATGACCAGCCCGCGTTCCAAATGCCCGCCCAGTGCACAGAACCGCAGGTGTGTGGCGAGGTGCGGAAAGGCCGTACGTTCGCGCCGGTGCCGCCGGTACGCCCGCACGTGCGCCGCCGCGGCGCGCTCCGGCTCGCCGGCGTGCAGCGTGGGCAGCAGCCCGGCGATCAGTGCGCGTTCGGGCTGGTCGGCGCAGTCCTGCGGCGCACCGGTCAGCTCGGTCAGCGCCGCCCGCCACTCGCCCCAGCCGGCGAGCAGTTCGGCGCGTCGGGCCGGGGCACAGCCCGGGCAGCCGCCGGTCGGCCCGGGAAGCGTGCCCGCCCACCGCTGGTACCAGTCGCGTGCCGTGGGCTCGTCGCCGAGGTGATCGGCGATCCGGCAGCGCAGCTCCGCGACCGTCGGCGCGTCGGGCCCGTCCGCTGCGAGCCGGTGGGCCAGATCGTCCAGCAGGGACCGGGTCTGGTCCAGCCCGATCCGAGGGGTGCCGAGCAGGGCCTCCACCGCGTACCGCTGCAGGCGCAGCAGCAGTCGGGCCTCGGCGTCGGTGAGCAGCTCGGGCCGGTAGTCGGCGGCGGCCCGGCACCGGCGCACCGGCTCGACCAGCCGCCACCGTTCGCCGAGCAGGTACGCCTCGATCAGCGCCAGCCGCGCGTCCAGGGCGGACCGGAGGTCCCCGGCCGCGTCGGCCCGCTCGGCGAGCCGTTCCAGGGCCACCAGTCGGCCCGGCCCGTCGGGTAGGTCCCGGGCATCGGCGAGCGCGGTCACCAGGGCCGGTACGCGGTACACGGCCGACCGGTCAGCCGGGCCGGCCTGGGGCGCGTCGGGGTCGTCCGTCCGGTGGGTGCGGCTGCCCGTGAACTCGTCCCGTCCGGTCACGCCGGCACCGCGCCGGGCAGACGACCGACCGCCACGGCGAGTTGACAGCCGGCCGAGATTCCACAGTCGAGGAGCTGGTCGAGCTGGTGCGGTGTCACCCCACGCTCCAGGTCGGTGATCACCTCGCCGTAGACGCGGGCCCGGCCGTTGTCGTCGACGTGCACGAACGCCTTCGGCCAGAGCCGGTCGTGGTTCCAGGAGTTGCAGAAGGCGTAGAGGGCGGGCACCTGCTCGATTCCGAAGGTGGGCGCGACCATGGTGCGGACCTGGAGCAACTCGCCGTCCCCGCCGACGCGCAGGAACCAGATCAGGTTGTCGTCGAAGCGGCCCACCAGGTCGCCGTCCACGGACCAGCCGACCGAGCGACCGCGGGCGGCGAGCACCGCGGCGACCAGCTCTCCGGTCAGCGGGCGCAAGCTGTCCGGGTGCCCGGCCAGGGGATCGTCCGGACCGTCCTCGAATCCCGGCGACGCCATCGGGCATCCCTTCTGAGGCGGATATCACGACCGGCGGTGGTGTCCGTGCTGCGACGCGCGGACACGACCCGGAAAAGCGGGGATCTGCGCGTCCCCACCGTTACCGTGACTCTATGGCGGGCCGTACCTCTCAGGCGAGCCGGCGGCGCGGCGCGTCGCCGCGCGGTGGCACCAACAGCCGTGCCCGCCAACCGGCGAAGAAGACCCGGGCGCCGGTCCGGCGCCGTACCACGCCCGCCCGGCCGGGGCCGGCCGTCTACGTCGGCCGCGCGGTCGGTGCACTGTGGATGGGTCTGGCGCACGGCATGGGCTGGGCGGTGCGGGCCGCCGGTCGGCAGGCCGCCTCCGCCCGCGACCTCGACCCCGAGCACCGCCGCGACGGCGCCGGGTTGCTCCTGTTCGGGCTCGCCCTGCTCAGCGCCGTCGCGCTCTGGTTCTCCGGGGCCGGTCCGGTGGGTGCGCGGCTGGCCGACTCGGTCCGGCTGTTCCTGGGTGCGATCTCCGTGGTGGTGCCGGTGCTGCTGATGATCGGCGCCTGGCGACTGATGCGCCAGCCGGCCGATCCCGAGCACCGGGGTCGCGGATTGATCGGCTGGAGCTCGCTGCTGGTGTCCACCGCCGCGCTGCTGCAGATCGGCCAGGACCCGGTCGGCCCGGTGCAACGTGACTTCGCCGGCGGCCTGGTCGGCGCGGGCATCGGTGGGCTGCTGGAGCGGGCGGTCACCGCCTGGGTCGCGGTGCCGCTGCTGATCCTGCTGCTGTTGTTCGGCCTGCTCGTGGTGACCGCGACGCCGATCAACAAGATCCCCGAGCGACTGGGGCTGCTCGCCGGTGGGCTGGTCGCCCCGTCCGAGAGCACCGAGGAAGAACCGGACCAGGTGGCCACCCGGCCGGCGCGCAAGCGGCCGTCCAAGCGGATGCCGCCGCCGGTCGACCCGGACGACTTCGACGACGTGGACGGCGTCGACCTCCAGGAGACCCTGGTCCTGCCGCGCAAGTCTTCGGCGAAGGTGCCGGCGAGCCGCAGACCGGCCGAGCCACCGGAGCACTCGCCCGCACCGACCCGGGCCGAGCAACTCGCGTTGACCGGGCTGGCCGGCGACTACACCCTGCCACCGGCCAACATGCTCAGCGCCGGCGCCGCCGCGAAGACCCGCAGCAAGGCCAACGACGAGGTGATCGCCGCGCTGACCGGCGTGTTCGACCAGTTCGACGTGGACGCCGCGGTCACCGGCTTCACCCGCGGGCCGACGGTCACCCGCTACGAGGTCGAGTTGGGGCACGGCGTCAAGGTCGAACGGATCACCCAGCTCTCGCGCAACATCGCGTACGCCGTGAAGTCGCCGGACGTACGGATCCTCAGCCCGATCCCGGGCAAGAGCGCGGTCGGCGTGGAGATCCCCAACACCGACCCGGAGAACGTGGCACTCGGCGACGTACTGCGCTCACGGGTGGCGACCAGTGACCACCACCCGATGGTGGTGGCGCTCGGCAAGGACATCGAGGGTGGCTACGTGGTGGCCAACCTCGCGAAGATGCCTCACATTCTCATCGCCGGGGCCACCGGCGCCGGGAAATCCAGTTGCCTGAACACTCTTCTTGTCTCGATCCTGACCAGGGCCACCCCGGACGAGGTGCGGCTGCTGCTGATCGACCCGAAGCGCGTCGAGATGACCGGTTACGAGGGCATCCCGCACCTGGTCACCCCGATCGTGACCAACGCCAAGAAGGCTGCCGAGTCGCTGGACTGGGTCGTCCGCGAGATGGACATGCGCTACGACGACCTGGCCGCCAACGGGGTCCGGCACATCGACGACTTCAACCGCAAGGTGCGCAACGGCGAGATCAAGGCACCGCCCGGCAGCGAACGGGAGATGCGCCCGTACCCGTACCTGCTGGTGATAGTGGACGAGCTGGCCGACCTGATGATGGTCGCGCCGCGCGACGTCGAGGACTCGGTCGTCCGGATCACCCAGCTGGCCCGAGCGGCCGGAATCCACCTGGTGCTGGCCACGCAGCGTCCCTCGGTCGACGTGGTGACCGGCCTGATCAAGGCCAACGTGCCGTCCCGGCTCGCGTTCGCCACGTCCTCCCTCGCCGACTCACGGGTCATCCTCGACCAGCCGGGCGCGGAGAAGCTGCTCGGCCGCGGTGACGGGCTGTTCCTGCCGATGGGCGCGTCCAAGCCGGTACGGATCCAGGGCGCCTGGGTGACCGAGCGCGAGATCGCCGACGTGGTGAAGTTCTGCAAGAACCAGCGTGAGCCGGAGTTCCGCAAGGACGTGCTCGCCCCCGCGCAGGAGGCCCGGAAGAAGACCGACGAGGACATCGGCGACGACCTGGACCTGCTGGTGCAGGCGGTGGAGCTGGTGGTCACCTCGCAGTTCGGCTCCACCTCGATGCTCCAGCGCAAGCTGCGCGTCGGGTTCGCCAAGGCGGGCCGCTTGATGGACCTGATGGAGACCCGTGGCGTGGTCGGGCCGTCGGAGGGCTCCAAGGCGCGCGACGTGCTGGTCAAGCCGGACGAGCTGGAGGACGTCCTGGGCGGCCTGCGCGGCGACGGGGACTGACCGGCGCCGCTCGGACACGCCACGGGCCCGCCGGTATCCGACGGGCCCGAGACGCTGGGGGAGCGGCGAGGTCAGTTGTTGAGGAGGGCGGCGACGAGCACCGCGCCGATCACCGCGGCGACGGCGCTGGCCGCGGCGGCGTACCAGCCGAGCGGCTTGTCGCCGAGCACGGCGCCGACGATGCCCGCGATCACGCCGAGCACGCCGAAGATGACCGGGTTGAGCAGCAGGGCGAGGACCGCGAAGACGAAGCCCACGATGGTGAGGATCCGGGCGGCGTTGCTGCGGGGACGGGCGGTGCTGGGGACGTCGGCCATGTCTTCCTCCGGGTGAGAGCCTGTCGTGACGGATCGATCACTACCCACTGTGGGCGCTGGCCACGCCTGCCGACGTGGCACCTCGGTGGAGGATCTTCAGACCGCGCGGTGACGCTCGCCACCCGCGCGTTGACCTGCACCTCACTTCACCTTGCAGGATGGCGGTCATGACCCTGCTCTACGCCGACTCCGAGGTCGCCGCCGTGCTGGACGCCGCCACCACGGTCGACGCCATGCGTGCCGCCCTGCTGGCCGCGTACGGCGGGCGACTGGTCGCCCCGCCCCGGGCCGCCGCGCCGCTCGGCGGTGGTCGAATGGTGCTGACCGCCGGTCACCTTCTCGACGAGTGGTACGGATTCCGCTCCTACGACACCTTCGGTCATCCGCAGGGCGAGCAACTGGTGGTGTTGCACGACGCCCGGACCGGAGCGGTCCGGGCGGTTGCCGTCGGCGAGGAGTTGGGTTCCCGGCGGACCGGTGGGCTGGGTGGCGTCGCGGTGGACACGCTGGCCCGACCGGACGCGGCCACCCTCGGTGTGATCGGCTCCGGCCGGCAGGCGTGGACGCAGGTCTGGGCCGCCGCCGCGGTCCGCCGGTTGCGCGAGGTGGTGGTGCACAGCCGCTCGACGGCCCGGCGGGACGCCTTCGCCGCCCGGGTCCGCGCCGAGCTGGGCGTGCCGGCCCGCGCCGTGGCCGACTCCGCCGCGGCGGTGACCGGGCGGGACATGGTGGTGCTCGCCACCACCAGCCCCACGCCGGTGCTCCGCGCCGCCGACCTGAGCCCCGGCACGCACGTCAACGCGGTCGGATTCAAGCAGAGCGGTCGCAGCGAGTTCGGCACCGACCTGCTGGACGTGGCCGACCTGCTGGTCACCGACTCACCGGCCCAGGCGGCGGACTACGAGCCGCCCATGCTCGCCGCCGCACCTCCGTACACCGGGCGGTTGCGCGACCTGGGCGGCATCCTGGCCGGCGCGGTCCCCGGGAGGACCACCGCGGACCAGGTCTCCGTCTTCTGCTCCACCGGCCTGGCCGGCACCGAGGTCTTTCTGCTCGACCGGCTGACCCGGGTGGCCGCCGCGACGCGCTGAGCGGTTCGCGGACCACCGGCACCCGGCTGCCCGGCCCGCCCGCGTGCGCGGGCCCGCCCGGCCGGCCCGGTACCCTCGGATGGTGTCTGCCACCTCCTCTCCCGACAACTCCAGCGTCACGCGTCCGACGCCGCGCCGCGATCTGGAGCTGTCGCCCGCCGCCGAGGGCCGTCGCGTCGCCCTGCTCACCCTGGGCTGTGCCCGCAACGAGGTCGACTCGGAGGAGCTCGCCGCCCGGCTGCACGCCGACGGCTGGCAGGTGACCACCGACGGCGAGGGCGCCGACGTGGTGGTCGTGAACACGTGCGGCTTCGTGGAGAAGGCCAAGCAGGATTCGATCCAGACGCTGCTCGCCGCCGCGGGGACCGGCGCCAAGGTGGTCGCCGCCGGCTGCATGGCCGAGCGGTACGGTCGGGAGCTGGCCGACAGCCTGCCCGAGGCGCAGGCGGTGCTGAGCTTCGACGACTATCCGGACATCGCCGCCCGACTGGACGCGGTCGTCGCCGGGGAGCAGATTCCCGCGCACACCCCTCGCGACCGTCGGGAGCTGCTGCCGCTCACCCCGGTGAAGCGCCGCGACAGCGCGGTGTCGCTGCCCGGGCACGGCACCGTGACCCGCGCGACCGTCGACACCGACGAGCACACACCCGCCCACCTGCGTCAGGTGCTCCGCCGCCGACTGGACACCGGCCCGGTCGCCTCGCTGAAGCTGGCCAGCGGCTGCGACCGCCGCTGCGCCTTCTGTGCCATCCCCGCCTTCCGTGGGGCGTTCGTCTCGCGTACCCCCGACGAGCTGCTCGCCGAGGCGGAGTGGCTGGCCAAGACCGGTGTCCGGGAGCTGGTGCTGGTCAGCGAGAACTCCACCTCGTACGGCAAGGACCTGGGTGATCCCCGGGCGCTGGAGAAGTTGCTGCCGCAGCTGGCCGCGGTGACCGGCATCGTCCGGGTCCGGGTGAGTTACCTCCAGCCGGCCGAGACCCGGCCGGGGCTGGTGGACGCGATCGCCGGCACGCCGGGGGTGGCGCCGTACTTCGACCTGTCGTTCCAGCACTCCAGTGAGCCGGTGCTGCGTCGGATGCGGCGTTTCGGCTCCACCGACCGATTCCTGGAACTGCTGGCGAGTGCCCGCGCGCTGGCCCCGGACGCCGGAGCGCGGAGCAACTTCATCGTCGGTTTCCCCGGCGAGACCCGCGCCGACGTCGACGAGCTGGTCCGGTTCCTGAGCGAGGCCCGGCTCGACGCGATCGGCATGTTCGACTACAGCGACGAGGACGGCACCGAGGCCGCCGGGCTGCCCGGCAAGGTGTCGGCGGCGACGATCAAGCGGCGGTACGACCGGCTCAGCGCGCTCGCCGACGAGCTCTGCTCGCAGCGGGCCGAGGACCGGCTCGGCTCGGTCGTCGAGGTCCTGGTGGACTCGATCGCCGATGGCGTCGTGGAGGGCCGGGCCGCACACCAGGCGCCGGAGGTTGACGGCTCCACCACCCTGGTCGCTCCGGCCGAGGGCGGGGTCGACCTGACCGCGCTGCGTCCAGGTGACCTGGTGCGCGCCACGGTGACCGGCACCGAAGGGGTGGACCTGCTCGCCGAGCCGGATGAGATGATCTCGGCGGCGCCCGGCGCGGCACGGTGACTCCGGGCCCGAGCGGAGCGGGGGAACCAGGTGGTGCGGTGCCGGGAACGCCACGGCGGCCCGAGCGGGGTGAGGTGGTGACGGGGGCGACGGAGTCCACGCCCACCCGGGTGGTGCCGCGGGTGCCCGTGCTCAACGCGGCCAACGCGCTGACCGCACTGCGGCTGGTGCTGGTGCCGGTCTTCGGCGCCTCGGTGGTCGTGTCCGGGATGAGCCACGCCGGCTGGCGGATGGCGGCCTGCCTGATCTTCGCGGTGGCCTCCGCGACCGACCTGGTGGACGGCTGGATCGCCCGCCGGTTCGGGCTGGTGACCTCGGTCGGCAAGGTGGCCGACCCGATCGCCGACAAGGCGCTCACCGGCGCGGCCCTGGTGCTGCTCTCCTTCTACGACCGGCTGCCCTGGTGGGTGACCGCGCTGATCCTCGTCCGCGAGCTGGGCATCACGGCACTGCGGTTCTGGGTGATCCGGCACGGCGTGATCGCGGCCAGCCGTGGCGGCAAGATCAAGACTGCGCTCCAGATCCTGGCCATCGCCTGGTACCTCTGGCCGATGCCGGCCGCACTCGCCGCCGTCGGCCCCTGGATCATGGCCGCCGCCGTCCTGGTGACGGTCGTCACCGGCTTCGACTACGTAGCGCAGGCCCTGCGCCTGCGCCGCCCCCGCTGACCCCCCGCTGCCCCCCGCTGACCCCCCGCCCCGCCCGGCGCGTTGATCATGAGGTTGTTGTCGGCCGGATCGGCGTGTCGTGACAATAACCTCATGATCGACGGGGAGTTCGGCGCACGGTTAGGCGTGGGCGGGTCGGGAAGGACGTGTCTATGGAGCAGGAATCGGCCGGGAGCGCGGCGGCGGGGGTGGTGTACAGCCTGGTGCAGCGGCACGAGACGCTGGCGACTGCCGAGTCGCTCACCGGTGGGCTACTGGCCGCCTCGATCGTCGACGTCGCCGGAGCCAGCGCCATCTACCGGGGCGGGCTCGTGGTGTACGCCACCGACCTGAAGGCCGAACTCGCCGACGTGCCGGTCGATCTGCTGGCCGAGCGGGGGCCGGTCGACGCGGACGTGGCGGCGGCGCTCGCCGACGGCGGTAGACGCCGCTGCGGCGCGGACTGGGGGCTGGCCACCACCGGCGTTGCCGGTCCCGAACCGCAGGACGGCAAGCGGGTCGGCCTGGTCTACGTCGCGGTTGCCGGGCCGAACGGCGACAGGGTCCGTCGACTCGACCTGGCCGGTGGGCGGGAGCGCATCCGCGCCGCCGCGGTGGTCGAGGCGCTGCGGCTGCTCGGCGAGCAGATCCACGCCGCAGGCGTCTCGGAGACCGCAGGCGCCACGGACGCCGCGGACGGCGCGGGCGCCGCGGACGGGACCGCCCGGGGCGGGGCGGGCACGAGCGGTGCCGGCCAGCGATGAGCCGGTCCAGCGGAACCGACGGGCGGGGCGGGATGTCGGCGCGGCCCGCACCGGGTACGGTTGCGGGAAGACTCCGGCGCTCGGGGCCGGCGCGGCCCACCGCGACGGCTCACCCGACACCGGGTGAGAGGTATCCCTCAGGGGGAGGTGCGATGGTCCTGCTACGCCGGGTGATCGGTGACGCACTGCGGGCGCGCCGGCAGGGACAACAGCGCACGCTGCGCGAGGTGTCCACCGCCGCCAACGTGAGCCTCGGCTACCTCTCCGAGATCGAGCGGGGGCACAAGGAGCCGTCCAGCGAGCTGCTCGCCGCGATCTGCGACGCGCTCGGCGCCCGCCTGTCCGAGCTGCTCAGTGAGGTGAGCGACACCGTGGCGCTGGCCGAGCAGATGTCCGGGGTGCTGGTTCCCATGCAGGACGAGCAGGCCGAGAAGGCCCCCGTCGGCGCGGCGACCGCGGTGCGCAGGAGCACCAACCGGGGCGTACGCCAGGTCACCTCCGACGGCAAGGTCGCGGTTTCGGTCCGTCAGGACTCGCCGCTCAAGGCCACGCTACGCAGCACCCGGGTCCGTCCCAACGAGCGCGACCGGGACGTGGTCTGCGCGGCCTGAGGTCGCCCTTCGGGTGGACCGTGGGCGAGGTGGATCCAGCCGCGTAGGGTGGCCCGCAGAAGCTACCGGTGCTGATCGACCGCCCGGTACGGATGCCGTCCTGGCGTTCGGCTGGGACGATGAAGACTGGCCGGGTCGCGGCCGGTCCATCCGGCCCGACCGCGGTGGAGCGACGCTACTGAGGGGATACCGCGGACATGGCGAACCCGTTCGTCAAGGGCTGGAACTACCTGATGGCGCTGTTCGGTGCCAAGATCGACGAGCACGCCGATCCGAAGGTGCAGATCCAGCAGGCCATCGAGGATGCCCAGCGGCAGCACCAGGCGCTGGTCCAGCAGGCTGCCGCGGTGATCGGCAACCAGCGTCAGCTGGAGATGAAGCTGTCCCGGCAGATGACCGAGGTCGAGCGGCTGCAGGGTAACGCCCGGCAGGCCCTGGTGCTCTCCGACCAGGCCCGGGCCAAGGGCGACGAGGCCGAGGCCGGGCGATTCGAGCAGTCCGCGCAGACCCTGGCCACCCAGTTGGTCTCCGCCGAGCAGGCCACCGAGGACCTGAAGACCCTGCACGACCAGGCGCTGGGCGCCGCCGCGCAGGCCCGCCGCGCGGTGGAGAACAACTCGATGATCCTCCAGCAGAAGCTCGCCGAGCGCACCAAGCTGCTCAGCCAGCTGGAGCAGGCCAAGATGCAGGAGACGGTGGCTCGCTCGCTGGAGTCGATGTCGTCGCTGACCGCGCCCGGCACCACCCCGTCCCTGAACGAGGTTCGTGACCGTATCGAGCGGCGGTACGCCAACGCGATGGGCCGCGCGGAGCTGGCCGGCAACTCGGTCGAAGGCCGGATGCTGGAGATCCAGAAGGCGACCGTCGACTCGGCCGGCTCGGCGCGGCTGGAGCAGATCCGTTCCAGCATGGCCGGGGAGCAACTCGGCAGCGCGGCGCAGCGACCGGCCGTCACGCAGGCCGGCACGACGGGTGCGACTGGCGCGGCCAGTCCGGCCAGCGACCCGGCCGCCGCCGCCCGCCTGGACGAGCTCCGGGCCAGCATGGCCCGCGAACGGGGCACCGGCGACCCGACCGCCGCCGGCTGAACGAGGGCTCCGAGGGGGTCAGGATGGCAGACGAGCGGACACGGTATTTTCGCCGGCTGGGTCGGCTACGCCGGTCCGCCCGGCGGTGGAGCGTATTGGCCGGTGGGCTCGGCGGCGCCGCGGCGGTGCTGACTCCGTACGCCGGCCTCGGTCTGCCCGACGCGGCCTGGGCCGGCGCCGCGGGCAGTGCGGTGGCGCTGGCCGCCTGGCGCTGGATCGACCTGCGTGCGCTGGCCGCCCGCCCGGCCCCGCCTGCGCTGGCCCCGGCCGAGGCCGCGGCCCGGTCCCGGGCCCGCCTGGTCGCCGCCGTCGAGCGGTTGCCGGTCGGCCCCGGTGTGCTGGCCGAGGTACGCCGGGTCCGCAGCCGGGTCGCGCTGCGCGGCACCAGCGCCGGCCAGCAGTGGGCCCGACTGGACCGGGCCGCGCTCACCCTGGCCGGGATGGCCCCCCGGCTCACGGGGCTGGCCGAACCGGCGGTGGTGGAGGCCGCCGCGGCCGACCGTTCGCTGCGTGACCTGGCCGCCCGGGTGGCCAGCGTCGAACGGGCGCTGCGGCTGGCTCCGACCGACGCCCGACCGCCGCTGGCCGAGGCGCACGGCGCGCTGGCGGCCCAACTGGAGAGCGGGGTCGTGGCCTACGAACGGCTGGTGGTCGCCGCAGCCGGCTACCTGGCCGAGGACGCCCGACCGGAGACCGCCGACCCGGCCGCGACCCGGCTCACCGAGGCGACCGACCTGCTGCACGGGGTGGCCTCGGCGCTGGCCGAGCTGCGCGCCGTCGGCGCCCCACTGCGCGCACCCACCCGCTGACCCGCGCCACCGACCCGGGTCGACATCCCGCTAGTCAGGGGTGGTGACCGGGACCGGGCCGGTGTACGCCGAGCTGCCCACGACGTTGAACGACCGGATCCGGTAGTGGTAGGTCGCGCCCCGGGCAAGCCCGGTGTTGGTGAAGCCGCGACCCGTCACCGTGAAGGTGGCCACCTCGCGGGCGAACGCCGGGTCCAGTGCCCGCTGCACGATGAAACCCGACCCCGGGCCGGACAGGGTGCCGGCCGTCCAACCCAGGACCACCGTCGCGGTGTCCGGTGCCGGGGCGCTGGCGGTGACGCTCACCCCCGTCGGCGTGCCCGGCGCGGGTGGGGTGCTCACCGCGGCCACCGTCGACCAGGCCGAGGCGGCGCCCAGGTACGTGGTCCGGATCCGGTAGTAGTACGTGGTGTCCGGGGCGACCGTGACGTCCAGGTGGTTGTCGCCGACCCCGATCGCGGTGGTGCCGGGGCCACTGGTGAATGTCGGGTTGGTGGCCCGTTGCACGTCGATCCCGGTGGCGAAGGAACGGTTCGTCCAGCGCAGCGCCACCCGCAGCGGCGCGGCCGGCGGGATCGCCGCGATCGGTCCGCTCGGGGCGGCCAGGTGCACCGAGGCCGGCACGCTGTTCGACCAGGACGAGTAGCTGACGGCGTTCTCGGCCCGGATCCGGTAGTGGTAGGTGATTCCGGGGGTGACGGTCGCGTCGGTGTAGCGGGTGGCGGCGGCCGCGACGGTGATGGTGGTGACCTCGCCGGCGAAGGTCGCGTCGGAGGCCCGCTGCAGCAGGTGGCTGGTCGCCGGTGGGCGCCCGCCGTTGCCGGTCCAGGCCAACGCGATCGCGGGCAGCGCGGTGGCCGAGCCGGGCGCGGGGGTGGCGGTCAGCCCGGTCGGCGCCCTGGGCGACACCCGCAGCACCAACGGCCGGTTCATCCCCAGGTCGCGGTGGCCGGCGAGCTGGCTGTGCAGGCGGTACTCCCAGCCCAGGTTGACCAGCTGGTTGACCACCACCGCGGTTCGTCCGTCGGCCGGGCTGACCGGGGTCGACCCGGTCCGTGCCCCGGCCGGGCGGCCCGGGTCGAGCAGCCGGACGCTGTCGCCCAGCTTGAACGGCAGCGTCGGGGCGACCGGGCGCAGCGCCACCACCACGTCCTCCCGGGGGTTGACCCGGACGATCTCCTTCCAGCCCAGCTCCACGCCGTGCGGCGGGCGCAGCGCGCCGTCCCAACCGACCCGGTTGACCAGCTGCACGTCGCAGCCGCCGAAGCGCAGCGGCTCGGTCTGCCGGACGTTGCCACTGATCCGCCAGAGCTGGGTCCCGTCGGTGGGCGCGCCGACCGGTACGGCCGGGTCGGTGGCGAAGAGCACCTCGGTGACCGGGTCGGTCGGCCCGAGGGGCAGGGTCGCCGGGGTCAGCGGCCCGGCGTGCGGGTGCCCGACACCGAGCCGACCGGCCAACCGGCCATGGTCGGGCTCGAAGACCTGCTGCACGGCCTTGACCGCGATCGGCAGGGTCACCGGGCCGGCGCTGCCCGCCGGGGTGAAGGTCACCGCGCTGGCGTGCACCGGCACGGCGGTCTCCCGCGTCGTCCGGGTGCCGAACGCCCGGTCGTACGCCCGCTGCGGAACGATCGGCGGGCGCTGACTGGCCGCGTACGCCAGGGGCAGCCGGTCGCGCAGTCGGGCCAGGTCGTACGGCGGCGCGGGCGCTCCGGCCACCCGGAACTGCAGCAGGGTACGGGTGTTCGGGCCGTACCCCGGCTCGCTGGAGGGCGGGCCGCCCTCGGCGGTCCGGTCCGGCGCGTCGGTGTGCTGGTCGTAGCGCGCGTCGAAGCCGGGCAGCGGGGCCGGGGCGTCGTTGTAGAGGATCAGCGTGCTGCCCGGCGGTACGGCGGAGAAGTCGACAAGCACGTCGGCCCGCTCGCCCGGCGCGAGCAGCAGCGTGTGCCCGTCGACGTTCAGCACGGTCGGGTCGAGGCGGTCGTAGCGGTAGCCGATCGGCCGGTTCGGCAGCGCCACGGGTGCGGGCAGCAGCCCCGCCTCGTTGCCGATCTGGAGAAACTCCGGCCCGGCGGCGCGTGGGTCGGGCACCCCGCCGTCGCGCCCGTCAGTGGGCCAGCCGTCCGGCCGGTCCGCTGCCCGGACGGCGGGCACCATCGGCACCTCGCCGGCGTCGGCGTCGGCCAGGGCGCCGTCGGCGGCCCACATGGGTGCGTCGGAGCAGGCGCGGTAGAGCTGCAGGTTGAGGCTGCGGTCCAGGCAGGCGTTGAGAATCCGGAACCGGTACGCGCGTGGCCGCACCTCGAGGTACGGATAGGCGGCGCCATTGACCAGTGGCGTGTCGCCGAACGCCTCGGGCACCGCGGACGGGTGCGGCACTCCGGGGCGCAGTGGCGGCTCGTCCGGGGCACCGACCGGGTCGTGGTGGGGGTTCGGCACCGGGCCCGGACCGCTCGTCGGCGGTCCACCGGTGACCACGCCCGTCGCCGACCAGCCGTCCACCGGGTTACGCGACCAGGGGCCGTAGTCCCACCGGCCGGTGGGGTTGCCCCCGCCGGACCGGTACGGGTTCTGCCGGGTCTGGTAGACGTGCGGATGCCAGAGGCTGCCCCGGGCGCCCCAGCGTTCCCGGTCCCAGGTCGGGTCCTCGGCGGCCAGCTGGGTGTCGTCGGGCACGAACGTCTTGTCCTCGATGACCAGGGGCAGCTGGTCGGCTGGAAGCACCCCGTCGGCCACGAGCTGGTCCTCGGCCGGGTCGGTGAGCAGGTAGAGCGCGAGCTGCCCGCCGTAGAC
The DNA here is from genome assembly GCF_046549295.1 of Micromonospora sp. 067-2. NCBI lineage: Bacteria > Bacillati > Actinomycetota > Actinomycetes > Micromonosporales > Micromonosporaceae > Micromonospora > Micromonospora sp. 067-2. The sequence goes on along the minus strand of NZ_JAJPWB010000008.1, from coordinate 32,144 downwards.
GGTGAGCCGGGCCAGGCCGAGGGTGTTGTCGTGCAACCACAGCAGTCGGCCGCTCTGGTCGTTCGGGTAGTAGAGGGTGGTGGCGCCGGCCCCGGGTGGCGGCATGTCGGGCACGGCAGTCAGACCCGGCCCGGTGGGGTACGGGGTGATCTCCCCGGCGGGGGTGATCCACTGCCCCGGGTTGCCGGCGCTGATCCAGCCGGTCTGCGCCCCGGCCAGGTGCAGCACCGCCCGGTTCTGCGGGTACGGCGCGGGGCCGTCCAGCGGGCCGGTGCCGGCGCCCTCGACGCTGTCGTCGACCGGTAGGAACAGTTCGCCGGCGCGACCGGTGGGGAGCTGGTTGATGAACTTCACCCGGACCGGCCGGCCGCGACGGGCGAGGATCATCGGACCGAGGTGCCAGGGCCGATCCGGAGGCGCCACCGTGTTGTGACCCGACGCGTCGGTGCCCAGGTTGAGCTGACGGTAGCCGCGCAGCCGGGTGGCCGGCAGGTCCCGGTGCAGCCGCTGGGCGTGCTCCTGCAGACCGATCTCGTAGTAGTCGCAGCCCGGGTAGCTGATCGTGTCGGGTGTCGCCACCGGCAGGTACCCGCCCAGGTCGGTGCGGGCCGGGTGACCCGGGATCGGCAGTGCGTCGACGAACTTCCGCAGCCCGGTGCCGGGCACCACGCGTCCGTCCGGATCGCGGGCCGGGCGGGGGCTGTGCGCGAAGTTCGGCACCGGGCCGAAGCCACGGGGCAGGACGGCCGGGTCCAGGCTGGCCGTCGGGGCGGCCTCGACGGCGGTACGCGCGGCCGGCACGGACACCGTCCGGCCGTTGGCGCCACCGGTGCTGCCGCGCGTGGCCCGTTCGAACAAGGTGGAGCGGAGTCTGCGGAACAACGCCATGACTTCCCCCGGGGTCGGGGCACGAAGGTCACCACCCCAACGTGGCGACCCGATCGGGCCTGGCACTCTGCTGACGATCGGTGAGCACTCAACCGCAGCATGCGACTCCGGCGGCCGGTTAGGAATTACCCAATCGTCCGTATCTGGGATGACCTCGATCTCCGGGTGGGTGGTCAACCGGGCGGCGGGGTGGCCGGTTGCTCCGGCTGGCACACCGGGCACCAGTAGGTGACCCGTTCGCCCAACTCCTCCTTGCGGATCGCGGTGCCGCAGCGGCGGCAGGGCTGGGCGCGGCGGCCGTACACGTAGCTGGTCTGCCCGCGGTGCAGCGAGCCGGTGCTGCTCTGCGTCCAGCGACCACGGTTGGCGGCGAGCAGCCGCTGCGCGAGGGCCACCATGCCGGGCAGGTCGGGCACCGCGCCCACCGGCACCCAGGGCGACACACCTCGCAGGAAGAGCACCTCACACTTGTAGAGGTTGCCCACCCCGGCGAGGTTGCGCTGGTCGAGCAGCGCCTCACCGATGGTCTGCTCCGGGTGGGTGCCGAGCCGGCGGACCGCCTCGGCCGCGTCCCAGTCCGGGCCGAGCAGGTCGGGGCCGAGATGACCGACCAGGCCGTCCTCCTCGGCGGTCGGCACCAGGGCCAGCTCGTGGAGGTGGTAGCCGACCGCGACCGCGCCAGCGCTGCGGAGCACCACCCGGATCAGGTGCGCCGGCCGGCCGCTCCAGCGTTCTCCCGGCGAGTACGCCCGCCAGGCGCCGTCCATCCGCAGGTGGGAGTGCAATGTCCAGTGCGGTCCGGCGGCGGCTCCGTGCGGCTCGCTCGGCGCGGTGAGACGGAGCAGGAGATGCTTGCCCCGGCTGGCGGACTCCCGCACGGTCCACCCGGTGAGGTCGGTGGTCGCCAGTTGCGGCACCCGGAAGTCACTCGCCGTGAGCCGCGCGCCAGCCAACGCCCGGTGCAGCACGCGGGCCGTGTTCCAGACAGTGTCGCCTTCGGGCATCCCGCCATTCTCCCTCTTTAGAGCAGGATTCGCATGTGTCGCTATTTGTACTCCGGTTCCTCATGATCTCCTGACATGCGAGGGTCAGGGGGTTCTGAGGAGAATGCCCATGACGCGACCTCGTTGTCGTACCCGATCCCTCGCCCTTGTCACCTTTCTCACCCTCGGGCTCACCGTCGCGCTCGTTCCCGCCACCACCCCGGTCCCCGCCACCTCCGCCGCCGGCACCCCGTTCACCCTGGCCGTCGGTCCGGCCGGCGAACGCTGGAACGCCGACCTGTCGGTCGTGGACCGCGACGACGTCAACGTCCGGCGTACCGCCGCCGGCCTCCGGATGCGCGAGGCCCGGGCCGCCGGGCGTAGCCCCCGCAGCGCGGTCGCCGAGGGGATGCTGCTGGTCGCGCCGCGCACCCTCACCCGGCCGGCCACCCGGGTACGCGCCGAGGTCACCGCCCGGGTGCCCGCCGGTGCCACCGTGGAGGCGCAGGTCCGGGGCTGGCGCACCAATGGTTGGAGCGAGTGGCGGGCCGCCACCGCCGGCGCGGTGTTCGACCAGCCGGTCAGCCGCGTGCAGACCCGGGTGGTGCTCACCGCGCGGGACGGTGGGGCCACCGCGACGGTACGCGGCGTCCACCTCACCGCCGACGCGGCCGCCGCCGTCTCCGCCGCCACGCCCGGCCGCACCTACCGGGTGTACGCCACCCGGATCGGCCTGGTCGGCGAGCTGACCGCCAACGGCCGCACCGTGCAGCCGCGCGACCACTTCGCGGCGCTACCGTCGCGGCGCAGCCTCTCCCCGCTCAACAGCGGCGACTACACCGTGCGGGTCTGCACCACCACCGGCTCCCGCTGCGAGTACGCCCCGGTCTGGGACGTCGGGCCGTGGAACACCCGCGACGACTACTGGAACCCCTCCGCCGTGCGGGAGAACTGGAAGACCCTGCCGCAGGGCCGGCCCGAGGCGCAGGCCGCGTACCAGTCCGGCTACAACGGTGGGCGCGACCAGTTCGGGCGGACCGTGCTCAACCCGGCCGGGGTCGACCTGGCCGACGGCACCTTCTCGGACGGCCTGAAGCTGACCACGAACGCCTGGGTGGACGTGGCCTACCTGTGGACCGGCGACGGGCCGCGCGGCGTGGTCGGCGACGGGCCACTCAACATCCGCAGCGGCGCCAACACGTCGTCCGCGATCCGTGGCCTCGCCGCCCGCTTCGCCAACGTGCCGATCCAGTGCTACGTCAACGGCCAGTCCGTTGCCGGCCCCTACCGCACCACCACCCGGTGGAACCGCCTGGCCAACGGGCAGTACGTCAGCCACGCGTACATCTCCGCCGTCTACGGAGGCGCGGTGCCGGTCTGCTGACCCGAGCCCGGCCCGTCGGACGCCTCTCAGGGGCGCTCGTCGGGGCGGGCCGGGCGCACCATGTCCTGGTAACGCGGGTGGCTGGCGCCGTAGACCGCGTAGTTGAGTCGAGCGTGCGACAGGCTGAGGTCGCCGTTGGGGCCGCCCCGGACGGCGTCGACGTCGGCGTCGGTCTGACCGTCGTCAGTCCAGAAGCAGACCGGGCACGTCCCGCCGCCGGTCCGGGAGGCGCAGCAGGGACAACCCACGGGAACCACGTGTTCACCCACCGGTGAAGCATTCCACAGTCGAATATCGACCGGCGACCCGCAGGAGGCTGCCCCGTTGGGCGAGCGCACCTCGAACCCGTTCACGTCCCCCGCCCGCCGCCGCGTCCGCCGCGCGGATCGGAGCGTACCCGCGTCGCCGGCTCGTTCGACGGCTGCCGGATATGGGACAAAGGCACTGACCAACCGGCCATTCCCGCCGCCGGGTGCCGTTGGGCAGACTGCCCTGGTGACACATCGGAGCCTGCCGGCCGTCGGGATACTGCTGGTCGCTGTCGCTCTCACCGCCGGCTGTGGCGGTGACGAGACCGACCGGCCGTCGGCCTCGTCCGCCTCGTCCGCGTCGGCTGTCCCGACTCCGGCGGCCACCGGTCTGCCGACCGGGCCGACGCCCCCGACGCCCTCGCCCAGCGCCGACAGCGCCGGTCGCTCGGCGGCTCCACCGGCCCCGCCCGTTCCGACTCCCGCCACGCCGCAGGGGCCGACCGAACGCCGAGCGGCCAGCCCGCCGCCGGTGGTGCTGCCCCAGCGGTCGGCCGGGGCGCCCGGCGCGAAGCAGGTGGTCGCCGCGTTCGTCGCCGCAGGACTGAAGGCCGCACACCCGAGGGATCGCGCGATCGACTGTGGACCGGACGGGCTAGGGCTGGGCTGTTCCGAGATCGTCGCCACCGACGGCGTCACGGTGTACGTGTTCCCCGACGAGATCAGCGCCAGCGACATCGCGGAGACCTGGAGCGGCCAGTCGTACCGGCGCGGCACGGTGGTGCTCAACTATCTGGACGCGAAGACGCCGGTCGTGGACCGCCCCCGCTACGAGAAGGTCCTCGCCAACCTTCGCTGAACGCCGAGCCTGTGGCATCGGCTGCCCGGGGCCTTAGGTCAGGTGAGCGTGATGCCGCTGAGGCATATTGATGCCTCAGCGGCATCAGCCTCAACCAGGTGCGGCACGCCGGGCGTCGGCAGCCAGCAGGTGGCCGGTCAGCCGCGCAGGCGTAGGCCGCGCGGGGTGGCCCGGAAGCCGGCGGCGGTCAGCGCGTCGCGAAGCGTCGAGGAGTGCACCGCCTCGCCGTCGGCGCGCTCGACCGACATCGCCCCCAACGCTCCGGAGTGGACGGCGTCGGCGAGCGCCTTGCCGGCCGCGGCGAGCGTGTCGGCGTCGTCGGTGAACGAGAGCAGCGTCCGGCCGCCGCGCTCCACGTAGAGGACCAGGTCGCCGCCGACCTGCACCACGAGGGCACCCGCCTTGCGGCCGGCCCGGTGCCCGGTCGCCGGTGCGGCCCCGTCGCCGGAGTCGACCACACGTTCCGGCCAGGGCAGCGCCGCGCCGTACGGGTTGGCCGGGTCGGTGGCGGCGAGCACCGTCGCCGGCGCGCCCCGACCCCGGGCGCCGTCGGCCGGCTCGGCCAGGGCGCGCAGCCGGTCCACCGCCCCGGGCACCGCGAACTGTGCCGCGCCCAGCCCCTCCACGAAGTAACCCCGGCGGGCCGCACCGCGCTCCTCCAGCGCCGACAGCACGGGGTAGACCGCGGAGAACCCGCCCACCACCTGCTCGGCCACGACAGCGCCACGGGTGACCACCCCGTGCCGCTCCAGCAGCACGTCGGCGAGGGCGGCGGCGCGCCGGGTCGGGTCGAGGTCGCGCTGCGGCAGTCGCGACCAGCGCCCGGCCACCGTCGGCGGGCCACCCCGGGTGGGCAGCGCCACCCGACCCGGCCGGCGGTAGCGGGTGCGCGGCGCGGACGGCCGGGAGCGGTGCGCCCCGCCGGCGCCCAGCACCGCCCGCAGCGGAGCGAGGGTGTCGTTGGTGAGGTGACCGGCCCAGACCAGGTCCCAGATGACACCGGTCAGCGCGGCGTCGTCCGTCGCGCCGACGCGGTCGGCCAACGGACGGAAGAACAGCGCCTGCCCGTCGCCGAGCGCGTCCAGGACGGCGTCGTGCAGCGGGGTCCGGGTCAGCGCCTCGTCGGGCGGCGCGAGCAGCAGTGGCGCGGCGTCGGCGTACGCCAGGGTGACCCACCCGTCGCCTCCGGAGATCGCCCCCGACCCGGCCCACAGCACCTCCCCGCTGGCGCACAGCTCGTCGAGCTGGGCGGGGGAGTAGTCGGCGACCCGGCCGGGCAGCACCAGCCGCTCCAGGGCGGACGCGGGCACCGCGGCGCCCTGCAACTGCTCCACCGTCGCGGCGAGCGCCTCCACGCCCCGCGCGGACGAGCCGACCTGCTGCCACCGGGGCAGGAACGTGGCCAACGCCCGGGGCGGCACCGGTTCGATCTCGCGTCGTAGCGCCGCGAGTGAGCGCCTGCGCAGCAGCCGCAGCACCTCGGCGTCGCACCACTGGGCGCCGGCGGAGTCCGGGGTGAACTCGCCGGAGACGACCCGCCCGGTGGCGCCGAGCCGACGCAGCGTCTGCTCCACCACGAACACCCCGAGCCCGAAGCGGGCCGCGCAGCTCGCCGCCGCGAACGGCCCGTGGGTGCGGGCGTAGCGGGCCACCAGGTCGCCGAGCGGGTCGGCCACCGGGGCGAGGTACGCCTCGGCCACACCGACCGGCAGCGCGACGCCGAGCGCGTCACGTAGCCGGGCGGCGTCCTCGATCCCCACCCAGCGTTGCTCGCCGGCGATCCGGACCGTGAGGACGCGACGGGCGGCCTCCAGCTCGGTCAGCCAGGTCTCCGGCGCGCCCCGCTCGGCCAGCTCCGCCGTGCTCAGGTCGCCGAGCACCCGCAGCAGCTCGACGACGTCCTCGGCGTCGCGTGGGCGGCGCTGCTCGGTCAGCCAGCGCAGCTGCCGCTCGCTCTCGGCGAGCACCGTCGGGTCGAGCAGCTCGCGCAGGTCGACCCGGCCGAGCAGCTCGCCGAGCAGCGTCGAGTCCAGGGCGAGGGCCGCCGCGCGCCGTTCGGCGAGCGGGGCGTCGCCCTCGTAGAGGAACGCCCCGACATAGCCGAAGAGCAGCGACCGGGCGAACGGGGACGGCTGGCTGGTCTCCACCTCGACCAGCCGGACCTTGCGGGCGGCCAGGTCACGCATCAGCCCGGCCAGCGCCGGTTGGTCGAAGACGTCCTGCAGGCACTCCCGGGCGGCCTCCAGGGTGACCGGGAAGTCGGCGTACTCACGGGCCACGTCGAGCAGTTGCGCGGCACGTTGCCGCTGCTGCCAGAGGGGCTGGCGGCGGCGCGGGTCGCGGCGGGGCAGCAGCAGTGACCGGGCGGCGCACTCCCGGAAGCGGGCGGCGAAGAGTGCGGAGGTGCCGACCGACTCCTCCACCAGCTGGGCGATCTCGTCGGGCTCGAAGACCACCACGTCGGCGCCGGGGGGCTCGTCGGCGGTGTCCGGCAGCCGCACCACGATGCCGTCGTCGGAGGGCATCACCTGGGCGTCCACCCCGTAGCGCTCGGCCAGCCGGCGGCCCACCGCGAGGGCCCACGGCCCGTTCACGCGCGCACCGAGGACGCTGTGCACGGCCATCCGCCAGTCGCCCAGCTCGTCGCGGAACCGCTCGACCACGATCGTCCGGTCGTCGGGCAGCGAACGGGTGGCTTCGCGCTGCTCGCGCAGGTACGCCATCAGGTTGGCGGCGGCCCAGTCGTCCAGCCCGCCGGCACGCAGCGCGGCCAGCGCCGCGTCGTCGGTCTGTCGCAGCAGGGCGCGCACCCGGGCGCCGATGGCACGGCCCAGCTCGACCGGCCGGCCCAGCTGGTCGCCCTTCCAGAATGGCATCCGGGCCGCCTGCCCCGGTGCCGGCGAGACCAGCACCCGGTCGGGGGTGATCTCCTCGATCCGCCAGGAGGAGGAGCCGAGCAGGAAGACGTCGCCGACCCGCGACTCGTAGACCATCTCCTCGTCCAGCTCGCCGACCCGGGCGGCGCGCTCGGCGCCGGCCAGGAAGACCCCGAACAGCCCCCGGTCGGGGATGGTGCCACCGCTGGTCACCGCGAGCCGCTGCGCGCCCGGTCGACCGGCGAGCACGTCGGTGGCCCGGTCCCAGACCAGCCGGGGGCGCAGTTCGGCGAACGCGGTGGACGGGTAGCGGCCGGAGAGCATGTCGAGCACGGCGTGCAGAGCGGAGTCGGGCAGCTCGGCGAAGGGCGCAGCCCGGCGGACGAGCACGGCCAGGTCGCCGAGCGGCCACGGCTCCAGCGCCACCATGGCGACGATCTGCTGGGCCAGCACGTCCAGGGGGTTGCGCGGGTAGTGCAGCTCCTCGATCGCGCCCTCGGTCATCCGTTCGGCGACGACCGCGCAGGAGAGCAGATCGCCGCGGTGCTTGGGAAAGACCACCCCACGGGAGACCGCGCCCACCTGGTGCCCGGCCCGGCCGACCCGTTGCAGGCCGGCGGCCACGCTCGGCGGCGCCTCGATCTGCACGACCAGGTCGACGGCGCCCATGTCGATGCCCAGCTCAAGGCTGGAGGTCGCCACCACCGCCGGGAGCTGGCCGGACTTGAGCGCCTCCTCGATGTTCTTGCGCTCCTCCCGGGAGACGCTGCCGTGGTGCGCGCGAGCGATGACCGGCGTCGCACCGGTGGCCGCCCCAGCCTGGGCCATCACCTCGGCCGGTGGCCGGGTGCGGACCGGACCCACCGGACCACCCCACCGCTGCGCCCCACCGGCCGGGTCGCCCGCCGGGTCGTCGTCGCCGGCCGGGTATCCGTCCCGGCCCGCCGGGTCGTCGCGGCCCGCCGGGTCGTCCGGGGACCACCCGTCCGGTACGCCCGCCGGGCGGCCGCCGCCCGGGGCGTCGGCCTGTGCGGTGACCACCTCCTCGGCGGCCAGCTCGTTGAGGCGGGCGCAGAGCCGTTCGGCGCTGCGTCGGGAGTTGGTGAAGACGATCGTGGAGCGGTGCGACCGGATCAGTGCGAAGACCCGCTCCTCCACGGCCGGCCAGATCGAGGCGCGGCGGGGCCCGGGACCGCCAAGGTCGTCCTCCGGCGGCTGCTCCTGCTCGGCGAGGCGCGTCATGTCCTCCACGGGGACCTGCACGCTGACCTCGATGGTCTTCGTCGTGGCCGGCTGCACGACGTCGACCGGTCGGGCGCCGCCGAGGAACCGGGCGCAGGCGTCGATCGGCCGGACGGTGGCGGAGAGGCCGATCCGCTGCGCGGGGGCGGGCAGCAACTCGTCGAGTCGTTCCAGCGAGAGGGCGAGATGGGCGCCGCGCTTGCTGCCGGCGACCGCGTGCACCTCGTCGACGATCACCGTCTGGACGCCCCGCAGTGAATCCCGGGCGGCGGAGGTGAGCAGCAGGAACAGCGACTCGGGCGTGGTGATGAGGATGTCCGGTGGGGTGCGGGCGAAGGCCCGGCGCTCGTCGGCCGGGGTGTCGCCGGTGCGCATGCCGACGGTGATGTCGGGCGGGGCGATGCCGAGCCGGGTCGCCGCCTGCCGGATGCCGGCCAGCGGGGCGCGCAGGTTGCGCTCCACGTCGACGGCGAGTGCCTTGAGCGGGCTGACGTAGAGCACCCGGCACCGCTGTCGGGCCTCGGCCGGAGCGGGCTCGCGGGCCAGCCGGTCCAGTGACCAGAGGAACGCGGCGAGCGTCTTGCCGGAGCCGGTGGGTGCCACGACGAGGGCGTTGCGGCCGGCGGCGACCGATCGCCAGGCCCCGGCCTGGGCGGCGGTGGGCGCGGCGAAGGCGGCGTCGAACCAGGCACGGGTGGCCGGGCCGAACCCGGCGAGCGCCGCGCCGGTGTCTGCGTCTGCGCCGGTCACCGGTCCATCGTGCCCCGCTGGTACGACAACGACGAACGCCCCGCCCTGGAAATGTGTCCCGCCGAATGTCAAAAGCACCGGATGCGCGCTTAATGCGTTAAGTCTCACTTAACTGCTTGCTTCTGAGGAGCAACATAAAGTAACTTCACTCGCAACGCGAACCGGGGTGGAGGGATCGGATGGCCGGCGAGCAGTGGAATGTCGAACCCGGCACCGACGTGCTGATCCGTAAGGTCGACAGCCATCTCGCCACGCTCCGCGGCGGTCTGCACGGCCCCGAGCTGGAGCTCGCCGAGCGCCTCGCCCACTGCCTGCGCGAGCTGGTCGTCTCGACCGCCCAGGCCAGCGCTGCCGACCGGGGCCAGGTCCGCGTCGCCGTGCACTACTTCGTCCTCCGTCGGGAGAGCCGTGGCCGGCTGCTCTCGGTGCGGTCGCTGTCCGCCGCGGAGCGCGTGGTCGACAAGGTCGCGCGCCAGCTCGGTCGCGTCGACCTGCTCGCCGAGCTGGCCAGCGGCCGCCCCGCCAGCGACGACGCGGTGCCCGTCGGGGACGCCCTGCTGCATTGACCGACGGCGACGTCGGGCACCCGCTGCCGCTGTCTGCGCCGGGCGCACCCGCCCCAGCGTGGCCGAATTCCGGCAAAACGGCCCGGAGCGCGACGAACTGGCGTCTGATCGCTGCTAGGCGCCACCGCTGCACGGGCGTCGGCCACCTCGATCGGGAGCGCGAGTGCTGGTACTGCTCATCCTCCACGTCGTGGCGGCACTCTCCGCGCCGCTGCTCGTCCGCCGGTGGGGCCCTCGCGCGTGCTACCCGCTCGCGCTGGCGCCGGCCGCCGCGTTCTGCTGGGCGGTGGCCCGCACGCCGGCCGTCGGTCACGGCGGTGCGGTGGTCGAGACGTACCCGTGGATCCGGCAGTTGGGTCTCGACATCGCGTTGCGGCTCACCACGCTGTCCTGGCTGATGACCCTGCTGATCGGCGGCGTCGGCGCGCTGGTGCTCGTCTACAGCGCCCGGTACTTCGCCGCCGGCTCGGCCGGGCTGGCGCAGTTCGCCGGCGTTCTGGTCGCCTTCGCCGGCGCGATGCTCGTCCTGGTCCTCGCCGACGACCTGCTGCTGCTCTACGTCGGCTGGGAGCTGACCACGATCTTCTCGTACCTGCTGATCGGGCACAGCACCGAGCGGCGGTCCAGCCGGTGGGCGGCGGCGCAGGCGCTGACCGTCACCACGCTGGGCGGGCTGGCGATGCTTGTCGGGTTCATCCTGCTGGGCGAGCATGCCGGCACCTACCGGTGGTCGCAGATCGCCGCGCAGCCGCTGCCCAGCGGCGGATACCTGGCCACGGCGGTGCTGCTGATCCTGGCCGGCGCGCTGTCCAAGTCGGCGGTGCTGCCGTTCAGCTCGTGGCTACCGGCGGCGATGGCGGCACCCACTCCGGTCAGCGCGTACCTGCACGCCGCCGCCATGGTCAAGGCCGGCGTCTACCTGGTCGGGCTGCTCGCGCCGGTGCTGGCCACGGTCGGCCCGTGGCGGCCGGTGGTGCAGGTCGCTGGGCTGGCCACCATGCTCGTCGGCGGCTGGGCGGCGCTGCGGCAGACCGATCTGAAGCTGTTGCTGGCGTACGGGACGCTCAGTCAGCTCGGCCTGCTCGTCACGGTCACCGGCACGGGCACCCCGGACGCCGCCCTCGCCGGCACCGCGATGTTGCTGGCGCACGCGCTGTTCAAGGCGGCGCTGTTCCTGGTCGTCGGCGTCATCGACCACGGCGCCGGCACCCGGGACCTGCGCGAGCTGTCCGGGCTGCGGCACTGGTCCCGACCCCTGTTCGGGATCGCCGTGCTGGCCGCGGCGTCGATGGCCGGCGTACCACCGTTGGTCGGCTTCGTGGCCAAGGAGGCGGTGTTCGCGGCGTTCACCGACCGGCCGGTGGTCCTCGCCGGGCTGGTTGCCGGGACGGTGCTCACCGTCGCGTACAGCGCCCGCTTCCTCTGGGGCGCGTTCGCCGACCGGCCGGGCGTGGAGCCGGTCCAGGCGGGCCGGATCGCCGGGTCGCTGCTGGTTCCGCCGGCCGTGCTGGCCGGGGTCGGGCTGCTCGCCGGCCCGGTCGCCGGCCAGCTGGACGGCCTGCTGCGCCCGTACGCCGAACTGCTCGGCGGGGTCGACGCGCATCTGGCGCTCTGGTCCGGACCGACCCCGGCGCTCGGCCTGTCCGTGCTGGCGCTCGCCGGCGGCGTCCTGCTCTTCGGCCTGCGCGGGCCGATCGCCCCGGCGCTGGCCCGGCTCCGCTCGCCGGTCGGGGGCAGCCAGGGGTACGAGTGGGTCGTGGGTCGCCTCGACCGGCTGGCCGTCGAGGTGACGGGCGCGACCCAGCGCGGTTCCCTGCCGCAGTATCTGGCCATCGTCCTGGTCACCCTGGTGCTGCTGCCCGGTGGGGCGATGCTCGCGGCAGGCCCGTGGCGGACCCGGATACCGCTCTGGGACACCCCGCTGCAACCGGTGGTCGTGGTGGTGATCGGGGTGGCGGCGCTGCTGGCGGTGCGGGCACGTCGTCGGCTGACCGCGATGCTGCTGGTGGGGATGACCGGCTACGGCACCGCCATGCTGTTCGTCCTGCACGGCGCACCCGATCTTGCGCTCACCCAGTTCCTGGTGGAGACCGCGACGATCGCCGTCTTCGCGTTGGTGCTGCGCCGCCTGCCGTACCGGTTCTCGATTCGCCCGCTGCGGCGCAGCCGGTGGGCCCGCCGGGCGATCGGGGTGGCGGCGGGCGTGGTCGCTGCCGGGCTCGCCCTCGTCGCGGCGGGCGCCCGCCGCGCGCCGGACGTCTCCGCCGCCTTTCCGGACCTTGCGGTGGTCCAGGGGTACGGCCGCAACGTGGTGAACGTGACCCTGGTCGACATCCGGGCCTGGGACACCATGGGGGAGCTGGCGGTGCTGGTGGTGGCCGCGACCGGCGTGGCCAGCCTGATCTTCGAGCGGTCCCGCACCGAGCCACGGCCGCGCCGGCCGGAGTCGGACGGCCGGGCCGACAGCTCGGACCGGCCGGTGTGGCTGCGCGGCGGGCCCAGCCTGTACGAGGAGCACCGCTCGATCGTGCTGGAGGTGGTCATCCGGCTGATCTTCCACACCGTGGTGCTGTTCTCGCTGTTCCTGCTCTTCTCCGGGCACAACGCGCCGGGCGGTGGTTTCGCGGGCGGGCTGGTGGCGGGCCTCGCCCTGGTGGTCCGCTACCTGGCCGGCGGCCGGTACGAGCTGACCGAGGCGGCACCGGTCGGCGCCGGAGCGATCCTCGGCGCGGGGCTGGCCGTGTCGGTGGGCTCCGGTGTGGTGGCGCTGCTGCTCGGCGGGTCGGTGCTGGAGAGCGCCAAGATCGACCGATCCCTACCGCTGGTCGGCGACACCCACCTGGTCACCTCGCTCTTCTTCGACATCGGTGTGTACCTGGTCGTGATCGGGTTGGTGCTGGACATCCTGCGCAGCCTCGGCGCCGAGGTGGACCGGCACATCGAGGCGACCGGGTCCGCCACCGGTGGCCTCGCCGTCGACAAGGGGGAGTCGCCGTGAGCGCGAGGAGTGAGCCGGTTCTGCGAGCCCCGCAGTCGCGAACAGAGGAGTCGCCGTGAGCGCGAGGAGTGAGCCGGTTCTGCGAGCCCCGCAGTCGCGAACAGAGGAGTCGCCGTGAGCGCGAGGAGTGAGCCGGTTCTGCGAGCCCCGCAGTCGCGAACAGAGGAGTCGCCGTGACCGACAGCGGCTCCGGTCCCACTGTGGTGCTGGTGCTCGCCGTGGCGGTGCTGGTCGGCTGCGGGGTGATCCTGCTGCTGGAGCGCAGCCTGACCCGGATCCTGCTCGGCGTGATCCTGCTCGGCAACGGGGTCAACCTGCTGATCCTGCTGGGCGGCCGCTCCGGTGGGGCGCCGATCGTCGGCACCGGCCCGGTGCAGCGGATGAGCGATCCGCTGCCGCAGGCCATGGTCCTGACGGCCATCGTCATCACCTTCGGGTTGACCGCGTTCCTGCTCGCCGTGGCGTACCGCAGCTGGTACCTCACCGGTGACGACGAGGTGCCCGACGACCTGGAGGACCGGCAGATCGTCCGCCAGGCCACGCGCAACGAGGTGGGTGCCGTCGACCTCGGCGGTGAGGGCCCGGACGGCGACCCGGAGCAGGTGGATCCCGAGCCCGCCCGGCGTCGGCTGCGGCAGTCCGACGAGGCGGAATGAACGGTTCGTCCCGGTGGGCGCGATGAATCGCCTGCTGCCGCTGCCGGTGGTGGTGCCGCTGCTCGGTGCGGCGCTGACCCTGCTGCTGGCCACCCGGCCGCGGCTCCAGCGCACGGTCAGCGTGCTCTGCCTGAGCGGCACCCTGACGGTGGCGGTGCTGCTGCTGGTGCAGGCGTACCGGCACGGGCCGATGGTGTTGGCGGTCGGTGCCTGGCCGGCGCCGGTCGGCATCGTCCTGGTCGCCGATCAGCTCGCCGCGTTGATGCTGGTGGTCTCCTCGGCGGTCACCCTCTGCGTGTTGCTGTACTCCATCGGTCAGGGCCAGAGCGACCTGGGCGAGAGCACGCCGGTGACGATCTTCCACCCGACCTATCTGGTGCTCACCGCGGGCGTGACCAACGCGTTCCTTGCCGGCGACCTGTTCAACCTGTTCGTCGGCTTCGAGATCCTGCTGGCCGCCAGTTTCGTGCTGATCACCCTGGGTGGTACGGAGACCCGGATCCGGACCGGGTCGACGTACGTGGTGGTCAGCATCCTCTCCTCGATGATCTTCCTGGCGGCGGTGGGACTCGTGTACGCGGCCACCGGCACCCTCAACCTGGCCCAGCTCGCCCAGCGCCTGGACGATCTGCCGGACGGCGTACGACTGACCCTGGAACTGATGCTGTTGCTCGCCTTCGCGATCAAGGCGGCCGTCTTTCCGCTGTCGGCGTGGTTGCCGGACAGCTATCCCACCGCGCCGGCCCCGGTCACGGCGGTGTTCGCGGGGTTGCTCACCAAGGTCGGCGTCTACGCGATCATCCGCACCCAGACGCTGCTGTTTCCGGGCGGGCAGGTCGACGGGCTGCTCATGGTCGTCGCCGGGCTCACCATGATCGTCGGCATCCTCGGCGCGGTGGCCCAGTCGGACCTGAAGCGGCTCTTCTCGTTCACCCTGGTCAGCCACATCGGTTACATGATCTTCGGGGTGGCGTTGAGCACCGCCGCCGGGCTGTCCGGCGCGATCTTCTACGTGGTGCACCACATCACCATCCAGACCACGCTCTTCCTGGTCGCCGGGCTGGTCGAGGAGCGGGCCGGCAGCACCGACCTGCGGCGTCTCGGCGGTCTGGCCCGGGTGGCGCCGCTGCTCGGCGTGCTGTTCTTCGTCCCGGCGATGAACCTCGCCGGGGTGCCGCCGTTCTCCGGCTTCCTCGGCAAGCTCGGCCTGCTCCAGGCCGGGGTCGCGGCCGGTGGCCCGCTGCCGTGGACGCTGGTCGCGGCCGGCACACTCACCAGCCTGCTCACCCTCTACGTGGCCTCCCGGGTGTGGAACATCGCCTTCTGGCGGTCGCCCCGACTGCCCACCACCGAGCCCGTTGTCCGGCTGCCCAGGCTGATGGTCGGCGCCACCGTGGGCCTGGTCGCGTTCGGGATGACGCTGACCGTGCTGGCCGGTCCGATCTTCGATGTCACCGCCGACGCGGCCGCCGACCTGCTCTCGCGTACCCCGTATGTGCGGGCCGTGCTGCCGGGCGGCGCACCGTGACCGGCCCGCGCACGACGACGCCGACGGACGCCGAACCACCTCCTCGCCGCAGACGGCTCGGGCGCTGGCGGGACCAGACGCTGGCACTCGCCTGGCTGGTGGTGGTCTGGAGCCTGCTCTGGGGCGAGGTCAACTGGGCGAACCTGGCCGGAGGCCTGCTGGTCGGCGGCGCGGTGCTGCTGTTCTTTCCGCTTCCGGCGGTCACCTTCAGCGGTCGGCTGCGTCCCTGGGCCCTGCTGGTGTTCGCGGCCCGTTTCGGGGCCGAACTGGTCAGCGCGAGCCTGCACGTCGCCCGGATCGCCGTGCAGCCCGGCTACCGGCCACGCGGGGCGATCATCGCGGTGCAGCTGCGGGTGCCCACCGACCTGAACCTGGCCCTCACCGCCGAGGCGGTCTCCCTGGTGCCCGGCACACTGATCCTCGAGCTGGACCGGGATTCCGCAACGCTCTACCTGCACGTGCTGGACACCCACGGGCCGGCCGAGCTGACCCTCGCCCGGGACCGCACCCTCGCCGTCGAGCGACGGATCATCCGGGCGATCGGATCCGCCGCCGAGGTGCACCTCGTCCAGTCCGGTACCGCCGGAAGGGGAACTCGCCCATGACCACGTTCCTGGCTGTCGTCCTCACCGCCCTGCTGTCGGTGACCGCGCTGCTCGCGCTGGCCCGGCTCTACCGGGGGCCGTCGCTGCTGGACCGGGTGATCGCCGCGGACATGCTGCTCGCGACGATGGTGGGCGCGGTGGGCGCCGAGGCTGCGATCAACCGGCACGCCACCACGCTGCCCGTGCTGGTGGTGCTCTCCCTGCTCGGCTTCGTCGGCACGGTGTCGCTGGTCCGCTTCGCCATCCGGGAGCCGTCGTGATCGCGACGATCGCGGACTGGCTCGGCGCCGTGTGCCTGGTGGCCGGCGCGCTGCTCGGCCTGGCCGCCGCGATCGGCGTCCTGCGCTTTCCCGACGTGCTGTCCCGGATGCACGCGGCCACCAAGCCGCAGGTGCTCGGGGCGCTCCTGCTGCTGATCGGCATCGCGGTGCGGCTGCGCTCCTCGGCGGACCTCGGCATGATCCTGCTGGTGGCGGTCTTCCAGTTGGCCACCGCGCCGGTCGCGGCGCAGATGATCGGCCGGGCCGCGTACCGCTCCGGCCGGCTGGACCGCAGCCTGCTCGACGCGGACGAGTTGGCCGAACGCGAACCTGACGCCGGCCGACCAGGGGCAGCGTGACGAGCGTGCCGAGGCTGGTGAACCGGACGATCGGCGCCTTCGGCCCACCCTCAGCGGAGTCCCAGCCCCTGCAGATAAAATAGGGGCATGATCGACTCCTCTGCCCAGGAGGGCAGCAGTAGCCAGCCGGGTCGCGCCCGGCATTCCCCCTACCCGACGACCCCGGGAGCCCTGAGCGACCCGTGTTGATCGTCGTTGGTCTCCTTCTGATTATCGTGCTCACCGCCGCCACCGGTTACTTCGTGGCACAGGAGTTCGGCTACGTCGCCGTGGACCGGGGCAAGCTGCGCCAGCTCGCCGATGACGGCGATCAGGCCGCCGCCCGGGCACTGACCGTCACCAGCCGGCTCTCCTTCATGCTCTCCGGCGCGCAACTGGGTATCACCGTCACCGCACTGCTGGTCGGGTACGTCGCCGAGCCGTACCTCGGCGGTGGCCTCGCTGACCTGTTCGGCGTGGCCGGCGTCAGCGAAGCGGTCAGTCTGCCGCTGTCGGTGGTGCTGGCCCTGGTCATCGCCACCGTGGTGCAGATGGTCCTCGGTGAGCTGGCTCCGAAGAACCTGGCCATCGCACGGGCCGAACGACTGGCCCGGGCGCTGAGCAGGTCCACCCTGCTCTACCTCACCGTCGCCGGGCCGGTGATCCGGCTCTTCGACCGGGCGTCGGTGCGGCTGCTCCGCCGGATCGGCGTCGAGCCGATCGAGGAACTGCCCAGCGGTGCGACCCCCGCCGACCTGGAACAGATCATCGCCGAGTCCCGCGAGGAGGGCAGCCTGGACGCCGAGATGTCCACGCTGCTCGACAGGGGTCTGGATTTCCGTGAGCTGACCGCCGGCGAGGCCATGGTGCCCCGGGTCGACGTGCACACCCTCCGGGCGCACGAGCCGGTGAGCCGGGTGGTCGAGCTGCTGGACACCGGCCACTCCCGCTTCCCGGTGCGCGGTGCGGAGGGTGTCGACGACCTGATCGGCATCGTCGGCATCGCCGACGTGCTCGGCGTACCGCCGGCGGAGCGGGCCACCACCCCGGTGAGCGCCGTGGCCGGGCCGCCGCTGCTGGTGCCGGAGACGTTGCCGCTGCCCACGGTGCTCGACCGGCTGCGGTCCGGGCACCGGCAGATGGCCTGCGTGGTCGACGAGTACGGCGGCTTCGCCGGCGTCATCACGCTGGAGGACATCGCCGAGGAGCTGGTCGGCCCGATCCGCGACGAGGACGACCCGCCGGAGCGGGCGCCCGCGCGGCAGGACGACGGGTCCTGGGTGGTGCCGGCCCGCTGGCGGATCGACGAGGTCGCCGACAGCACCGGCATCGCGCTGCCCGAGGCACCGGAGTACGACACTCTGTCCGGCCTGGTCATGCGTGAGCTGGGCCGGGTGCCGGAGGTCGGTGACCGGCTGGAGATCAGCCTGCTGCCCGAGGGGGCCGACGGCGACGACGGCGACGCGGAGCCCCGGGCGCTGGTCGAGGTGCTGGCGGTGGACCGGCACGTGGCCGACTCGGTCCGACTGCAGCTGTCCACGCCGGGGGTGACTGCATGAGCGCGAGGAGTGGGCCTGCGAGCCCCGCAGTCGCGACGAAGGGAACGCACCGATGAGCCCCGGGATCGCACTGCTCAGCTCGGTGGTCCTGCTGGCGCTGAACGGGTTCTTCGTGGCCGCCGAGTTCGCCCTGGTGGCCAGCAAGCGGTACCGCCTGGAGCAGGCGGCGGCCGCCGGCGGCCGGGCGGCGCGGGCCGCGCTGGACGGCGTCCGCGAGTTGTCCCTGATGCTGGCCGGGGCACAGTTGGGCATCACGTTGTGCACCCTGGGGCTCGGCGCGCTGGCCGAGCCTGCGATCGAGCATCTGATCAGCCCGTTGCTGCACGTGGTGGGTCTGCCGGACGCGGCCAGCCACCTGGTCGCCCTGGTCTTCGCCCTGGGGTTGGTCACCTTCCTGCACCTGGTGGTGGGGGAGATGGCACCCAAGTCGTGGGCGATCACCGACGCGGAGCGCTCGGCGACGCTGCTCGCGCTGCCGTTCCGGGCGTTCGCCCGGGTGGCCCGGCCGGTGCTCTCCGCGTTGAACGCGCTGGCCAACGCGATCCTGCGCCTGGTCGGGGTCGACCAGCAGGATCAGTTGGCCCAGGTGCACGGCCCGGATGAGCTGCGGATCCTGCTGGAGCAGTCCCGCGAGCACGGGTTGCTCGGCGCCGAGCAGCACCAGCTGCTCACCAGCATGTTGGAGTTGCAGGGCACGTCGGTGGCGCAGGTGATGGAGCCGTTCGCCACCATGGTCACCGTCTCCCGGGACGACCCGGCGGAGCGGATCGAACAGGTGAGCCGGGCCAGCGGCCGGTCGCGGTTGGCGGTGCTGGACGCGGCGGGCGACGTCTGCGGCCTGGTGCACGTCCGCGAGGCGGTACGGGTGGTCACCAACGGCCGCGTCGCCACCGCCGGTGACCTGATGAGCCCCGCGTTCACCCTGCCCGCGACGTCCACGGTCACCGAGGCGGTGGCCGCGATGCGGGCCCGGCAGTCCCAGCTCGCACTGGTGCGCAACGGGGGAGGCCCGGCCCGGCCGATCGGTTTCGTGGCGCTGGAGGACCTGTTGGAGGAGGTCATCGGTGAGTTCGACGACGAGACCGACACGGTGCCACGCGGCAGGCGTCTCCGCTGAGGGGTCGCGTGCCCGGCGTGGCCGGTGCGGCGGGACTGAGCTGACTCCGACGGGGTAGGCGTCCGGGGTGCGGGGCCATCGAGGTCCCGCGCCCGGAGGGGGCGCGGTGCGGCTGACGGGGGTGTCGCGGGAGACCGGTTGGACCGGGCTGTCCGTGCAGACCACGTTGCCCAATCCGAGCACCCGTCCGGGCCTGCGCCTGCCGGGGCGCGTGACGTTGGCGGCCGGGCCGGAGGACGTACCGGTGCGGCACATCCGGCTCGGCCTGGTCACCACGGTCGAGCCGGACGACCCGTCCGGTGCCCGACGGCTGATGCAGTTTCACCAGGTGCCGATCGCCGGCCGGTTCGTCGTACCGGCCGGTCGGCGGCGGGCGGTCGACTTCGCGATGCCCGTGCCGTGGGAGACCCCGGTGACCATCTTCGGTGGGGTGCCGCTGCTCAGCCTGCGGATGGGGTTGCGGACGGAGGTCTCGGTCGACCCGGATTTGGATCAGGGCGCCATGGTGCCGGTCTTCGTGCACCCGATCCCCACCCAGCAGCACGTGCTGGCGGCGCTGGACACGCTGGGCTTCGCGATCCGGCAGGCCGGTCTGCAGGAGGGTGGGCTGCCCGGGGTGGAGCAGACCCTGCCGCTGCACCAGAGGTGGGGCTACTGGGTGGCGCCGCTCTACGCGGGCCCGATCACCGAGATGGAGGTGATCTTCGTGACCAACTCGGCCGGTCTGGAGGCGATTCTCTGGATGGACCGTCGGTTGGCGCTGGCCGGGATCACCCACCAGAGCATCAGCCGGTTCCGGATCTGGCACGCGGACGCCGGCCGGCGGGACTGGGTCGCCACCGTGGACGGCTGGCTGCGGAAGGCGATCAACCGGCACGCGGCGGCGGCGTCCGACGCCGACTGGTCCGCGCAGCTCAGCGAGTCCGCCCACGTCAGCCGCCACCCCGACCAGCCGGTACGGCCGGGCTTCGGCCTGGGCGGCACCGCCGGCGGCGGCGGGGTCGGTGGCGGCGGTGGTGGCGACGGCACCTGACGGCACCCGCCGGTGGGTCAGCCGGCGCTGGCGGTGGCCAACTTGAGGCTGAAGGCCAGGAAGAGCGCGGCCACGGCGGTCGTGCCGCCGGCCGCGAGCCGGCGGCGCTGGCGGAACTGCGCGGCCAGGAACGTACCCGCGAAGATCAACGCGGTCAGGTAGAGCGCGCTGGTCATCTGGAGGATCAGCCCGAGCAGCAGGAACGACAGCGCCGGCCACGCGTAGTCGGGGTCGACGAACTGGATGAAGAACGAGATGACGAACAGGATCGCCTTCGGGTTCAGCAGGCTGATCACCAGCGCCTTGCGGAACGGGCTGCGCATCTCCGCCAGCTCCGCGGCGTCGATGAGCCGCGGCGTGCCCGGGTCGTTGCGCTCGCGCCAGCGCCGCCAGGCGGCGCCCAGCATGGTCAGCCCCACATAGCCGAGGTACGCGGCACCGGCGTACTTGATCACCATGAACAACGGGGGGTACGCCCTGAGCAGCGACGCCACCCCGGCGGCGGCGAGGACCATCAGCACCCCGTCGCCGACGAACACCCCGGCCGCGGCCCGGTAGCCGACCGCCACGCCCCGTTTGGCGGCGGTGGAGAGCACGAAGAGCGAGTTCGGCCCGGGCAGCAGGATGATGGCCACGGTGCCCAGCACGTACGTCCAGATGTCGGTGATCCCCAGCACGCCCGCCATCATCACGCCACCGGTGCCGTCCGGTGAAGCCTTTCCCGCAGCCTGGCCTGTGCGTTCGGCCACTCGTCGACGGTCATCGCGTACTGCACGGTGTCCCGCCAGGAGCCGTCCGCGCGCTGCCGGTGCATGCGCAGCACCCCCTCCCGCGTGGCGCCGAGCCGTTCGATGGCCGCCTGTGACCGCTCGTTGCGGACGTCGGTGTGCCAGGCCACCCGTACCGCGCCCAGCTCGTCGAAGGCCCGGCTGAGCAGCAGCAACTTCGCCTCGGTGTTGATCGCGGTACGCCACCAGGGCCGGCCGAGGAACGTGTATCCGATCGCCACCGCCCGCCGCTCCGGGTCGATCTCGTAGTAGGAGGTGGTGCCCACCACCGCTCCGGACACCGCGCAGCGCTGCACCCAGGGCACGCGCTCGCCGCGCTGCTGGGCGGCCAGGGCGGCGGCGATCACCTCGGCGGTCCCGGCCGGCTCGGCGGGCCGGGCGACGCCGAGGTGCCGCCAGACCTCGTCGTCGGCGGTGGCGGCGTGCAGCTCGTCGGCGTGCGCCAGGTCCAGTGGCTCCAGCCGGACATGCTCGCCGGCGATCGGCGCCGGGTCGTGCCAGGGCGTGCGTGCCGTCCGCAGGTACGCCGGCAGCGGCACGGTGACTCCGTCGGCCGGTTCCGGCGGCCCGGCGGTCAGCCGCAGCGGCAGCACCCCGGCCCAGTGCGGCAGGTGCTCGTCGGCCGCGTCCTCGCGGACTCCACCGGTGCGGGACCGGACCGACACCTCGCGCAGCGGCAGTGCCAGCACGGCGGTCTCGGCCAGCTCCCGCCGGCTGGGCGGGCGGCTGTCCGCGCTGCGTCCCGCGCCCACCTTCTCGACGAGTGCGGTGAGCATGGCGGACTTCTCCTGCTCGTCGGTGACCAGCCGGGCGGTGCCCAGCACGACGACCGAGCGGTAGTTGGCGCTGTGGTGGAACTGGGAGCGGGCATAGACCAACCCGTCGAGCAGGGTCACCGTGACGCAGACCGGCAGGCCGTCACCCCGTGCGGCGAGCAGCGGGCGGCTGCCGGTGGAGCCGTGCAGGTAGAGCGTGTCGCCGATGCGGACGTGCAGGGTGGGCAGCACCCGCGGCTCGCCGTCGACGGTGAACCCCAGCGCGCAGTGGTACGCCTCGTCGAGCACCGCGTGCGCGGAACCCGGGTCGTAGCTCATCTTCTCGCGGGAACGGTTGGGGGTGGTGCGGGCGGTGGGTGGGTACATGCTCGCCCCTTTGTTCTAGTACAATCCCAGATTTGTGTCAGCACGCTATCAGGTCACCGGGGCGACAGCCGTCGCGATTTCGGCCAGCATCGAGTCGGGCATCCGTACCGACTCCCTGCCGCCCGGGGCCGCCCTGCCGCCGGTCCGGGTGCTCGCGGCCGAGCTGGGCGTCAGCCCGGCCACCGTCGCCCGCGCCTATCAGGAACTGCGTCACCGCGGCCTGCTCGCCACCGCCGGCCGGCACGGCACCCGGGTGCGTCCCCGCCCGCCGGTGGCCGCCCGCCGCTCCGCCCTGCGCCCGGCACCGATGCCCGGCGCCCGTGACCTGTCCCGGGGCGAGCCGGACCCGCGGCTGCTGCCCCCGCTCGGCCCGCACCTGGCAGCGCTCGCCAGCGAGGCGGGCGCGTCCATCGGCTACTCCGACGCCGGCGTGCTGCCCGAGCTGGCGGCGGCGGCCCGCGCCCGGCTGAGCGCCGACGGAGTGCCGGCCGGGGAGCTGACCCTCACCGGCGGCGCGCTGGACGGCATCGAGCGGCTGCTCGTCGCCCACCTGCGCCCCGGTGACGCGGTCGCCGTGGAGGACCCGGGCTGGGCCAACCTGCTCGACCTGGTCGCCGCGCTGGGGCTGCGCCCGATCGGCGTACCGCTGGACGACGAGGGGCCACTGGTGGCCGGGGTGGCCGCCGCGCTCGCCGCCGGCGCGCGGGCGCTCGTCGTCACGAGCCGCGCGCAGAACCCGACCGGCGCGGCCGTCTCCGCCGCCCGGGCCGAGGCGTTGCGGGCACTGCTCGCCGGCCGGCGGGACCTGCTGCTCATCGAGGACGACCACGCCGCCGAGCTGGCCCGCGTACCGCTGCATCCGCTTGCCGGTGCGACCGTGAGCTGGGCCTTCCTCCGCTCGGTGAGCAAGCCCTTCGGTCCGGACCTGCGGTTGGCCGTGCTGGTCGGCGACGAGACCACGGTGGCCCGGGTGACCGGCCGGGCGCGGGTGGGCGCCGGCTGGGTCTCCACCGTGCTGCAACGGCTGGTGCTCTCGCTGTGGCGGGACCCGGCGGTCGCCGATCTGGTGGAGCGGGCGGCGGGGAGTTACGAGCAGCGCCGCGCCGGGCTGCTGGCCGCGTTGGCCGATTACGGCCTGACCGCCCACGGCCGCAGCGGCATCAACGTCTGGCTGCCGGTGGCGGACGAGACCAGCGCCGTCACCGCGTTGCGTGACACCGGCTGGTCGGTGGCCCCCGGTGCCCTCTACCGGATCGCCGCCCCACCCGCGCTCCGGATCACCGTCAGCCCCCTCACCACCGGGGACCTCGCGCCGCTGGCAGCCGCCCTGGCCAGCGCCGCCCACCCCACCCCGCCAGCCGGGTTCACGGCCTGAGCGGGTCACTGCGGCTGCTGTCG
This sequence comes from Micromonospora sp. 067-2, assembly GCF_046549295.1. Taxonomy (NCBI): domain Bacteria; kingdom Bacillati; phylum Actinomycetota; class Actinomycetes; order Micromonosporales; family Micromonosporaceae; genus Micromonospora; species Micromonospora sp. 067-2. The sequence goes on along the minus strand of NZ_JAJPWB010000008.1, from coordinate 8,926 downwards.
TGTGCGGACCGGCTCATCCGGTTTCGGGGAATCTGCGGCGTCGCACCGATTCAGGGGGTTTGCGGTGGGTATGCGGGGTGCCGGAGGTGGACGAGATGGCTTCAGGTGGTTCGCGTAAAGGGCTCTGGATCGCCGTGGCGGTGGTGATCATCATCATCGTGATCGTGCTGATCGCGCTCGCATCCGGGGGTGACGGCGGCGGCAACGGCTACTGACCGAGGGTGGCGGCCTCGCCGGGGCGTACCCGGCGCAGGACGGCGAACGGGTATATAACAGTCGGCATGGCCGAGAAGACCGACAGTCCCCCGGGCGCCCAGCGGTTCATCCCGCCCGACGCGGACACCATCGACGAGCTGCGTGCGGCATCGAGCGGTTGCCAGGGGTGCGAGCTGTACCGCGACGCCACGCAGACGGTCTTCGGACGCGGCGACGAGAGCGCACGGGTGGTGCTGGTCGGCGAGCAGCCCGGCGACATGGAGGACCAGAAGGGGCTGCCCTTCGTCGGCCCCGCCGGCCGGCTGCTGCGCCGCGCCGTCGACGACGCCGGCTTGGACCCGCGGCTGCTCTACCTCTCCAACGCTGTGAAGCACTTCCGTTTCGAGTTGCGCGGCAAGCGGCGGATCCACCAGACCCCGGACCAGGTGCACATCACCGCCTGCCGGCCGTGGCTGGTCGCCGAGTTCGCCCGGCTACGTCCCGAGATCGTGGTGGTGCTCGGCGCGACCGCCGCGAAGGCGTTGCTCGGCCCGTCCTTCCGGGTGACGAAGCAGCGCGGTGAGCTGCTGCCCTGGCCCGCGTCCGCGCACCGTCCGGAGGACTTCACCCAGGTCCCGGTGGACAGCGCGGGCAAGCTTGCCGACGCGCCGCCGGCCCGGCTGCTGGCCACCATCCACCCGTCCGCGGTGCTCCGCGCCGACGACCAGGACAAGGCGTACGAGGGGTTGGTCGCCGACCTCACCGTCGCCGCCCGCGCCCTGCCCGGCTGACCGCCACGATCCGCCCAGATCGTGGACACTTCCCGTTCGGCGATCACGACAACTGTCCAAGATTGACAGTGCGCTCCGGATTGCGTCGGCGTCGCGGGCGGGTAACAAGGGTCGATGAACGTCGACAACCAGGCCCACGAGGCGGGTAAGCCCACTGGGGCCACCGGCCGCCGTCGGGGATGGAGGAGGAACTTCGCCGAGCGAGCGACCGGGCTGCAGTTGATGGCCGCCTACTGGGTGCCGGTGACGCTGCTGATCGGGTTGCCGGTGCGCTGGCTGTTCGACCGGCAGGAGCCCCTGGTCGAGGCCGTGCTGAGCGCGGCACTGAGCGCCGTCTGGATCGGTCCCGCGCTTTACCTGGGCCGGCGGGTCGCGGGCGACCAGGCCGCCCGGCGGGATCCCGACGGGTACGCGCTGCGCGAGGCGTTGCGCTCCGGGACCGTGCCGGAGGACGACTCTGCGCGGGGCGAACTGCCCGGCTACCTGGCGGGACAGCGGCGGGCCACCTGGGCGGCCCTGTTGCTCATCCTAAGCGTGTCTCTCGGTCTGGTCCTACTCGGTCTGCTCGGCGCCGACAGCGCAGGCCTCGCGGTGATCTTCGCCCTGGTTGCCATGGTCAGCATGGCCGTCGCCGCTCACACCCTGGCCCGGATCCGCCGGCTGACGCACCTGCTCGCCGCGCCCGACGTCAGGCCCGCGTGAGTGATACGACCACCAGTGGGCGCCACCCACACGGTCGCCGCCCACGCTCGCCCGACCCAGGATCCGCACACCTCGGTGAACGGGTGTCGGGTTGGTCGCTGGCGAAACCCTCTGCCGCTGGTCGGGGCGGGTGCGCGAGGATGGGGCACCCCCATCCCGAGGAGCGCCGATGGCAACCGACCTGACCGCGCCACGTACCGTCCGGCCGGACGTCGCGCCGATCCAGCGACGTACCCTGCGACTGCTCTTCACCACGCAGATCATCGGCGGCGTCGGCGTGACCATCGGGCTCTCCGTCGGTGCGTTGCTCGCCTCCCGGATCGCGGGCACCGCGGTCTCCGGCCTGACCCAGAGCGCCGGGGTGGTCGGTGCGGCACTGCTCGCCGTTCCGGTCACCCGGATCATGACGCGCCACGGCCGCCGGCCGGGCCTGGCGGTGGCGTACGCCGTCGGTGCCGTCGGCGGCGTGCTGGTGGTGCTGGCCGCGGCCACCCGCTCGGTACCGCTGCTCTTCCTCGGCATGCTGTTCTTCGGCGGGGGCACCGCCGCGAACCTCCAGGCCCGCTACACGGCGGTGGACCTCGCCGAGCCGGCCCGCCGGGGTCGGCAGCTCTCCCTGATCGTCTGGGCCACCACCATCGGCGCGGTGGCCGCGCCGAACTTCGCCGCCCTGGCCGACCGGGTCACCAGCGGCTGGGGGTTGCCACCGTTGGCCGGTCCGTTCGCGTTCAGTGCGGTCGCGTTCGTGCTGGCTGGCGGCGTACTCCTCGGGTTGCTCCGGCCCGACCCGCTGCTCACGGCGCGCCGTCTCGCGGCCGCCGACGCATCGGCCGCTGACGCGGCGGCCGTCGACGCGCCGGTCGCCGCCCTGACCCTGAGGGCCGAGGCGCCGGCGGGCGGCGGCGCGGTCGGTGGTGCGCCGGCCGCCGCGCCGGTCACGGTGCGCGCGCCGCGCGGCGCCGGGATGCGGGTGGCCTGGTCGGTGGTACGCGGACGGCCCGCCGCCCGGCTCGGCATCGCGGCGGTGGCGGTCGGTCACCTGGTGATGGTGGCGGTGATGGCGATGACCCCGGTCCGGCTCGGTGAGTCGCACGCCGACGCCGACGTGCTGCGACTGGTCGGCATCGTGCTGAGCCTGCACATCGCCGGCATGTTCGCGTTCTCCCCGCTGGTCGGCTGGCTCACCGACCGGCTCGGCCGGCGGCTGGTGATCCTCGGTGGGGTCGGGCTGCTGCTGGCCGCCTGCGCGGTCGCCGGCACCGCCGGCCACCACACGCCCCGGCTCTCGGTGGGTCTGGTGCTGCTCGGGCTGGGTTGGTCGGGGACGATGGTGGCCGGCTCGACGTTGCTGTCCGAGTCGGTGCCCGCCGGCTCGCGGCCGAGTGTCCAGGGGCTGTCCGACCTGATCATGGGGCTGGCCGGGGCCGGCGCCGCCATGGCCAGCGGGTTTGTCATGCAGGTCGCCGGTTATCCGGTGCTCACCGTGCTCGCGGCGGTCGCAGCGGTGCCCCTGGTGGCGCTAGCGTTGCGGCCGGTGCCGACCGGGGCATCGGATGAGGAGGGCTGATCAGGTGCGGCTGACCGACTTCTGGACGCGGCTGGAGGAGGCGTTCGGGCCCGGCTACGCGGGCAGCATCGCTCGCGACCAGGTGCTGTCCCAGCTCGATGGTCGGACCATCGAGCAGGCGTTGGCGTCGGGTGAGCAGGCGCACGTGGTGTGGCGGGCGGTGTGCGCCGCGTACCCCGACCGTGTGCCCGCGCGACTACGCTGAGCAGCCTTTTCGCCCCGTCCGCGTGTCGCTTGTCCAGTCGTACACCTGTTCGGCTATTGTCCACAGCGGGGTGCTCGTCCACAGCTCACGGCCCGTCGGCTGGTTTTCTGTCGGACCCAGCGCCTAGCGTGTCCGCGTGACGCGAAGCTCAGCAAAGACGCCGGCGAAGGCAGGGGTGGCAACCGTGGCAGCAGGGCCTGACCGGGAGAAGGCACTAGACCTTGCTCTCGCTCAAATCGACAAGCAGTTCGGCAAGGGCTCGGTGATGCGGCTGGGGGACCGGCCGATCGTCCAGACCGCCGTGATCCCGACCGGCTCGATCGCACTCGACGTGGCGCTCGGCATCGGCGGTTTGCCGCGTGGCCGGGTGGTCGAGATCTACGGCCCGGAGTCCAGCGGTAAGACCACGGTGGCGCTGCACGCGGTGGCCAGCGCCCAGCGGGCCGGTGGCATCGCCGCGTTCATCGACGCCGAGCACGCGCTCGACCCCGACTACGCGAAGGCCCTCGGCGTCGACACCGACGCGATGCTGGTCTCTCAGCCGGACACCGGCGAGCAGGCGCTGGAAATCGCAGACATGCTGATCCGCTCCGGCGCGATCGACGTCATCGTGATCGACTCGGTGGCGGCCCTGGTGCCGCGCGCCGAGATCGAGGGTGAGATGGGCGACAGCCACGTGGGTCTCCAGGCCCGGCTGATGAGCCAGGCGCTGCGGAAGATCACCGGTGTCCTCAGCAACACCGGCACCACGGCGATCTTCATCAACCAGCTCCGGGAAAAGATCGGCGTGATGTTCGGGTCACCCGAGACCACGACCGGTGGTCGGGCGCTGAAGTTCTACGCCTCGGTCCGGCTCGACGTGCGCCGCATCGAGAGCCTCAAGGACGGCACCGACGTGGTCGGTAACCGCACCCGGGTCAAGGTCGTGAAGAACAAGGTCGCGGCCCCGTTCAAGCAGGCCGAGTTCGACATCATGTACGGCAAGGGCATCTCGCGCGAGGGCTCGCTGATCGACGTCGGCGTGGAGCAGGCGATCATTCGGAAGTCCGGCGCCTGGTACACGTACGACGGCGACCAGCTCGGCCAGGGCAAGGAGAAGGCTCGGGAGTTCCTGAAGGAAAACCCGGACGTGGCCGCCGAGATCGAGAAGAAGATCCTGGAGAAGCTCGGCGTCGGGGTCGGCGCGGGCGACGCCGCCGGTGGCCCGGAGCTGCCGCCGGTCGACTTCTGACCGGTCGCTGACCCATGGCAGGACGACGCGCCCGTACGGGGCGGGGCTGGGATGCCAGCCCACCCCGTACGGGCGATGCCAGTGACCCGCCTCGCCCACGCAGGGGCCAACGGTCCGAGCAGCAGGCGGGTGAACCGGAGCCGCCGCCGCGCGACGAGTCGGAGGTGGCCCGCGAGATCTGCCTGCGCCAGCTCGCCGTCCGGCCGCGCACCCGGGCCGAGTTGGCCGGGGCGCTGGCCAAGCGGGGCATTTCCGAGCAGGTCTCGGCCGACGTGCTCGACCGGTACGACGAGGTCGGCATCATCGACGACGCCGCGTTCGCCCGCGCCTGGGTGTCCAGTCGGCACGCTGGGCGTGGCCTGGCCCGCCGGGTGCTCGCCAACGAGCTGCGCCAGAAGGGCGTCGACGGCGAGGTGGCCACCGAGGCGCTCGGTGAGCTGAACGAGGAGACCGAGGCGGAAACCGCCCGTGCCCTGGTGGAGCGCAAGCTGCGTACCGCCCGGGGTGAGCCCGACGCGGTCTTCCGCCGGCTGGTGGGCATGCTGGCCCGCAAGGGTTACCCGCCCGGCGTGGCGATCCGGGCGGTGAAGGACGCGATCGCGGCGCAGAGCGCCGAGGCGGCCGAGTTCGCCGAGCAGATCGACGCCGACGCGCTCGCTGACGCCGAGGGTGAGGTGGATCGCGACATCCGCTCAGGCGAGTGATCGTCCCGGCGGGTGAACGGACAGGTCACACAACCCGGTCGTCGGGGTCGCTGCAAAGGCGAGCGTAGGTCGCGTTGAGCAGCCCCGACGCGGTCTTCGCGCCGAACGCCTCGCGGAGTTTGTCCAACCGTGTCCGGCGCGACATCAGCATTCGGTGATGCCGCAACTTCTCTCCGTTCGGGGGGTTTGATCATGAGTCCTTGACCAGACCACCCCCGGAGACCTAGCCTCGCCATACAGGCTCACATTGCCCGACCAAGCGCAGGCTAAGCGCACAACATAGATCGCGTAACAGAACAGCATCACTTCGGCCGCCTCAGCGGCCTTTGGCGGCAGCTTCGGACAGGCCGGTCCGGAACGCCGCGACAACTGCACCCGGTCGCCGACGTTGCCCGAGGGCACCGCCGGCGGAGAGAGCTATCCCACGGCCATCCGCTCCGGTCGGGCGTCCACAGCCGCAGGAGTGTGCCCCGGCACAGTCGCTGCGGTCTCGACGTTCAGGGGAGGCGGCCATGGCGGGGCGGCGGCACAGGTTCACCGGCGGACCCGACGGGGTCCCGGCATGAACGCCTTCGACGTCGTGCTCCTCGCGGCCGTTGTCGTCCTCGCCGCGGTGGTGGTCGGGGCCGTGCTGGTCGGCATCCGGACGCTGCGCAGGATGGGTGCGGCGCCGGCGCCGGAGGATCCCGCCTTCATCGCCGAGAAGGACCGCCAGGAGCAGTCTCTGGCCGCCCTACGCACCGCGGCCGACAAGGCGAACAGCACGATCGACGTGGCGAAGTCCGCGGCCGCGGCGGCGCGTGCCGAGGCGGCGGCGGCCACCGCCGAGGCGAAGGCGGCCCGAGCGGAGGCCGGCCGGGTGCTCGACGACGCCCGCGCCGAGGCCGACACCGTGCTGGAACGCGCCCACAAGCAGGCTGAGGCGGACGCCGAGCAACTGCGCAGCACGGCCCGCCGCAGCGGCGAGCGGGAGGTCGCGGTGCTCGCCGCCACGACGCGCGAGCAGGCCGCGGAGGTGGAGCGCCGCGCCTCGCGGATGGACGAGCGGGAGCGGCTGCACACCGAGGAGGTGGAGCGGTCCGCCGAGCGGGAGCGGCAGCTCACCGCGGCCCGCGCCGCCCTCGCCACCCGCGAGTCCGCGCTCTCCAGGCGGGAGGTCGAACTGGCCGAGGCGGAGGAACTGCGTCGCCGGGAGCTGGAACGGGTGGCCGGCCTCACCGCCGACTCGGCCCGCCTGGAGCTGATCGAGGTCATCGAGACGTCTGCCAAGCGGGAGGCGGCGCTGCTGGTACGGGACATCGAGTCCGACGCACGCAACACCGCCGAACAGCGAGCCCGGCACATCGTGGTGGACGCGATCCAGCGGGTGGCCAGCGAGCAGACCGCGGAGAGCGTGGTCAGCGTCCTGCACCTGCCCGGAGACGAGATGAAGGGGCGGATCATCGGCCGGGAGGGGCGCAACATCCGCGCCTTCGAGTCGGTGACGGGGGTCAACCTGATCATCGACGACACCCCGGAGGCGGTGCTGCTGTCCTGCTTCGACCCGGTGCGCCGGGAGGTCGGCCGGCTCACCCTCGAGAAGCTGGTGCTGGACGGGCGGATCCACCCGCACCGGATCGAGGAGGTCTACGACCTGGCCCGCCACGAGGTGAAGGAGCTCTGCCAGCGGGCCGCCGAGGACGCCCTGGTCGAGGTGGGCATCACCGAGATCCACCCGGAGCTGGTCACCCTGCTGGGTCGACTGCGTTACCGCACCTCGTACGGGCAGAACGTGCTCAAGCACCTGGTCGAGACCGCGCACATCGCCGGGATCATGGCCGCCGAGCTGCGGCTGGACGTGCCCACCATCAAGCGGTCGGCGTTCCTGCACGACATCGGCAAGGCGCTCACCCACGAGGTGGAGGGCAGCCACGCCATCATCGGCGCCGACCTGGCCCGCAAGTACGGCGAGCACGAGGACGTGGTGCACGCCATCGAGGCGCACCACAACGAGGTGCCGCCACAGACCATCGAGGCCGTGCTCACCCAGGCCTCCGACGCCTGCTCCGGCGGTCGGCCGGGCGCGCGCCGGGAGAGCCTGGAGGCGTACGTCAAGCGGCTGGAGCGGATCGAGGAGATCGCGGCCGGCAAGATCGGCGTGGACAAGGTCTTCGCCATGCAGGCCGGCCGGGAGATCCGGGTGATGGTCAAGCCGGACGACGTGGACGACATCGGGGCGGCCGTGCTGGCCCGCGACGTGGCCAAGCAGATCGAGGAGGAGCTGACCTACCCGGGTCAGATCCGGGTCACCGTGGTCCGCGAGTCCCGGGTCACCGAGATCGCCCGCTGACGTCGCGTCAACAGCCCATGATCAACACGAGGTCAGCGATATCGGGGTATCCCGCCGTGCGGTGATACCCCGATATCGGCGACGCCGAGTTGATCACGCGCCGGTGAACGGCTCCGCCGCACTCCGCATCAGATCATCCGGCCGGCGGCGTCGCCCACGTCCTGCGACGGCAGCACCTTCGCCTCCGTCCGTGGGACACGGCCCATCCGCTTCTGCAACCACCACGCGAAGGCCGACAGCGCCCCGCAGATGGTGATGTAGATCGCCCCGACGATCAGGTACGTCGGCACATACGGCAGGCCGAACGGCAACCGGCCGCCGATCTGCTTACCCACGAAGAGCAACTCCGGGTACGTGATGATGAAGCCCAGCGCGGTGTCCTTGAGCAGCACGACGAGCTGGCTGACGATGGCCGGAAGCATCGCCCGGACCGCCTGCGGCAGCAGGATCAGCCGCAGCACCTGGTTCTTGCGCAGGCCGACCGCGTACCCGCCCTCGGTCTGCCCGTACGGCACCGCGTTGATGCCGGCCCGGAAGATCTCCGCCAGCACCGAGCCGTTGTAGAGCATCAGCCCGATGACCAGCGCCCACAGCTTGTCGATCGACCAGCCGTACTGCAGCGGCACGTAGTAGCCGAAGAAGATCAGGATCAGCAGCGGGATCGCCCGGAACAGCTCCACCACGAAGGTGGCAGGGGTCCGCAGCGCCCACTTGTCGCTCAGACGGGCACTGGCGAAGACCGCGCCGAACAGCAGCGCCAGAACCGCGGCGATGCCGGCGGCCTTCAGCGTCGCCCACAGACCGCCGAGCAGTTCGCGCTGCACCGAGGCGTACTGGAACTGCTCCCACTTGCGGGCCTCGAACTGGCCGGTGTCGGCGAACTTGTAGCCGACGTACGCGAGCAGGGCGACGATGCCGACGGTGGAGACGACGCCCAGGATCGCGTTGCGGCGACGGGCGCGAGGCCCGGGAATGTCGTAGAGGATCGACGCCTGGCTCATCTCAGCCATCCCTCGTTCAGGACTGCGGGGCTCGCAAGCTCACTCCTCGCGCTCACGGTGCCGTTCTCGTTCGCGACTGCGGGGCTCGCAAGCTCACTCCTCGCGCTCACGGTGCCGTTCTCGTTCGCGACTGCGGGGCTCGCAAGCTCACTCCTCGCGCTCACGGTGCCGTTCTCGTTCGCGACTGCGGGGCTCGCAAGC